>JBKDUV010000378.1:0-13115 GCA_046339335.1 Planctomycetia bacterium | reverse complement strand
GACGATGGCCGCCTAGGTAAGCCGCCGAGGCCAGGATGGCTCGGCGGCGCGAACGCCGAGAAGTTGATCAAGGGTGGTGGCGCGAGGGTCGTCCGATAGGCCACGGCGGCCACGATGGCCGCCTACGTAAGCCGCCGAGGCCAGGATGGCTCGGCGGCGCGAACACCGACCCACGATTTGCAGCCGCCGTAGGCGTCGCACCACGGCAGGACGAGCGGCTCGGCGAGGGGCGCGACATCGACCTCGAGCACGTGGAGCTCGTCCTGCCAGCGGTGAAACCGCTCTGCCACCACCGTGTCGGCCCACACATGCCGCGGCCGGTAGCGCGCGAGATCCTCGAGCCGCACGATCCTCCGCGCGGTGGTCACCGTGGCCACGTGCCGAAATACGACGCTCCCCTCCGGAGGCCGGTCGGCGTCGATGCCGTCGAGCAGATCGCGGGCCTCGGGCACGAGGCTCTCGGGCGACTGATGCAGGAACGTCGGCAGCAGGAGAAACCGGGTATGCTCCGGCCGGAAGCCACCCCCCGGCTCGACGATGCCCCCTTTGCGCAGGATCACGTCCTGACGGCCGGCCGCGAGGGCCCGGCAGATTGCCGCCCATTCCTTGAAGGCGACGCCGGGTGCGGTCAGCGACGCGGTCATTTGACCGGCTTGCGGACGTAGATGCCGTCCGCGGTGACCTGCAGCACCGGAATCCCCAACTTCGGGTCGAAGATGCCGCTTCCACGGATCACCACGTCGCTCCCCTTGGCGACACCGAACAGTTTCCGGGCATCGACGGGAATCGGCTTGCCGTCGGTCCCGACGAACTGCACCGCCGCGATCGGAGACTTCGCCGCCCGCTTCTTGCAGAACGGGCAGTTGTCGGCGTCGTGCCCCGGCTTGGCGGCATGGTCGTCGGCGGGAATCTCGAGCAGCGAAAACGAAGCCTTGCCCTCCAGGAACGGATCCATCCCCTTGGCACCGATCCGGCCGGCGATCACCACTGGCTGGGGCGTGGTCGTGAGCTTCTCCTTGGCGGCCGCCAGAGACACGGCACCCTGCGGCTCGGCATCGAGCAGCAGGTGACTGTGATCCGCAGCCGCTTCGGCCGCGGCGGCCGTGGCCGTGGACAGAGCAGCCCCGACCAGCAGGCAGCACATCGAGCCGATCACACTCCGCGCACGTCGTCCGTTCACGCTACCTCCTCGACTAGAGTCCCTTCAGTGTCTCGAGGGCCGCCTGGATCTTCTCCGCCGCCGAGGCGAAGACCTCCGTCGCCGGCTTCGACTTTCCCTCGTCGGCATGCAGGGCGACGTCGACGGCGTCGAAGGCGTCGAAGATTTCGTCGAGCGCCTTGCCTGCCGTGGCCTGTGCCTCGGCCGACAGTTTCTCTTTCGGCAGGAGACCGCGCAGATCCTCAACCAGATGCCCAACCAGGTGGACGGCATCGTCCGCCTTTTTCTTGTCGCCGGCGTCGAGATGCGTCTTGACGGCGGTCGCGATCCCCTCCAACTCCTTCACTCCGGCGGCGAGCGTCTCTGGATGGGCATGGTCGTCGTGGTCGTGGTCGTGGTCGTGCTTGTCTTCCTTGACCTTCTGCGCCTGGGGGGCAGGGGGCTGGCTGGTTTGTGAGGGGACACAGCCGGCGGCCATCCAGACAATTGGCGTACAGGCAAGCGGCACCCAGACGAGGAGGGCCGGGGAGGCAGGGCGGGCGGGGTGGAATGGGCGATTCATGGCGCGATTTCCTCGAGGGACGGTAGGAACCGGGGTCGGGGATCTGGGCCGCTCCCTGGCGGGTGCGGAAAACAACCTCTGTCATCGTAGCCGTCAGTGCCGGTGTGCGGCAACGCGACGGCGGACCGGCGGCGGCGGGGCGAGATCGGCCACCAGACAGACGAGCGACCGCTCCGGAAGTTCCAGCGGCAACTCCGGGTCGATCGTGGGGCCGGCTCCGTCGGCATGGATGTCATGCGGCGACGGCCGCCCTGTGTCGATGAACACCCGCCACTTCAGCCGCCGCAGGGCCGGCGGATCGGGAAAGCGGAACGTCCGGGGCGTCGAACCGGCGTGGGCAAAGATGAGGACGTGCCGCGGGTCGCCTGCCGTCCCGCCGGCTGCCGGATCCGCACTGCCGCGGAGCTGCTCGGCCGTCGGGGCGCCGAAGCAGCAGGCCAGGCTGCCATCGGCCGCGTACCAGTCGATGTGGGCCCCCTCCGGCGAGAACCACTCGACGTCGGGAAGCCCGCCCCCGTCGCTCGAGCCGCCGCGGAGAAATGTGCGGCGCCGGAGCGTCGGGTTGTCGAGGCGGAAGCGGACGAGTGTCGCCAGGAAGCGGACGAGGTCGGTCTCCCGCTCGACGAGGCTCCAGTCGAACCACGACACCGGGCTGTCCTGGCACCAGGCGTTGTTGTTGCCCTGCTGGGTCCGCCGGCACTCGTCGCCCGCCAGCAGCATCGGCACGCCCTGGCTGAGGAGCAGCGTGGCCAGCAGGTTGCGGACCTGGCGGGCCCGGATCGCTGCGATCTCGGGCTGCGTCGTCGCTCCCTCGACGCCGTAGTTCTCAGAGAAGTTGTTGTCGTCGCCGTCCCGGTTGCCCTCGCCGTTGGCCTCGTTGTGCTTTTCCCGGTAGCTGACGAGGTCGTTGAGGGTGAAGCCGTCGTGAGAGGTGACGAAGTTGATGCTGTGGAAGGGCTGGCGGCCGTCGTCGCCGTATAGATCGCTCGAGCCCGCCAGCCGGGTGGCCAGATGGCCGGTCTGGGCGAAGTCGCCGCGCCAGTAGCGGCGGACGTCGTCCCGGTAGCGGCCGTTCCATTCGGCCCAGCGCAGGCTGGCGAATGAACCGACCTGGTAGGCCCCGGCGGCGTCCCAGGCCTCCGCGATGATCTTGGTGTCGGCGAGCATCGGATCCTCGGTGATGACCTCGACGATCGGCGGATTCGGCAGCAGGTCGCCGTTTCGGTCGCGGGAAAGAATGCTCGCCAGGTCGAAACGGAAGCCGTCGACGTGGTAGGTGTGCACCCAGTGCCGGAGGCAAAGAAAGATCATCTCGCGGACGATCGGGTGGTTGCCGTTGACCGTATTGCCGCAGCCGCTGTAGTTGCGGTAGGTCGATCCCCCGTCGCCGAGCATGTAATAGACCCTGTTTTCCAGCCCCTTGAACGACAGGGTCGGCCCGAGGTGGTTGCCCTCGGCCGTGTGGTTGAAGACGACGTCGAGGATGACCTCGATACCGGCGGCGTGGAGTGCCCGGACCATCTCCTTGAATTCACGGACCTGGCAGCCCGGCTCCGATCCCGAGGCGTAGCCGCGGTGCGGGGCGAAGAAGGCGAGCGGATCGTAGCCCCAGTAGTTGCGCCGCGGCGTGGCATTCGGGGCGGGCATCTCGTCGGCGTACTCGTGGACGGGCATGAGTTCGACCGCCGTCACGCCGAGCGATTTGAGGTACGGAATCTTCTCGATGATGCCGCGGTAGGTGCCGGGGTGGGCGACGCCGCTCGACGGACTGGCGGTGAAGCCGCGGACGTGAAGCTCGTAGATCACGGTGTCGGCGAGGCCGCGCCGCAGGTGCCGGTCCCCCTGCCAGTCGAAGGCGTCGTCCACGACCACGCACCTCGGCGGCTCGAGGAGTCCCTCGGGGCCGATCCGCATCGATCCGGCCAGGGCCCGGGCGTAGGGATCGACGAGCCGGGCGCGTCCGTCGAACCGCTGTCCCCGTTCCGGATCGAAGGGGCCGTCGGCCTGGAAGTGATACAGCTGCCCGGGCCCGACGCCCGGCACGAAAATGCTCCAGATGTCTCCCCAGCGGTCCGTGGCGGGGTCGAGAGCGATCACCTCGGCCGGCTCCGTGGCGTCCACGGCGTCGTAGAGCAGGACCCGGACCGCCGTGGCGGAGCGGCTGTAGAGGACGAACTGCACCCCCTTGTCGTGCAGCACCGCGCCGTAGGGGAGCGGATGGCTGAACTGGAGCGGCGGCAGAGGTTTTTGGGCGTGCGCTCGCCGGGCCGTCGGCTTGCTCTTGCGGGGCGGCATGATGCGAGGATGATACCATCGTTACCGGGGCGAAACCCGGCGGCGCGGTGTTTTCTCCGGGAGTGACGGACCGTGGCGGGAGCGACCTATTCGAGCGCGGGGGTGAATCTCGACCTGTACCGCGAGGGAATGGCCCGGCTGCCGGCACACATGCGCCGCACTCACTGCCCGCGGGTTCTGGGGGCCGAAGGGGGCTTCGCCGCTCTCTTTCAGCTCGACCTCAAGGGGCTGTTCGCCCGGGGCTACGACGACCCGCTGCTCGTCTCCTGCACCGACGGCGTCGGCACGAAGCTCAAGGTGGCCGTGCAGGCCGGCGTGCACCACACGGTGGGCATCGACCTGGTGGCGATGAGCGTCAACGACGCACTGTGCACGGGGGCCGAGCCGCTGTTCTTCCTCGACTACGTCGCGATGTCACACGACGATCCCGACCTCCTCGAGCAGCTCGTCCGCGGCATCGCCGACGCCTGCGTCGAGTGCGGCTGCAGCCTCGTGGGGGGCGAGACGGCGATCCTGCCCGACGTCTACCAGCGCGGAGAGTATGATCTCGCCGGGTTCTGCGTCGGTGTCGTGGAGCGGAGCCGGCTCGTCGACGGCCGGCAGATCGCGGCTGGCGACGTGGCGATCGGCATCGCCTCCAGCGGCCTGCACTGCAACGGCTACAGCCTCGCGCGGAAGGCCGTGTTCGACATCGGCGGCCTCTCCTGCGCGGACTCTGTTCCCGCCTGCGGCGGCCGGACCGTGGCCGAGGTGCTGCTCGAGCCGACACGGCTCTACGCCAGGCCGGTCAAGGTGCTTCTCGACAGGTTCGGGGCCGCGGGGCAGGTGCACGGCATCGCCCACATCACCGGGGGGGGATTGGTCGAGAACCTGGCGCGGATCGTGCCCGAAAGCGTGCAGATCGTGATCGAACGAGGTGCGTGGCCGGTGCCGGCGGTCTTCCCCTGGATTGAGGGGCTGGGATCAATCGCGGCGGACGAGATGGAACGGGTCTTCAACATGGGCGTCGGCATGGTGGTGGTCGTGGCGCCGGACGTCGCCTTGGAGGCACAACGGCTGCTGGCCGACACCGGCCATGAAGCGTGGCCGATCGGCAGCGTGTTCGGTGCGGCCGGCGGCGAACGCGTCCAGTTGCGCTGATCCCGGGCCTCGGGGCTCTGACGCGAGCACACGCTCTGCGCACCGGCCGAACGCAGACGGACCAGCCTCAGCGCGGGCGGAACCGGGCCTGGAAGAACCGCAGACACTCGGGCTCGAACACCATCTCGAGGCCGCGGGGCGCGTCGGCACGGCCGCAGACGGCGGCCACGCTCTCCGCCACCACGTCCATGTGGGCCTGCGTGTAGACGCGGCGCGGGATCGTCAGCCGCACGAGTTCCAGCCGCGGGTAGTGATGCCGGCCGGTCTCCACGTCGCGGCCGGCCGACACGATCCCGCGTTCCATGGCGCGGACCCCGGAGTCGAGGTACAGTTCGGCGGCGAGGAGCTGCGCCGGGAATGCGTCCTGGGGGATGTGCGGGTACACGCGGCGGGCGTCGAGATACACCGCATGGCCGCCGATCGGCAGCACGATCGGCACGCCGGCCGCCCGGAGCAGCTCGCCGAGGTATTCCACCTGACCGACGCGGGCCCGCATGTGGTCGTCCTGGACGCTCTCCTCGATGCCGCGGGCCATGGCCTCCATGTCCCGGCCCGCCATGCCGCCGTAGGTATGCAGGCCCTCGTAGACCACGACGAGGTTGCGGGCCTGCTCGGCGAGCCGGTCGTCGTCGAGCGACAGCCAGCCGCCGATGTTGACGAGCGGATCCTTCTTGCCACTCATCGTGCAGCCGTCGGTGAGGCTGCAGAACTCGCGCAGGATGTCGGCCACGCTGCGCTCCGCCTGCCCCGTCTCCCGGCACTTGATGAACCAGGCGTTCTCCACGGCCCGTGTCGCGTCGAGCATGACCGGCACGCCGTGGCGGCGGCACAGGTCGCGGACCGCGCGAGCGTTCGCCAGACTCACCGGCTGGCCTCCGGCCATGTTGACCGTTGCGGCGAGGCAGACGTAGGGCACGCGGACGGCCGTCGTCAGCACCTGCTCGAGTTTCGCGAGATCGACGTTGCCCTGGAAGGGGTGCAGGCTCTGCGGGTCGTGGGCCTCGTCGATGACCACGTCCACAAACCGGCCGCCGGCATGTTCCTGGTGGTAGCGGGTGGTAGTGAAGTACATGTTGCCCGGCACGGTGTCGCCGGGCCGGATCATGATCCGGGCGAGGATGTGCTCTGCGCCGCGGCCCTGGTGGGTCGGGATCAGGTGTCGGTAGCCGTAATGTCGACGGACCGCCTCCTCGAGATGGTAGAAGTTGGCGCTGCCGGCATAGGCCTCGTCGCCGAGCATCATGCCGGCCCACTGTCGGTCGCTCATCGCCGACGTGCCGGAATCGGTGAGCAGGTCGATGTACACGTCCTCCGAGCGGAGCAGGAACGTGTTCCAGCCGGCCGCCGTGATCGCCTCGGCCCGCTGTGCGGGCGAGGTCATGCGGATCGGCTCGACCATCTTGATCTTCCACGGCTCCGCCCACGACCGGCGCCGCAGTTGCTGGCCGGTCGTGCGAATGCTGGCCGCGGCCGGGTCGGCCGGGGAATCGGCGGACATGGAAAAGACCTTCGGGAACGCAGACCGACGCCGCATGCCGCGGCCGGCTCAGGGCAGGGCGGCGGCGCGGATTTCCGGGGCCGGGGACCGGGACGGGCCGGCCTGCTCGATGGCGGCAAGCACGTCCCGCTCGCTGATCAGGTCGCGGAGCACGATCGGCGCGGGGGGCGATTCCCCGGGACGGCCTGCCGGGAAGACGGCGAGCACCGGGATCGATCGGCTGCCGAGGCTCTCCAGGGCCTGCTTTACCTCCAGCGACCCGTCAGTCCAGTCGGCGAGCAGCGGCACGACCCTGTTTTTTTCGATCACGTCGCGGACCTTGCGGGTCTCGATGGCGAATGCCAGGTTGACCTTGCAGGTCGGGCACCAGTCGGCCGTGAAGTCGACGAGCACCGTGGCCCCGGCCCGCTGCAGGTCGGCGACCCGGGCTCGCGAGAACGGTTCCTCCCATGCGATCAGCGAGGGCACGGGACCGAGGAGCGGCAACGCCGCACCGCCGACCGCCGCCGCCATGATCGCACCCTGCACCCAGCGGCCGATCCCGACCACGCCCGACGTCTCCTGCGCCCGGCCGACCCACCAGCAGCCCAGCCAGATGCCGATCAGCATCACGAAAGTGGGCACGAACCAGTCATGCTGCAAGAACGTGAACAGGTAGGCCACCGTGCCCAGCATCACGAAGCCGAGAATCTCCTTGAAGGTCGCCATCCAGGCGCCCGGGCGGGGCAAGAAGCGGACGAGCCGCGGCACCAGACCGACGACGATGTAGGGGAGCGCCATGCCGGTGGCGATCGCCATGAACACTGCATAGGTCAGTGCCGCGGACTTCCCGAGCGTGAAGCCGAACACCGGACCGAGAAACGGCCCGCTGCACGGGGTCGCCAGCACGGTGCTGAGCACGCCCTTGAGGAAGGCGCCGAGCGGCCCCTCCCGCGACTGGACGTGCCCCGCCTTCGCGCCGATGAAACCGGGAATCGGCAGTTCCCAGACGCCGAGGAACGAAAGCGCGAAGGCGAACACGATCCCCGTCATGGCGATGTTGAAGCCGGTCGATGTGAACTGCTCTCCCCAGGCGAGGCTCGCCCGGGCGAGGCCGATCTTCGCGGCCACGCTGGCCGTCGCCAGGGCGAAGAAGACCGCGAACACGCCGAGGCAGTACCAGAGGTTCATCTGGAACACCTCGCGCCGGTCGCGGCCCGACTGCTGGGCGAACGACATGAGTTTGAGGCCGAGCACCGGCAGGACGCAGGGCATGAGGTTCAGGAGCAGGCCGCCGGCGAGGCCCATGAGGAGCACGACGGGCAGCGCGAGCGGAGCCGGGGGAGCCGTCAGCGGCAGCGGACTCCGGGCGGCCTCGCCGTACGCCGCATCGGCAAAGGTCACGGCGTCGCCGACGATGCCGATGCGGACGGCACTCGGTGGATCGCACGAGTCGTCGGCACAGGTCTGCAGGCCGAGCACGAGGCGCAAGGGGGCAGAACCCGCACGAACAATTGAAAATACGACCGGGCCGTCCACGACGCCCTCGGCGGCGGCAGGCCGCGCTGCCTTGACGGTCACGGAGAGGTCCGCCGGGTTCTGCGACTCCCCGTCGAAGGCAAGGATGGTCGCCTTGCCCTGGCCCGGGGCTGCGCCGGCCGAATCCGCAGGCCGATAGACGTGCCACCCATTCTCCGGCACGATCTCGATCTGCACCACGTTTCCGGGCAATAAATCGACCCGAACCGTGGCGTGCGTCCGCTCCATCGCATGCTCGGCCGGCCGTGCGGTGGCCGGCGTTTCGCGGGCCGACGGCGGGGCGGTTTCCGTGGCAGGGCGTGCAGCGTCGGTGGGGGCCGATCCGACCGTGAAAGGGATCGTTTCCGGCGGATTGCAGGAGTTGTCGCGGCAGAGTTGCAGGCTCAGCGATCCGTGGATGGGCCCAGCCTTCCCGGGCGCCAGCGGTGCCCGCCACGTGACGGTGCCGTGATGCTCCTCGACGGGAATCCCCCGCCAGGCGGCGACGTCATCGTAAAACCGCGTCACGGCCGGGGAATCGGGCACGAACGGCCCGGCGGTCTGGCGGGGCGAATCGGCCGCAAGAGTGATCCGGGTCGGCTTTGGCCCCCCCCGTTTCTGCGTCACCGAGTAGAGGTGCCACCCCTCCTCCAGCACCGCTTGCACCGCGAGCACGTCGGGATTCCCCGACTGCCCGGGTTCGATCTTCGCCGACACCCTGACCGGCGCCCCAAACGTCTCGGCGACGGCGGCCACCGCATCACCCCCGGCGGGAGGCAAAACCCCGAGCCTGTCCGCCAGATCACCCCCGGCTGCCAGCCCGGTAAACACCGGTTGCAGGAGCAGCATCACGGGAGCGAAGACCGCCCAGCGGCAGAGGGTCATGGCATGCGATCCATCGGTGCGGCAGCAGTCGCTCGCGGCGGGACCCCGAATCCCCGGGGCAATGTCGACTTCTTCAGTGTACAAACTGCAATTTCAGCCGGTCAAACCGCCGTTACCCGCCCGATCTGCCAGAAAGTCCAGGGCTGCGGGCAGTTCCTCCAGGAGCCTGTCGATCCTGCGCAGCACGGCGTCCGGGCGGAGAAACCGTCGTTCCTCTTCGATGAGCCAACGGAACCAGGTGTCGATGCCGAACAAAACGCCCGTCGCGGCCAGCACCGGAACCAGTTTCCGTTCCACCGTCCCGAGTGCGCTGATGCGTTCGTAGGCCGCGATTATGGGGGCCCAGGTGCCGAAATATGACGCTGGCGGAGCGGTGGGATGCCAACTCCCCAGCAGCCGCGCCACGTCGGTTGCCGGCGTGTCAATGGCCGCCGCATGGAAGTCTATGATCCCGGCGACGCGTTCCTCGCGGTCGGCAAACAGCACGTGATCGGCCCACACGTCTCGAAGCACGGGCTGCAGGCCGATCGACGGGGCGGTCCAGCCCGCGATCCAGCACAGGACCCGAGGGCCCGGCGGTTTCAGCATGGCGGCGGCGGCCTCGAGGCGGCAACGCAGTTCCGCCACGGCGAGCGCGCCCGGACGGCGGTCCGGCAGGTCGTCGCACAATCTGTCGAGGGTCGCCCAGGGGCGGCTCAGCATCCGCTCCGCCATGCGGATGCGTCGCACCACGGCCGGCGCCGGCCCCGGCTTCGCCTTCGGACCCGGCAGGCGGGAGGCGGCGACGTGCAACCGGGCCAGCGTCTCGACCGCAGCCTGAGCCTGGCGAGGCGTCGGCACGTCGGTCGGCGTGCCCGACCGAAACTCCAGCAGTTCCCAGTGTGTGCCCCGCGAATCGCTCACGATCGTCGCGCCCGCCGGCGTGGCGGCGAGGGCGGGCACCTCGGTCATGCCCGCCGCCCGCAGGCCGCTCATCAGCCGATGGATCCACTCGGCCCGGCCGCGATCCACGCCGGGCGCGAACGCCTTGCAGACGAGGGTCTCATTGGCACCGCCCCCGGTCCGCACCCGGTAGACCCGGGATCCGCTGAAGCCCGAGTCGCGAAGCGGCACGATCTCCAGCGGTCTTGCCGCGAGAAATTCCCGGCAGACGGCCTGCACACGAATCGTGTCCCCGATACCGCTGACGTCGTCCATTGCGTGCCCGGATCGATCTGCTCCGAAGACCTGTCGGTGGTTCGCCAGTCTGCACGATGCTACTCTTGCCGGCTAGCGCGGCCGTGCCCGCGTTCCCGACAGCGGCCCGGTGCGGCGGCGGAGGGTCCCTCATGCGGCTGGTGTTCGCGATCGTGAAGCCCGGGGCGGTCGAGTTCCTGCGCCAGGCGCTCGCCGCGGTGCACGTGACCCGACTGACGCTGTGCGACGCCCACGAAGATGCCGCGGACGGCATCGCCCAGGCGGTGATCCTGGAGATCGCCGTCAACGACGACTTTCTGGACCGCACCCGGGACACGCTCGCGGAGGCGCTGGCGGTGATTGGACCGGATGCCGGCAGCGTCTTCGTCCTGCCGGTCGATGAGGCGATTCAAATCTACCGCGACGTCCGTGGCCCGGAAGCGGTCTAGCGGCATCCCTCGACCCTGCGGAGAAGTCATCATGCCGAATGAGCCCGTAATACTCGTCGTCAGTTCCGACCTGCTCGCGGCCAGCCGCCTGGCCGGCCTCGCCCACGCGGCGGGAGCCCGGCTCGAGCAGCGGGCAGCGATCGACGCCGCCGGGGGGCCTTGCGATCTCGTGCTCCTCGACCTGCAGGGGATGCGTGGCCCGATCGAGCCCATCGTCACCGCCGCCCGCACGGCGCTGGGGTCCGCGTCGCGAGAGCGGCCGGGCAGGGTCGTGGTCTTCGGACCGCACGTGGCCGGCGATCGGCTCCGTGAGGCGGTCGAGGCGGGCTGCGACGAGGCGGTCAGCCGCGGCGAACTGCTCGGCAGTTTTGCGACGCTGCTGCGCGGCTGGCTTGCCTGACAACGGCGTCCGTCAGGCCGCAGCGTCCCCAGGCGGTTCGTCGAGCACGACCTCGTCGAGTTCGGTGCCGTCCACGCTTTGACGCAGCAGGAAATACGCCGCCGTGACGATCGCCCAGCCATAGCCCCAGCCGAACGATGCCAGAAGCGTCTCCAGGCCGCGACACCAGAAGCGGATGGCCTGCACGCCCCACGGCCCGGCGTCTGTGGCGTTCGTCGCCAGGCCGCCGAGCACGGCGGCAGTGCGGTCCTGCCCCATGCCAAAACTCGCCGCCCACATGGCCAGCGTGGCGGTCGCATCGGCGAACAGGCCGGCCGCGACGATCGCGGGCAACGCGACGCCGCAGGCCAGCAGGGCATAGAAGGCGTAGTGGAGCGGCCGCTGGTAAAGGTAGGAAAACGCCGTCGAAATCGCCTGGAAGCTGTCGCCACGTTCGACCCCGACGCAGGCGACCATCAGCGGCCAGCCGGCGGCGACACCGATGGCGAGAATCGCCAGGACCACGGCACCGAGCAGGACGAGCGGCCAGACGGCACCGGCGAATGCCAGCCCCAGGTCGGTCCGCATCAGCAGCCCGAGGATCGCCCCCGGCGCGGCCAGCGCGGCGATGCCGAGCAGTACGAAAAGCACGGAGTTGAACGCGGACACCCATTTCCGTGTCCCGAACCAGATCGCGCCGAACAGACCGGGGGCATCCTCGCCGACGAGCTTGAGGGCGACACGCCGGGCGATCGCCGTGCCGAAGATCGACCAGACGAGAAGAAACCATCCGATCCGTGCCGCGGCCCCCGCCATCTGACCGCGCGACGACGACGGCAGGAAGGGGACCGCCAGCAGGTCGAGGACGTGCCTGATGGACGTCGGCAGCCGATCGACGAGGCCGCCGAGCCATGGCACTGCGCGGCTGCTGGGCGCGAGGCTGACGGGCGTGGCCGGAGGATTCGCCATCGGCCCCGGCGCGGCCGCGGGCAGGTGCAGCTCGTCCGCCGATGTCACCACGCCACGGCCATCCGGGAGGCCGAGCTGATCGAGCAGCCGCCAGCCTGCCGTGCTCGCCACGGCCCCGAGTGCAGCGAGCACGATCACCGTCGGGGAGAACGCCGCCGCGGCGGCTCGAAAGAGGAGCCAGCAGGGAATCGCCTCACTCCAGCGGACCTCGTGGACGATGCCGGCGGATGGATCGTGCGTGCTCGACATGGATTGTCCTCCCTCGCGTGCCGACCGGTTCCCGATCGTGGGTCGGAGTATAGGGCCGAGTCGTCGGGGATCGCCATGCCACGCTGGCGTGACGGGCGTCAGTCGGACCCGTCACCATCGGCGCCATCCCCGGGCAGTTCCCCCGTGCCCGGCTTGCGGGGCAGCGGCACGGCATAGGACTCGTCGAGCCAGCGGCCGAGGTCGATGAGCCGGCACCGGTCGCTGCAGAACGGCACCGTCGGCGTGTGTTGCAGATCGACGCTGCCATCGCAGACCGGACACCGTGGCATCGGTCAGTCCCCCCCCTTCGCCCCGGCGCCGGAGCCGGAGGAACTCTTGCCGTCGGGCTTCTTGCCCCCCTCTTTGCCCCCCTCCTTGCCGCCAGAAGATCCGGCCGAGTCGGCAGCCGCGCCCTTCTTGTAGGAATCGCTGCGATAATCGGTCTTGTAAAAGCCCGATCCCTTGAACACGATCGCGGCCCCGGCCCCGATCAGACGCCGCAGTTTTCGCTTCCGACACTTCGGGCAGGTCGTCTTCGGGCTTTCGGTCATCGACTGGAAAAGTTCGAAGGCGTGCCCGCAGCCGTCGCAAACGTAGTCGTAGGTCGGCATGCTTCAGTCCTCCCGTGCAACGATGACCTGGGCCGGCCGCACGACCCGGTCGTGCAGCCTGTATCCGCGGCTTGCTGTCCCCACGATCGTGCCCGCCGCGACACCTGGTGCCGTCTGCTGCAGGATGGCGTCATGCACGGTCGGGTCGAACAACGCACCGTCGGTCTCGATCGGCCGACAGCCGTGCGTCTCGAGCAGTTTCTCGATCTGCTGGGCCGTCATGCGAAACCCGGCCCGCAGGCTCTC
>JBKDUV010000377.1:0-11083 GCA_046339335.1 Planctomycetia bacterium | reverse complement strand
GCTCTATCTCGACGTCGATTCCCGCGGCCACCTGCCGGTCGCCGTGGCCGATCGACAGCCCGCGGCAACGGACCACCGGCCCCCGCCGCGCGGAACCGACCGGGCAGCGGATCGCGGCCGTGGGCTCCAGAGACGCGACCTCCTCGACCTCGAGCCGCTCCAGCTGCCGGCTCTTCGACCGGGCCCGGGAGGCAGTCGAGGCCCGGGCCTTGTTGCGGGCGATGAAGTCCTCGAGTTGCCGGCGCCGGGCGAGCACCGTCGCATTGGTCCGCTCGGCATGCAGTCGGCGCTCGTGTTCATGGGCCAGGAAGGCATCGACCTTGCCGGGATAGACCGTGAGGCGGCCGGCCGACAGGTCGAGGGTCCGGTCGCAGGTGGCCATGAGAAACGCCCGATCATGGGAGACGATGAGGCAGGCCTCGTCGAACGAGCGCAGAAAATGCTCGAGCAAAATCTGGGTCCGCAGGTCGAGGAAGTTGGTCGGCTCGTCGAGGAGCAGCAGATTGGGCTCGTGGAGGAGCAGGGCCGCGAGTTTGACCCGGGTCTGCCAGCCGCCGGACAGGGCGGCGACGGGGCCGGAAAGCGGCGTCCCCTTGATCTCGAACCGCCCGGCAACCTCGCCGCACTTCCAGGCCGGCCGGTCGCTGTCACGCCGCAGAAAGTCGATCACCGTCTCCCCGGGAAGGAACGGGTCGTGCTGCCGCAGGTGCCCGAGCCGGAGCCGGGGATGGCGGACGACCACCCCGGAGTCGAGTTCCTCCTCGCCGAGGATGATTCGCAGCAGCGTGCTTTTGCCGGCCCCGTTGCGGCCGATGAAGCCGATCTTGCCGTCATCGGTGAGCGTCGCCGAGGCGTTGTCGAGAAGCACCTGGTCGCCGTAGCGTTTGCAGGCGTCGTGGATTTCGACGAGCACGGCCATGACACGTTTCCGAGAGGCGGGGGAGGGGCCGAAATATAGCCGCTGGGGCGGGAATATTCCGCCCCGGAAACCGCGAACTTCCCCGGGACGAGATGCGTAGAAACTCCGGGTACGCGGGCTGAAAGGAGGCGGTGCCATGGTCGCTGCGAACAAGAGCCTCCTCAAGTTGGTTCGCCGGCTGGCGATCCGCGACGAAGTGCTCGCCATGAGACGCCGCGCCGGCCTGCTGCCGCCGCCGCTTGCGCCGGCACGGCGGCCCGCCGCAGGCCCGCAGGCCTGAACCGGTCTTGACCTTCACGTCCCGCGTCCTGCCCGGCTGGTCAGGCGGCGTAGGCCGCGCCTGGTCGCCCAGCAGCGGTAGGCGAACATGAAGCGAAGATTCGGCCCTGAAAAAAGCAGCCGCGTCACCAGGCCCCACATGCCCGGCTTGTGCGCGTATTCGATCTGCTCGCGAATCTCCGTCAGGTCCGGGCCGAGCGGCACGAAGGTGTGGGTGTGCTCCCAGCGGCGGGCCGGCCCTTCGGCCTGGACGTCGGTGAACCCATGGTCGGTCACGTCGCGGTGCACCGCCTTCCAACGCAGCGGCAGCGGGCCGACCCAGAGGGTGAAGCGTGAGACCGATCCCTCGGCCAGCGGTTCGACCGAATGGATCTGGACGATCGTGGGCGGCGGCGTCAGCCGGCGCAGCACGGTCGTGTCGTGATGGAAATCACGAACCGCAGACAACGGTGCGGCGACGGTGAATCGATACTCGAAGACGGGCATGGCTCACCGCCGGACGTCAGGAAAGACCGAGCACGTCGCGCATCGAATACAGGCCGGCCGGACGACCGACGAGGAAGCGGGCGGCGGCCAGTGCGACCCGGGCGTAGCAGTCGCGACTCGTCGCCCGGACGTTGACCGCGAACGACTCCCCATCCATGCCGAAAAGGATCGTATGCTCGCCGGGATTGTCCCCCGCGCGGACGGCATGGTAGCCGATCTCGTCACCGGGCCGGGCGCCGGGCCGACCCGAGCGGCCGTGCATCTCCCGCACCTGCCCCATCTGCTCGCGCACGACCGCGCCGAACTTGAGCGCCGTGCCGCTCGGTGAATCTTCCTTGTGCCGGTGGTGGCACTCGATGATCTCGACGTCGGTCCGCCCGCCGACCCGCGCCAGCAGGGCGGCCGCGCGGCCGACGAGATCCATCGAGATGTTCACCGCCAGGCTCATGCTCGGCGACTGCAGGACCGGGATCGTGCGGGCCGCGGCGGCGATCGCTCCCCGTTCCCGGTCTTCGAGGCCTGTCGTCGCCACGACCAGGGGAAGGTCGCGGGCCACGCAGGCGGCGACGATGCCGCAGACCGCCTCAGGCAGCGAGAAGTCGATGACCACGTCTGCCGGCACGTCCCAGGCATCGGACACGACCACACCGGCCGGGCCGAGGCCCGCCAGTGTCCCGGCATCGTCGCCAGACCGCGGATGGCCGGCCCGCTCGATCGCCGCCACGAGCGTCCAGGGAGCCGCGTCCGCGGCGGCGCTCGCGATCACCCGCTGGCCCATGCGGCCGGCGGCACCATGGACGGCAAGACGAAGCGGTGTGGCGGACACTGGATGCCTCCAGAGAATGCCCGCCGGAAGCGGGCCGGACGTCGAACGCGAACGATCAGCCGTAGAGGTCGATCGCCTGCACGATCTCTTCGACGCGATTGCCCACGCTGACGGCCCGGTTGGCGAAACTGGCCCGGCTGACACCCCGGCTGCCGAGGACGTCGTTGAAGAGCTTTTGGTCGGTCGTGTGGTAGGCGACGGTCGCCGTCGGATCCTTGAGCTGGTGGCCGGTGAGGATGCACACCACGCGTTCGTCGCGACCGATCACCCCCTCGGCAACGAGCTGCCGGGCGCCCGCCACGCTGGCGGCGCTGGCCGGTTCGCAGCCCAGTCCGCCGGCACCGACCTGGGCCTTGGCGTCGAGAATCTCCTGCTCGCTGACCTGCCGCACGACGCCGTCGCAGGCCTCCAGGGCCCGCAGGCACTTGTTCAGGTTGACGGGGCGATTGATCTCGATCGCCGAGGCGATCGTGTCGGCCCGCTTGCGGTCGCGGTCGAGCTCGTCGTAGTAGTGACAGGCCGCGGCCAGATCGGCCCGGCCGCCGTTCCAACGCAGCCCGCGACGCTCGTACAGTTCGTAGAGCGTGTTGGCGCCGGCGGCGTTGATCACCGCCAGCCGCGGAACGCGATCGATGAGCCCGAGTTTTCGCAGTTCGGCGAACGCCTTGCCGAAGGCGCTGGAGTTGCCCAGGTTGCCCCCTGGCACAACGATCCAGTCGGGCACCTCCCAGGCGAGCGATTCGAGCACCCGGTACATGATCGTCTTCTGCCCCTCCAGCCGGAAGGGATTGACGCTGTTGACCAGGTAGATGCCGAGTTTCCCCGACACTTCCTTGACGCGGGCCATGGCGTCGTCGAAGTCGCCGGCGATCTGGATCGTGAGGGCGCCGTAGTCGAGTGCCTGCGAGAGCTTGCCGTAGGAAATCTTGCCCGAACCGATGAAGATGATGCCACGCATCATCCGAGTGACGGCACAGTACACGGCGAGCGACGCGCTCGTGTTGCCTGTCGACGCGCAGGCCGCACGTCGGGCCCCGATCATCCGGGCGTGCGTGAACGCCGCCGACATGCCGTTGTCCTTGAACGACCCCGATGGATTGAGCCCCTCGTATTGGAGGAACAACCGGCCGGGATGGACGCCCACGTAGTTCCCCACCCCGTCGGAAGGGCTGCACATCGTCTGCCCCTCGCCGATCGTCACGACGGCCTCGCGTGCGGCGTAGGGGAGCAATTCGTGGAACCGCCAGACGCCGCTGAAGGCCAGGGGGTCGCTGCGTCGCATCCACTTCCGCTCGAAGAACTCGAACGAGTTGGGGGGCCGCAGCCGGTCCCAGTCGTACTCGACGTCGAGCAGGTTGCCGCAGGCCGGGCAGGCCGTCAGCACCTCGTCGACCGAGAACGTCGCCGCGCAGCCCGGGTCGATGCACTGCTGGAAGGCGAGATCGGTGCGGGCGGCAACGGCCAAGGATATGGCTCCGGGACCCCTTAGGGATCGGCAGGCGGGGTGGGGGCTCTGTGGGGAACGTCGAAAAAAGGGCGACCGGACGGTCCCAAGAGTAGGTCACTCGACCACAGACAGCAACAATTTGCCCAACTCAGCGTCTTTCGCCAAAGAGAAAACTGCCAGTTTGACAGGCTGAATCGTCGTCTTTATTCTAGCGATCTCGATCCCTGGCATCACGCCGGGCGAAGCTAAGGTCGTTCACCAGGCGGGTGAGGACGATGAAAGCAGCGGAATTGAAGGTTTTCAAGGCCTCCCTCGAGGCGATGCGGGCCCGTCTCCGGGGCGACGTGTCCACCATGGCCGACGCGGCGTTGCGGAAAACGCGATCCGAGGCGAGCGGGGATCTGTCCCGGATGCCGATCCACATGGCCGACATCGGCTCCGATGCCTACGAGCAGGAGTTCACCCTCAGCCTGATGGCGAGCGACGAGGGAACGCTCGAGCAAATCGAGGAAGCTCTCGAACGGATCCGCACCCGCACGTTCGGAGTGTGCGAGGAATGCGAGGGAATCATTTCCAAGAAGCGACTCGAGGCGATCCCGTTCGCAGCACTGTGCATCCGCTGTGCCGAAAAGCAGGAGCAGGGAGCGATCAGGCCCCGCCAGCCCCGCTAGGCCGGTCTCGTTCGACCAGGCACGGGTGTCCCGAAACCGCGCGGCAGGAGACGGCGGCAGCACACGATGGCCGGCATTTTCCCTCATCGCGCCGGCTGGCTGTTGTTCGCCGTCGTGTCGCTGACAGCCGTGGGCAGCGATCTTCTCAGCAAGTCCTGGATCTTCGCCCGGCTGGGGATGCCGGGCACGGCGGCCCCGATCGAACTCGTGCCGCGGATCCTCCGGCTTCAGACCAACCTCAACGAGGGCGCCCTGTTCGGCATGGGTCAGGGACTGGGGATCGTGTTCGCCGGCATCTCGGTGCTGGCGATCGCCGGCATCCTCGGCATGCTCGCCCGGGCGGCGACGCGGACCGATCGCGGGCTCGTCGTCGCCCTCGGCCTGATCACCGGCGGGATCCTCGGCAACCTCTACGACCGGCTCGGTCTCCCCCGACTCGTCTGGCACGCCCCGGCGGATCGCGTCGGCCGGCCCGTGTATGCGGTCCGCGATTGGATCCACTTTGAACTGCCGGGGATCATCGACTGGCCGATCTTCAATCTTGCCGACTCCTGGCTCGTCATCGGTGCGGCCGTCATGCTCCTGGCGACGCTGCGAAGTGGCCCGGATTCGCGATCCCGCGCGGGTGTCGTCGACGCCATGTCGGGGACAGCGGGATGACGACCGAGCGAGTCACGATCGATGCGGCCGGGCGCTGCGACGAGCGACTGGACCCGGCCCAGTCAGCCACCCGGCTCACCGCCGACGAGACACTGAGCCGGTTTGCCGACCCGGCACTCGTGGTCGAGGTCAAACAGGACCGTTCGCCGGTCACGGAGGCGGACCGGGCGGCGGAGGAGATCCTGCGCCGCGAACTGCTCGGCCGGTTTCCCGAGGATGCTTTCCAGGGAGAGGAGACCGGGGCGACGGCTGGAACGTCGGGGTACGAGTGGGTCGTCGATCCGATCGACGGCACCAAGTCGTTCATCCGCGGCGTGCCGCTCTACGCCACGCTCGTCGGCTGTCGCCACGCCGGCGCCGGCGGGCTCGGCGGGATCGCGATTCCCGCCCTCGACGAGATCGTCTACGCGTCCGTCGGTGCGGGGGCCTGGCACGTCCGCGGCACCGCCGCCCCCGTCGCCGCCCGGGTCTCGCGGCGCGACGCCCTCGATGGGGCTCTGGTCTGCTCCAGCGATTTCACCTCGTTTTCCCGCTGGCAAGGCGGCGCGACTGCCGGCACCGCCGCCCGCACGAAGCTCGAGGCGGCCGCGGGCGTCGTGCGGACCTGGGGCGACGGCTATGGCTACCTGCTGGTGGCGACGGGCAGGGCCGACGTGATGATCGACCCGCTCATGAACCGCTGGGATGCCGCCGCCGTGGAGACCGTTGTCCGCGAGGCGGGCGGCCGGTTCACCGATTGGAGCGGGGCGGAACGGATCGATGCCGGGGACGGGCTGGCGACCAACGGCATCCTCCATGCCTCCGTTCTCGGACTCCTCCCGGCGAGTGCCGGTTCAGACCGCTGAAGAGCCGCCTTGTCAAATTCATCCGCCCGACTACATTCAAGGGCTCGATTCATCCCGGAGGCTGGCTGCCCGCCACCCCCGCCACCCTCACCCAGAGCGATCCAGTGGCACGTTCCTGTCAGGTCTGCGGAAAAGGTTTCTCGGTCGGCAACCAGGTCACGATCCGCGGCAAGGCGAAATACCTGGGCGGCGTCGGCACCAAGATCACCGGCATCACGCGCCGGAAGTTCAAGCCCAACCTGCAGCGACTCCGGGTCACGATCGGCAACGGAACGAGCACGACCCTCCTCGTCTGCACCCAGTGCATCAAGGGGGGCGCGGTGACGAAACTCGTCAAGCAGCAGCCCTTCCGGCTGCCGAAGCTGGAAAAGGCGGCAAAGCCGGCCAGCGAGGAGTCGGTGCCCTCCGGTCCCCGGGCCCGTCCCTGAGCCCGGCGCCGGCCTTCCCCAGCCATGACACTCTCCCGGCAGGACGTCGCGAAGGTCGGCATGCTCGCCCGGCTCGCCCTCGGCGATGCCGATCTGGAGCGAATGACCGGCGAGTTGTCGAAGATCGTCGGCCTCGTGTCGCAACTTGCCGCGGTCGACACCGCGGCCGTCGAGCCTCTCGCCCATCCGCTCGACGCGCAAAACGTGTTTCGGGGCGACGAGTTGCAGCCGTCGCTGACGACGGCCGAGGCGCTGCAGTCGGCACCCCGGCACGACGGCGAGTGTTTTCTCGTCCCGGCCGTGCTCGGTGAATCGGGAGCCGCCTGATCCGCGGCCTGTCGGCGCCATGCAGCCCCTCCACCTCTCCGCCGTCGATCTGGTCGCCGCCGTCCGGCGCGGGGATGTGACGGCGGTGGAATGCGTTGAGGCTTTCCTGCGCCGCATCGAGCAGGTGGATGGAAAGGTGAACGCCTTCCTCACGGTCGATCGCGACGGCGCGGTCGCGAAGGCGGCCGACATCGACGCCCGGCGGCGGGCGGGCAAGCCGATCGGCCCGCTGGCCGGACTGCCCGTGGCGGTCAAGGACGTGCTCTGCACGGCCGACCTTCGCACCACCTGCGCCTCGCGGATGCTGGCAGATTTTCGTCCCCCGTACGACGCCGAGGTGGTCCGCCGACTGCGGGCGGCCGACGCCGTGATCGTCGGCAAGACGAACATGGACGAGTTCGCGATGGGGGGCTCGAACGAGAACTCGGCCTTCGGCCCGGTGCATAACCCGTGGGACCTGTCCCGCGCGCCGGGCGGCTCGAGCGGCGGCTCGGCGGCCAGCGTGGCGGCCGACATGGCTCCGGTGGCGATCGGTTCGGACACCGGCGGTTCCATCCGGCAGCCGGCGGCGCTGTGTGGCATCACCGGCCTGAAGCCGACCTACGGCGCCGTCAGTCGGCGCGGTCTGATCGCCTTCGCCTCGAGCCTCGACCAGATCGGGCCGATGGCCCGGTCGGCGGCCGACTGCGCCCTGCTCATGGAGACGATCGCCGGCCACGATCCGGGTGACTCGACATCGCTCACCGACGCCGTGCCGCGCTACACGGAACTGCTCGGACAGCCGCTTGCCGGCCTGCGGATCGGCCGCGTTGCCGAGCACTTCGCCGCGGGACTCGACCCGGAGGTGGCCCGGGCCGTGGAGGGGGCGTTTGCCGCGTTCAAGGCCGCCGGCGCGACGATCCACGACGTGAAACTGCCGCATGCGAAGCATGGCATTCCGACGTATTACTTGATCGCTCCGTGCGAGGCATCGAGCAATCTGGCGCGGTACGACGGCGCACACTATGGCCACCGGGCCGAGCCCGGAACGGGCCACCGGGCCGACGGGGGGAACGCCGCGCAGCCCGCCGGCAGGTTCGATTCCCCACTCGTGGAAATGTATTGCCGGAGCCGGGCCGAGGGGTTCGGGCCGGAAGTGAAGCGACGCATCATGCTCGGCACCTACGCCCTCTCCGCCGGCTATTACGACGCCTACTACGCCAAGGCCCTGCGGGTCCGACGACTGATCCGCCAGGACTACCTCGACGCCTTCAAGGATGTCGACCTGATCGGCGGGCCGACGTCGGCCACGGCGGCCTTCGCGCTCGGCGAAAAGTCGAGCGACCCGCTGGCCATGTACCTGGTGGACATGTACACCGTGACGGCGAACCTCGCCGGCATCGGCGGGATCTCGTTCCCCTGCGGCTTCACCTCGGGCGGCCTGCCGATCGGGTTCCAACTCCAGGCCCCGGCCAGGGCCGATGCGCTCCTTCTCCGTGCCGCCGACCGCTACCAGCACGACACCGACTGGCATGTCCGCCGGCCGACGCTTTCCTGATCAACGCTCCCGGCCAACGCCCCGATGACCACGTCCGCCGCCAGTTCCGCGCCCTTCACGACCGTCATCGGCCTCGAGGTGCATGTCCAACTGCTGACGAGGACGAAACTCTTCTGCGGCTGTTCGACGGCCTTCGGTGCGGCCCCCAACACGCAGGTCTGCCCGACCTGCCTCGGCCTCCCCGGCTCGCTGCCGGTGATGAACCGCGCGGCCTTCGACCTGGCGGTGCGGGCGGCACTCGCCCTCGGCTGCCGAATCGCGCCGTTCACCAAGTGGGACCGGAAGAATTACTTCTACCCGGACCTGCCCAAGGGCTATCAGATCAGCCAGTTCGACCTGCCGTTCTCCAGCGACGGGGCGCTCGAGGTGGTCGATCCGAAGGGGGCGTTCTCCCGAAACGTCGGCATCATCCGCGTGCACCTGGAGGAGGATGCCGGCAAGAGCATGCACGAAGAGGCAGCCGGCACCGCGGACAGCCGCATCGACCTGAATCGGGCCGGCACGCCGCTCTGCGAGATCGTCACCCAGCCCGACCTGCGCAGCCCGCAGGAGGCCCGGGCCTGGCTCAACGAACTGAAACTGCTCCTCGTCTATCTCGGCGTCAGCGACTGCAACATGCAGGAGGGCAGCCTGCGGGTCGATGCCAACGTCAACCTGCACATTCCCCATCCCGACGGTCGGACCGCGAAGACGCCGATCGTCGAGATCAAGAACATGAACTCCTTCCGCTCGGTGGAGCGGGCCCTGACCTACGAGGCGGCAAGGCAGTGGGAGGAGTGGCAGGCCACGGGCGCCGAACTCGGCTCGACCCCCAAGCAGACCCGTGGCTGGGACGACCCTGCCGGCGTGACGCGGGCCCAGCGACACAAGGAGGAGTCGAGCGACTACCGCTACTTCCCCGAGCCCGATCTCGTCCCGGTGACCGTCTCGGAGGCCGACCTGGCCGCGGCCAGGGCCGCGATGGGCCAGCCGCCGACGGCGATTCGCAGGACGCTCGAGGCCACCTGGGCCATCTCCGCCTACGACGCCGACGTCCTCGTCAACCAGGGCCGTGAACTCGTCGGCTACTTCGAGGAGCTCGCCACGCTCGTCGGCGAGGGGAAGGTGGCGAGCAACTGGATGCAGCAGGACGTGCTGCGGACGCTCAACGAACGCGGCGGCACGATCGGCGAGTTTCCGCTCCGGCCGGCCGCGGTGGCCGACATCATCGGCCGTGTCCGCAACGGCGACTTCGACACGAGCCGGGGGCGGGAGATTTTTGCGGCGGCCCTCGAGTCGGGCCGGCCGGTGGCCGACGTGGTGGCCTCGCTCGGCATCGCCGCCGTCAGCGACGACGATCTCATCGCCTTGTGCCGGGAACTGCTAGCCGCCAACCCCAAGATCGTCGCGGACGTGAAGGGGGGCAAGGAGCAGGCGGCCGCGGGTCTGATCGGCCAGGCGCGCAAGAAAAACCCGAATGTTAATCCGGGCAAGGTCCGGCAGATGTGCCTCGACCTCATCAAGGCATCCTGACCACGCGATCCTGAGCTCTGAACGCGATCAGAGCGGCTCGAAAATTGCCTCGCCTACCCGTTATCCCCAACATTCGCCTGTCGATGCTGATGCAAATCATTCGATAACACCGATGAATATGTCGCTTTCAATCGCACGCCATGTCGCCTACGCAGCCAATCGTCTCCCAGCCCAACACAGTCTCGTCATTATCGCAGGGCCACGAGCCACCGGCAAAACCCTTCTTGCCTCGACGCTCTATCCTCACCATCGACTGATCTCTCGGGCCCGCCCGAGGGAAGCAGCCCGCGCCCCACTCGACCCCGCAGCCTTCCTCGCCGGCCACCCGCCGCCGCTGGTGATCGATGACGTCCATCTGGCTCCGCGGCTCATTCACCATGTCGGCCGGTTGCTCGGCGGGCAGTCGCTGCCCCCCGCCAGTTACGTGCTCGTCGGCGCACGACCGTTGCTCCTCGCCGCGGCGGCGGACGAGGCTTCCGCGGGCCGGCCTGCCCTGATCCATGTTCACGGCCTGACACACGCCGAAGTCTCCGCGGCGCGTCCGGACCTGACGCTGGACGAGCGGTTGCTGCGCGGGGGATTTCCGGCGCTCTACGCCGCTGCCGAGCCGGACGTAGCCGGCTTCATGCGCGACCTCGTCGCCGACCACCTGATTCGCGACCTGCCCGAACAGCTGCGGGTGGACAGCGTCCACGCCTTCGAGCCGTTCCTCCGCGCCGTCGCCGCCCGCAGCAGCGGGCTCCTCAACAAGGCGGAGCTTGCCCGCGCTGTCGGCATCGCCGGCTCCACGGCGGCGATCTGGCTCGACACGCTCGTCGAGGCGGGAATCGTCGCCGTCGTCAAGCCGGCCTCGAGCCCGCAGGCGCGGGGTGTGGTGAAGGCAGCGAAGCTGCATTTTCTCGACACCGGCCTGTGCAGCTACCTGCTGGGCATCCGCACGGCCGACGAACTCGCCACGTCGCCCCATGCGCCGGCGATCTGGGAGGCCGCCGTCCATCGCGAGCTTCGCCGGCTCGGGGCGGAAAAGACGCCGGTCGTCGAGCCGGCCTTCTGGCGGGATCGCACCAAGGAGGCCGACTTCGTCATGACCACGCCACGCGGGCTCGTCCTCCTCGACACGTCCTGGAGCGAGTATCCGGCGACCGC
>JBKDUV010000376.1:0-6828 GCA_046339335.1 Planctomycetia bacterium | reverse complement strand
CCGCGGCCAGCGGGCCGCTCGCGGCCGTCCTCCATGCGTTCACGGGCACGGCGGCCGAGGCGGCGGAGGCGATCGACCTCGGTTGCCACCTCGGCTTCGCCGGCATGGTGACCTTCCGGTCGGCGGCGGCGCTTCGCGAGGTTGCGAAGGGCGTGCCGCTCGATCGCCTGCTCGTCGAGACAGACAGCCCGTTCCTGTCCCCCGAGCCGCTCCGCGGCCGACGAAACGAGCCGGCGAACGTGGTCCACACGGCCCGTTGCCTGGCGCTGGCCCGCGGCGAGCCGTTCGACCGGTTCGCCGCCGCGACGACGGCCAACGCGCGGCGGGTCTTCGGCCGCTGCCGCTAGGGCAGCGGGCCGAACGGTTCCGGTCACCCGCGGCGGAGCCGGCCGGCCTGGAAGCCGGAGATCGCCGCGGCGCAGGCGACGAGCAGGGCGACGATCGCGGCGATGTGCCAGCGGATGCCCGGGCCGGCGGTGGCCAGCAACGCGGCGTAGCCGGCCAGCGATGCGGCCGCGGCCACGCGAACCAGCCGGCGGTCGAGCCACAGGCCCGACGCGGCCACGAGCACCGCATGCACGGTGACGAGCGGGCTCTCTGCGGCGCGGCCGAGAACGAGCAGTGCGGTGACGAACACCGCGTCGGTGAGGACGAACGCATATCCGGTCCAGCGGGCCGCGGCCTGCCGCAGGCCGAGCCACTCCCAGAACACGGTGCACGTCGCCCAGAAGGCGAGGCCCACGGCGATGGGGCGGTAGAAGTCGATCGCCTCCGGGGCGACGAGGCAGCGGACCGCGACGACGCACAGCGTTCCGAGGATCCCCATGACACGGAAGCCGGCCGCCGGGTAGCGGCGGACGACGCGGCCGAGCCGGTGCAGGGGGCCGCCGCGGGGGGGCGCCACGCGGTCGCCACGCAGCCAGGCTTCGAGATCGGCGGCGACGGCGGCCGCCGTTGCATAGCGGCGGGCGGGATCCTTCTCCAGGCAGCGCAGGCAGATCCGCTCCAGCGGCACCGGGACGTTCGTCCGCAACCGCCTGGGCGGCACCGGTTCCCGTTCGAGGACGTTCATCAGCGCGAGCAGCCTGGTCGCGCCGGAGAAGGGAGGACGGCCGGTGAGCAACGCGTAGAGGACCGCCCCCAGCCCGTAGACGTCGGCACGATGGTCGAGGCTCCGGCCGGCGGCCTGCTCGGGGGGCATGTACTCCGGCGTGCCGAGGACCGTGCCGGTGGCCGTGCCGCCGTCGGCCCGGTCGTCGCGGGCGAGGCCGAAGTCGGCGAGCTGCGGGCTGCCTCCCGCGTCGATGAGCACGTTCGATGGCTTCAGGTCGCGGTGCAGGATGCCGTTGTCGTGGAGGTGCTGCACGGCACCGGCGACGGTGCTGAGGATCTCCGCGGCCTGCCGGGCGGGGAGCGGTCCGGTCCGCAGCCGGGTGGCGAGATCGGTGCCGGCAACGAGATCCATCGCACAATAAAGCTGCCCGTCGCGTTCGCCGGCGTCGTGGATCGCGACGACATGCGGGTGGCGGATGCGGCCCGCCACACGGGCCTCGGCGAGGAACCGGCGGCGCTGCTCGGGCGTGGCATAGACGCCCGCTGCCAGGAGCTTCAAGGCCACCTCGCGGCCCAGGTCCGCATGCTCCGCCCGGTAGACCACGCCCATGCCGCCGCGGCCCAGTTCGGGGCCGACGATGAAAGGGCCGAACCGGCGGCCGGTCAGCGAGTCGCCCGCCGGCTGCACGGGTGCCGTGCCGATGCTGGAGGCGAGATCGTCGAGCCCGCGCAGGCAGGCGGTCCAGGCCGCGAGCCCCGGATGGTCGCCGCGGAGTCGCGTCTCGCGGGCCGCGTCGCCGGCCTGAATCGCCTCAAGGTAGCGGTCGAGAATGTCCGGGTCGGGCTCCGGACCGCCGGACATGGTCTGCATAGGCGCCGTCATCCGGAGTGCTCCGCGCCAGTGAACTCGGCCGGCAACGCCTCCTTGAGGCTGGCAATGGCCCGCATCCAGAGCATCCGGCAGGCGCCGCTCGAGCGGCCCATGCGCCGGCCCACTTCGTCGAATGGCAGCCGTTCGATGTTCCGCAGGTGAAGCACCTCGCGGTGATCGTCGGCGAGCGACTCGAGCGCCGCCGCGAGCAGCAGTTCCTGCTCCCAGCGGATCACCTGCCGGCTCGGCGACGAGGCGGGATCGACCGGCTGCGTGTGCCAGCCCGCCGATGCCGCGTCGTGGACGGCGAGCGGCATCTCGCGGCCCGCGTCCCGCTTCGCAGTGCCCCGATACCGCTTGGCGGCGTCGAGGGCGTTGTGGGCCACGATCCGCTTCAGCCACGCGAGCCACTCGGCCGGTGTCTCGCCGGCGAACCGGTCGAAGCCGCGATGGGCCTCGAGCAGCGACTGCTGGACGACGTCCGAAGCGTCGACCTTGGCCTGCAGGCCCCGTTGCATGTGGACCCGGGCGGCGATGGCGACGTAACTCCTGCAGGCGGCAAAGAGCCGGTCGCGGGCCTCGCCGTCACCCGCCCGGGCGGCTGCCAGCCAGCCGGCCAGCCGGACGGACGGCGTGGCGCCTGAGGGCGCGGCGTCGGAGGGCGGGATCGAGGGGAATTCGGGCCGGTGCATGGGCTGCGTGGGGCTCCAGGGGTGACGCGCGGATGAAACCGGGTGCGGGCCGGCCGCTGACCGGGCTCGGGCCGCGTGACAATTCCTGGCGACCGTCGCCCGGTTGGCAGGCGGCCACCCACGAGTTTCGACGGTTCTTCAGGTTCGCAGATTACCATCGCCGCCGGCCGCGACGGGCATCGCGGCTGCCAAGAGGCCCTGCCATGACCGTATTTCTGCTCTTCATCCTCCTCGTCATCGGGTTCCTGTTTTTCCTCATCTGGCGTGGTCAGCAACAAATCCTCAACCTGCAACGAGACCTGATCGCGAGGCAGGAGACTGCCCTGCGACGGATGTGGTCCGAGGTCGGGAGCCGGCTGCCGGCGGCGCTGCCGGCGGCCCCGCCAATGGATGCGGCTGCCAGGCCCCTTCCCGAGCCGCCCCCGCTGCCGATGGTGACGGTCGAGCCTGAGCCCGCGGTCGACGGGCGGGCGGTCGCTGCCGGGCCCGTGATGCGACCGGTGAGCCCGGTGCGGCCGGAGAGCCCGGTCGTCGACGAAGTCCGTGGCTGGGCCGAGCCGGAAGATCGTCCCGTGCCCGGCTCGTCCCGCCAGCATCCGCGGGAGCCGGCCGGCGCGGCCGCCGACCGCGGCGCGAGCATGCCGTCCCGCGTGCCGCCAGCCCACGTTCCGAGCCGGTTCGAGACGGCGGCCCGCGACACGCTCCGCAAGGTCTGGAACTGGATCATCGTCGGCGAGGACCACATTCCGCAGGGCGTCTCGACCGAGTACGCGGTCGCGAGCCAGTGGCTGCTGCGAATCGGCATCGTGGTGCTCGTCGCCGGCATCGGCTTCTTCCTCAAGTGGTCGATCGACAAGGGCCTGCTCGGCCCGCAGGGCCGCGTGGCCTTGTCGTCCGCTGCCGGCCTGACGATGCTGATCCTCGGAACGCGGCTGCTCGGCGGCCGGTACGGGGTGATCGGCCAGGGACTTCTCGGCGGCGGCCTCGCAGCGCTTTACTTCAGCGTCTTCGCGGCCCACCGGCTGTTCGCGCTCATCGAGGTCGTGCCGGCGTTCGTGCTCATGGGAGCCGTCACCATCCTCGCCGGGGGGATCGCCGTCCGCTTCAACTCGATCCTCGTGGCGGTGCTGGGAATCATCGGCGGGTATGTGACGCCGCTGATCTTCACGACGGCCTCCCCGAACCTGCCAGTCCTCTTCGGCTACCTGCTCATCCTTGGCTGCGGCGTGCTCGCGATCTGCTTCTGGCGGGACTGGCCGCTGGTCACCCTGCTCTCGTTCCTGGCGACGTGGTGCATCGTGCCCGCGGCGCTCAGGGGGTACGAGCCATCTCAGTTCTGGGAAACCTACCCGTTCATCGTCGGGTTCTTCGTCATGTTTTCGACGATGACCTTCCTCTACAAGGTCGTGCGCGGGACGCCGTCCACGGTCCTCGACCTGCTCGCCCTGTTTGCCAATGCCGCGGTGTTCTTCGGGATCTCGTTCTGGATGGTGGCGGATGCATTCGGCCGGCGGCAGGTGGCCCTGGTGACCCTTGGCCTGGCCGGCTTCTACACGCTGCACGTGCTTCGTTTCCTGCGCCGGCACGGCGTCGACCGCGGCCTGCTCGTCTCGTTCCTCGGGCTCGCCGCGACGTTCGTGGCCGTGACCATGCCGCTGGTGCTGTCGCCGCAGTGGGTGACCGCCAGCTGGGCGATCCAGGCGGTCGTGCTCGTGTGGATGGCGGAGCGGCTGAAGAGCGGCGTCGTCCGGAGCATGGGGCTGGCCGTCTTCGCGCTGGTGCTGGCGCGGTTCTGCACGCTCGATCTGCCCCGCGCCTTCCTGCCGCGGGGCGGCTTCGATTGGGCCGCGGATCTGCCGACGAGCGACTTTCTTCGGTTGCTCGCCGAGCGGATGGTCGCGTTTCTCGTGCCCGTCGCGGCGTTCGGTTGCGGCGCATGGCTGCTGCGCGCCGCGGGCCTGTCGGCCGCGCCGGCTGCGGCCGACCTGGGCGTGACCGACCGGGGCGTGACCGACCGGGGCGCGGCCTGGGCGGCACCGCTCGTGTGGCTCGCCGGCATCGCGGCACTCCTGATGTACGCCCACTGCGAGACCAGTCGGACGCTGGGCCTGGTGTATCCCGGGGCCCGCCTGCCACTGCTGACGATCGTCTGGCTGTCGATCGGCCTGCTCCTGCTCCGCGAATACGCCCTCCGTGACAGCCAGCTGATGCTCGGCCTCGCGGTCTGCGTGACGGTTGCCGTGATCCTCAAGCTGCTCGCCTGGGATCTGCCGTCGTGGGGCGTCGATGAGCGGCTTCTCGTCGGCCTCGAATTCACGACCGTCGGCGCCGCGGCGCTCCGCGGCCTCGACTTCGGGGCCCTGATCGCATTTCTCGCCGTGGCGTACGTGGTGGTGGGCGGCAGCCGAGCGGTGCCGGAAACACGGCCACTGCTCGCTGGCGCCGGCCTCGCGATGCTGTTCCTCTATCTGACGCTGGAGACGAACTCGGTCCTCGACGCCTACCACCCGGGCCTGCGGGCCGGCGGCGTGTCGATCGTCTGGGCGACGTTCGCGCTGGCGCTGGTGCTGGCGGGGATCGCCCGGGGCATCGGCCCGCTTCGCTGGGCGGGGCTCGTGCTCTTCGCCGTCGTTTCCGGCAAGGTGTTTCTCCACGACCTCGCCAGCCTCGACACGTTCTGGAGGATCGTGGCCTTCGTCATCCTCGGCCTGCTGCTGATCGCCGGATCGTTCGTGTATCTGCGGTTCCGCGAGACGTTCACGGTCAAGGCCGACAGGAGCGGCTCGTCATGACAACCATGACGACGATGGCGATGATGAACACCGGGCGGGCCGCCGCGGTCCTCCTTGCCGTCATCGGCCTGCCGCTCACGGCCGCGGCCGGGCCGGAATCCGCCCGTCGGCAGAAGCCGATCGTGCTGGCGGTGAGCGGCACGACCGCGCTGGCCGCCGTGAGGCTCGACGGGGACGTCCATGCGGCCTCCGCCGACGGCTACGGCGACCTGCGAATCCTCACCGGCGCGGACGTCGACGTGCCATACATGCTTCGGGACGTGACCGTCACGGACAGGGGAACGGTGGAACGGACGGCGCGGGCCGTCGTCTCCGCGGCGCGGCCCCGGCCCGACGGCAGCCTGGAGATCATCCTCACGCTCGGGACCGCGGCAGGCCGAACCACACCCACCGCTTTCAGGCTGCTCACGCCGCTGCACGACTTCGAGCACCGTGTCACGATCGCCTGGTCGGCGGATGGCGGCGACTGGCTGCCGGTCGTGGACGAGGCGTTGATCTACGACTACGAGCGGTTTCTCGACGTCCGCACCGTGACGATCCCGCTGCCTGCCACGCCGGCCGACCGGGCTGGGGGCCGCTACCGGATCGTGATCGGCGACGTCACCCGGGCCCAGCAGTCGCGGCTCATGGAACTCACCCGCACGCTCGCCGGCGATGCCGAACGGGAGGTGCGCGAGACGACCGTCGTCGACCGGCGGCCGTTTCGACTCGACGGCATCGAATACTCGTACGCGGCCACGGTGGACCGGCGCACCGTGCCGCTGCTGGAAGACCACCCGGCCTTCGAGTTCAGCATCGTCCCCGAATCCGACCGCAAGGCGACACGAATCCGCATCGACACGCTGCGGGCCCCGGTGAGCGAGATTCGGATCGAAACGGCGTCCCGCAACTTCAGCCGGGCCGTGCGGGTTGAGCCGGCGGAAATCGCGGCCAGCGCAGCGGACAGGGGCCGGCTCGGCGGCCGCAGCCTGGGGGCGGGAACGATCACCCGGATCGATGTGGCGGGGATCCGTACCGAGCAGACGACACTCGCGGTCAGTGAAATCCGTCTGCCGACGCTCGATCTGGTGATCGACGACGGCGACAGCCCGCCGATCCAGGTCACCGGCATCACGACCCGCGGACCGGCACGGGAACTGGTGTTCCTCGCGGAGCCGGGCAGCGACTACCGCCTCGCGTATGGGGGCGACCTCAGCAGGCCCCGGTACGATACGGCGGCGATCCGGGCCGCGGTGGCCGCCGGGGTCGCCGCCGTGCCCGCCACGCTCGGACCCGAATCGGCCGGCGCCGCCCCCGCGGCCGCGGCCTTCGGGCTGCTGACCGACAGCCGGTTCCAGATCGCCATCATCGCCCTCCTCGCCGCGATTCTCGCCGCGATGCTGGTCCGCGCGGCGCGGCGGCTCGACGCGTCCGCCCAGCC
>JBKDUV010000375.1:0-7127 GCA_046339335.1 Planctomycetia bacterium | reverse complement strand
CAGGAGCGGCTGGGCGGTACGGGAGCGGTCAAGCAGCCCGTGTGGACGCTCACCGATCATCAGGGCACGTGACCGGGTTGGATTTCCTGTACCAGGGGATATGAGGGTTTAGGAACAGGGTGCCTGGCCATAGGCCGCGTGTGCGGCTTGAGCCGAGGCCTTGGCCGAGGCGAAAGCCGCACACGCGGCGGCGAACCCGGCCGGGGTCTTGTAACCCAACGAGCTGTGAGGCCGGTCTGCTCGTCCTGAATCAGCTCTGGCAATCCCCCCGCATCGCTTGCGACGATGGCTCGCCCGGCGGCCATCGCTTCGAGGCAGGAGTACGGGCAGTTTTCCCACAGGCTCGGCATGAAGAAAATGTCGCTATGCCTGAGGCATGATCGGACGTCGCCCAACGACAGCTTTCCAAGGAAGTGAACGGATCCCTTGAGCGCATGTTGGTTCATTCGCGGAAGCATGTCGTTCTCCATGAAGCCGAACGGATCGCTGCCCGCAAAGACGAAGGCGACACGGTGCCTGCGCAGCAGCGATTCGCAGATCTCAGGGCAGAGGTGTATGCCCTTCCGTCGCTCCATCCGACCTGCGAAAAGGATCATCGGCACGTCCGCAGGCAAGCCGAAGTGCGCGCGGGCGTCGATCTGTGATTCAGCATCGAAAAGGTCGAGGGCGATGCCGTTGGGGATGATGTCGATCGGTCGCCGAATCTTCATGGTCGCTTGGACTGCGTTGGCCAGAAAGGCGCTGCATGCTGTCAGCGCGCCTGCCCGCTAGATGGCGAGTCTCTCGACGAGCGAGCACGCGAAGTGATCGGCTTTGCCGCTGTCATACGTAGGCATGATCAATTCCGCAGGCGAATGAAATCGGACGACGGTGCGCTGGCTTGAAAAGTGGTTGATCAATAGACCTTCACCGCCGCATTCCGGCATTTCAACCACGTCGTACTGCTCGCTTCGCAAGAGCTCCTTGAGAGCAAAGTGCATGCTCCACGCGTTCTCGAGCCGATTCTTTGTCCACGAAAGCCCGAGCCGGTCCAGTCGTCCCAGGGCGCTCATGGCACGGCCGCCGGCGCGATATCGAAAAACGGTCACGCCGTCGTGGTCAGAACTGCGGAGGGGCGTGGGGCTCGTCGCACCCGCAATCACGTGCACTTGGTGGCCCAGTTTGGCAAGCGCCCGTGCTTGGCACCAGGCATACGTTCCAATCCCGCCAAATCCTGTCTCTGGAGGGTATTCGAAAGACAGCAAGGCGATTTTCATGGCACGGCGGCTTGGAGCCCAAGGCGGTTTAGAAGCGTGCCGGCGATGACGCTCCAATCTAGGTGCTGCTCTGCAAACCGTCGGGCCGCGGCCGCGGCGGTGCGGCGCCGGTTTTCCTCCGCGAGCCAACGCAAGACGGCATCCGCATGTGCTTTCGCATCACCAGGCGCGCACAATTCACCAGTTGTGTCGGTCACGTAATCAGACATACCGCCCACTCGGCTGCTGATGATCGGCAATCCGCAGGCCAGAGCCTCCACTACGGCATTGTTGGCAGTCGCGTCGATGAGCGGCAGAAAGAGCAGATCCGCGGCGGCGTAGAGGGTGCGAAGGTCATCGGCGGAGATTCCGGCATGCCAGCGAACGCGTGGGTCTCCTGCCAAGCGGAGCAGATCGTTGCTTTCGCGGGCGTGTCGCGGCACGACGCAGTCGAGTTCAATGGTGGGGTCGCTGTCCCAGGCAATTCGCATTGCAGCGTGGAGCGTGGAGAAATCCCGAAGCCAGTTGCCTACAAGCAACAGCCGCGATGGCCCGTCTGGCCGCCCGGCCGCTGGCCGAAAGTGACTCAGGTCCACGCCGTGAGGCAGTTGGATGATCGGTGCAGCGCAGGCCGATTTCAGGAACATGTGCTGCTGGGTGCTCAGGCAGATGACGGCCTTCACGGCATCGAGGGGCCGAAACGTCCGCCAGTGGAGACGCAGCCATGACGGTGGCTGATGCAAGACAACACCCAGGCGGCGGCGAATCGATTCCGGCGCCGCAACGAGTTCATTGGTAAACTGCTCTTCTCCCGCGAGCAATAGGCCGACCATCGCCGGGTGCGTTTGTAGTAGCCGCCCCAAGAGGTGGGCGCCATGCGAGTACTCCGGCTTTATGATCGTGGAAATCGGGTCGCATTGTTCGTGGGCAGGCTGGGCAAGACCGCAGATTCGGGCCACGCGGCGGCCGAACCGGGCCTGTAGTGAACGAGATGGCCGCCGCATGTGGAGAGATATGCTGCAGGAGGGGCCAAGGGCCTCGCAAATCGCCGTAGCCAATCCGTCGAAACCGCTCACCGCCGCCATGTGGTCCCAGCGTGCTCTCAGCAGCGCGAGCTTCGGCGTTGTGGGTTTCATTGCGACTCGCTCGAGGAAATCGGGGAAGGAACGCGACTGTAGGCCGCCGCTTATACGGCCAAGCCTCAGCGGAAGAGGAAGGTCGCGATCCCTCCGTCGGTGATTTCGTGCACCAGTTCGAGCCGGGGGTTCTGCTGCGTAAACAAGAGCGTCTGATTGAAAGACTTGCGGGGCCGTTCGCGATGCAGCCGCCAGTCTTGCATGACGACGAGCGTGCGGTTGGGAATGAACGAGGGGGAAAAGAGGTCGAACCATGACTGATTGGCTTTTATGGTTCGGCCGCAGTCGACGATGAGCATTTCGATCGGGCCGCCATGCCATGCGATCACAGGCAAATGCTCGTTGCCGTCGTAGTCCGTGATTTTTCCGCGATGCACGTCGAGAAGATTGGCTGCAGGGGTCGTGTAGTGATTAAATAGGTACTCGAATGAGTCGTACGCCTTCGGCGCAGCTGGATCGTGCGGCCGTAGGTGTTGGTTCATCCAGTCGGGCCGCCACACAAAATCGTCGTAGACGTGGATGCGTTTGCCTGGCCGTTGAAGGCTCGCCTTCAGGGCCGTAGCCAAATGCATTGTGGAGTGCCCAAGCCAAGGCCCTAGCTCGACGACGCTATGCTCCCCGGAATAATATCTCGCAACCCAGTGATAGTATTCTATTTCCTCATTAGAGATCATGCCGGGAATATCGAACCGCGGACACTCCATTCCCTTCCAGGGACGGTCGGCCTGCATGATTGACCGCTGGAGGGGCGGAATACCCGGCGGTGCGACGTATTCCGGCACCGTGCCCGGGGGGGTGCCGAGCTTCCGAATTTTGTCCTCCAGCCTGACCAGTTGAGGGTCAAGGTGCGCGACAATATCGGATGCAGCCTCGTGATCTGAGTGCCTGATTGCTTGATCAAGCAATCGGTAAGCGAGGCGCAATCGCACCCGTTGCGGCAAAGCGCGAACCATAGCCGCGGCGGCCAATCGGCGTATCGGAAATGTCATGATAAAGTCCGCGAGGTTATTGAGAGTCGATGAATTCAACCCGGCGCGGGCGAGACCGCGTGAGTCTACACGACGTTCAAAGACGAGTGAGCCATAGTAGTGAACAAGTCAGCAAGGCCAAACATGCTGCGATTAAGCCACGCCGAGCGCATCGGCGAGCGCACTGCTCCAACCGGCGTTTAGTTCCGCAACGGCTTGCAAACTCGCTCGGCCGGCGGCAGCAGCAGCAGCCGGGTCGGTAAGCCATTGAACCAGTCCATCGGCAAGTCCGGCCGAGTCGTTGGCAAGGACCAGGCCTTTCCCGACGCACGACTCTAGTCCTTCGGCCCCGGTACGGGTCGTTACTACCGGACAGCCGTGGGCGAGCGACTCGAGGGTCTTGATTTTCAGTCCAGTGCCGACGCGCATGGCGTTGACGGTGCAGCAACAGCGCTCATACAAGTCGGCAGCGTTGGCAACTTCACCGAGCAACGTGACCCCGACGGGCACGCCGCCGAGCTTCGAGCATACGCGTCCGGCGATGCACAGCGTAGCCTGGGGCTGTCGCGACCGGACGAGCGGCCATACCTCGCTCAGGAGCACGTGCAGCGCATCGACGTTCAACGGATTGTCGGAGGCAAGCACACCGATCGTAGACATCCACTCCGCGGAGGAGGTCCGTTGAACCTCGCGGCAGGGTGTAAAATGACCGACCTCGCGTACCGCCGTGCCTGGGCTCACGAGTGAAGTGAAATAGGCAGCCTCCGTTGCCTGGATGGCGAGGACGACGTCGGCCCTCCTGGCAGCCCGGCGTTCCTCGGCTTCGCTCGTCGTAAACCAGTAATCGGAGATACCAGCCGTTGCCAGTCGCTCGCGACGGCCGGCGAATTTGTCGTGGGTGTCGAGAATCCGCCGGCAGGGAGGCTCGAAGGCCTGGAGAAATGCTGAATGAAACACGTATGGCACAAGAACACGCGGATAACGCGCGACGAGTTGCAGTTGGCGGGCTTGCTTCATCCACTGCCGTGCCATCCACGTATCAATATTATCCGTTGGCTGGGGCGTGCGGCAGCGACCGTGGAGGTCGAGTCTCCGGCGAATGGCATTTCCGATCCGATGCCAGCAACTGGGAGGCGATTTCATAAAGTTCGTCACCCACTCGTCTACATACGGCCGCGTCGCCGCTTGTTCTTCCGGGCTCAACTCGACGCCAGCAAAATGAACGCTGAGACCAAGTGCGCGACACGCCGCTAGCAGCGAACGCATCCGTGCCCTATTCCCCATATAGGGTGGGCCGATCCCGATGCTGGAGATGACAAGTAGACGACGATCAGTCGCTTCACACGCGAACATAACACGTCAACTCGCAAGGTGATCGTGGCCGGCGCTTTGCACTACGGCTGTTTGCGACCATGGTTCCCAAATACGGAGTACCAACGGGTCGTGACGCATGAGGATTCGCGATGCATGCGAATGAGTGAGATGCCCGTCTTGTACGACCGCCTTAGGTGTGCAGCCAAACAACGCGCGTCGCAGGAATGAGTGAACCGCGCTGGGTGTTGAGTGCGGGCGATGACCGGACTCAGCTCCGCTAATCGGCGAAACAAGGAGCGGGCACATTTGCAGCATCGAGCAGCGCCCTGAGACGTCGAAACTGCGATTCTTCACGGAAAGAGTCGGGGATATGCCGGCTGCATAGACATCGCAGGGCCGCTCGGCTTCCTGAAAGGGTTTCTCGCAGCAGAAAAAGCGATCGACGTATTCCGCTACGATTTTCATTCATCGCGAACGAAGCGATTTGCTCCTCATAAAACTCGGACAGTGTGTCTAAAGAAGGAAGCCGGCCCGCCATAGCCGGTTGGAAGCCAATAGCCTTCCCGTATGCGGATGTCGCCATGTCGAGCAGTCGTCGTCTGGCCGAAGAACTCTCAGTCTGCCCGGTTGCCTGCGACGGATGTACACGCCAACTGGCCAGAACTTCTGGAATATACACGCAACTCTCTAAAAGTCCCACTCGCATACCCCATTCGAAATCGGCTGCCGAACCCCAGCGGGTTTCAAACAAGCCATATTTCTCGAACACGGATCGTCGCATCAGAACTTGCGTGATTGAAGTGTAAACTGTTTGGAGCGCAAAGTGCAGAAGTCCATCCATGGGCGCAGCCCGAACATGTTTCCGCATGAGCCACTCGGGCGCAAAGCGACCAAACGAACAGTCTTGCCATCGCCAGGAGTGTGGACGCCCCTGCTCATCGATTACGTCCAAACCACACTGACACAAGCCGCACTCTGGATGCCGCTCCAATTCGCCTACCATTTTTTCCAAGCAGTCGTGCGCCATGGTGTCGTCGCTCGTCGCGAAATAAACAAAGTCACCTGTGGCCCGACGAATGCAATTATTCCAATTTGGATACATACCGCGTTCATCTTTTGCCGCCTGAGCGAGTTTGAACCGCGAGTCTTTCTCGCCATACTGTCGCAGAATGTCCCAAGCGCCATCGTCGGAGAAGTTGTCCGAAACGACACATTCCCAATCACTGAAGGTCTGGGCCAGGATAGAGTCCAAACGTTCCGGCAAGTACCGGGCTGTGTTGAGATTAGGCAGACAGATCGAAACCTTCGCCATTGGTCGCTCGCGGCCTAGCGGCATTTCTTTAGCCAAAGAGAACCACCCGTGTTTCTGAGACAAAGTGGCATGTGCTCGCGCAACCACGGTTCAAATCGCCACCCTGCAAAGGACGCGTACAACATGATGCGGTATGTATCGTTGTGCTGCAAAAATGCTCGGGTCAGAAAGGCTTCGTTCCAGGCCCGCCCCTCGGCATACCATTCCGCAGGGTAGTCAAAAGGATAAAAAATATCGTGAATGTGAACGAGAACGCCCGGCCTCAAGCGAGGCATAACATTGAAAAACAGATGGTTGACGTCACTGCCCACTTTGGTCACGTGTGACGTGTCTATGAACAGAATATCGCCGTCGCCCAAATCGTCATAGATGGAGAGCGGCACGTCTTGAACTGGCTGAGCAATGAGTCTGTGTCGCGTCAGGTCATTTGGTCTAAGCAAGTCATTGAGTACGTCCGGATAAGGTTCGATGAACGTGTAGTGAGTCGAGCCTCCGAGAAACGTTTCCGTGGTGTCCAAGCCGACAGCGGATGAGTAGCCACACCCAACCTCGATGACTCGCTTCGGCGCACACTTGCGCAGCATCCCGTACAGGTAAATCGCATCCGCATGGCAAAACGCAGGTTGTCCGAAATAATATCGCCACGCAGCCGTTCTGTGCTCGACAAACGGTAGGTCACCGTAGAACACGGCCAATGATTCAAGAGTAGTCTTCTGATACTCCTCATCAAGGTCGATGCCCGGTGGATTAACCAAGGACGTATCCCTTCGGAGAATATCGGTCGGTGACGGCAGCGGTGAGTAAAAATGTCCCGACGGTACGAATGCCTCATGATGGCCCCTGTCCTGCACGGCCGTTCTCGATCCGCAAAGTCGTTGTGTCAGCCGGCCTAGAATTTGGGGAATCATGCGACATCTCCATGGGGTGTCAGCGCGAAAATGCATCGAAGCGTGAGGGGCCGTCGACTGCGCGGTGAAACAGGTCCATCCGGGATCTTCATGGGTAGAGCCGTAAACCACCACAGTAGAAGTAGATCACGTCCTTGAAGTTGCCGACGTTCCGGTAGCCCCCTGCCCGACGCTTGATGGCCATGATCTTGCTATTGAGGCCCTCGGCGACCGCATTGGTGAGTTGATGGCGGCAGTGGGTGATGATGTTGTCG
>JBKDUV010000374.1:0-7785 GCA_046339335.1 Planctomycetia bacterium | reverse complement strand
CCCCCCCGACCGACAGGCACCCCACCCGCCCCCCCGCAAAATCCACCCCGCCGAGCATCGGCCAGGTCGGCGGCCAGAGCGTGAGGAACGCCGTATTGGCGGCGAATTCGCCGACATCGTCGTAGACGAACCCCCCGCGCAGGGAGTTCGCGTAGCCGACACCGATCGCCGCGACCACCACGACAAAAGCCACAGGCGGCCACAAAAACCTTCGAAAACCTGGAAACAACCCGTTCATGGGTCATCCTGCGGTCGAAACCGGCGATCCCGGCAAAGCAGCCGAAACCCCATGGTATCCTCATGAACCTTCGGGCGGGGTGCTGCGTACTGCGATCGCGTCCGGTGGACTGGGGGTGGCCGAGGCTCATCGAAAACTCACACACGCCTCATACCGTTTTCATTTCTGGTTCGTAGAACTCTTCGCGTCGATGATGTTTTCGGACCGGGATGTCCCGGCCGAGCACCACGACTCCAACCTGGGAGGTCATCATGACCGTTCGGAATCCAAACAAGGCGGGCTTCACGCTCGTCGAGCTGCTCGTCGTGATCGCGATCATCGGCGTGCTGGCCGCTATCCTGCTCCCTTCGCTGTCTGCCGCCCGCGACTCGGCCAATGCGGCCGCCAGCGCGAGCAATCTCTCCGGCTTCGGCCGCGGCTTCGAGATTACGAAGTCCGAGGACACCGGCGCCCGTTTCTGCTCGTCGGCCTATGACCACATGCGTGACGGCGACATGACGAAGATCGGCTGGGTCGCCGACCTGATCAATGCCAAGGTTTCGAATCCGGGCAAGGCGCTCGATCCCGCCAACCGCAACAAGATCAACGAGAAGTTCGCCGATGCGGCGGGTGCCTCGCAGTCCGGTTCGTTCAACTCGGACCGCTGGTCGACCTACACGAACAGCGCTGGTTCCGCCGTCTCGGCCATGTCGGGCGCCCAGGGCACCTCGTTCTGGGGGTCCTCCAATGGCACGGCTGACGTCTACAACGACGGCTACAACACCAACTACGCGACCTCGTGGGTGTTCGTCCGCGGCGACAACCTTCCCAATGGCTCCGACATCTACAGCGTGAATGCCGATACGGCCGACCCGAACAAGTGCCCGCGCGACGGCGACGGTCCGCTCTCGGCGGATCATCTGGCCAACGCCCTGGCAACGGCTGACCGGATCCCGCTCATGGGTGCGGCCCGGGCTGGCGACGGCAGCGAGTGCACCGTGACAGCCGGCATGGCGACCACGCTCAACAACTTCGTCGATGCCAGCGGTCGCAAGAAGGTGGTGAAGGCGGGCGAGTTCACCGTCGAGTCGTTCACCGACGGCATGTCGGCGACGTTCACGAGTGCCGACATCGGCTCCGGCCAGCGGCACGAGCTCAACGACATCGTCCCGCTGCACAATGCCAAGAAGATCGAAGTCGGCAGCGTCCGGCTCAACGGCGGCGGCTATGCCCAGGTCCTGTTCGCCGACCTGAGCACGCGGCGGGTCAACGACACCGGTGGGTACACCAATGCAGGTGACGGCTACATCGGTGCCTACCGGGCCACCGGCCTGGCGAGTTCTGGTTCCTTCGTGATCAACGGATCGGCGCAGGACGAGATTCGCGATCAGGTCTACGTCGGCTTCGTTCGGCAGGTGCAGACGGCCGGCGGCGGCGGGGTCGAGTGATCCGCCCCGGACGGCCATCGTCCAAATAGAATCGACGATGCCGGGGCCGCCGCAAGGCGGCCCCGGTTTTTTCGCAGGCTTCGCGCCGGGCCGGTCATTCGCGGTCACTCGCAGGGATTTGGAGGCCAGCAGATGTCCACGGCCAGACCCGAAAACGTACCACGGTCCACCAACTGGAAGGCACTCGCCCTGATCGCGGCGCTGGCTGCGAGCGTCGTGTCGGTACGGTTCATGCTCGCCGCGCGAAAGCCGCCCGGCCGCCCACCGGACCAAGTCTGGAATGAGATGCACGACGAGGCCCACCGGCTCATGGCCGGCGGCCAGTTTCTGCCGGCGCAGAAACTGGCCTCGGCAGCGATCCCGCTCGCGATCCAGACGTTCGGCAGCCAGCATCCCACGGTCGCGGAGTCGTTCACCACGCTGGCCATGGTGCTCCACGGGCAGGGCAAGTACGCCGCCGCCGACGAACACTATGCACGGGCGCTGGAGATGCAGATCCGCCTCGACGGACCCCGGAGCCGCGAGGCGGCCGTCGGCGCCGGCAATTACGCGCTCAATCTCCTCAAGCAGGAGCGGTTTGCCGAGGCCAAGCGACTCTTCGACCTGGCCGTGGCGATCGAGGAGCAGGTGGCCGGACCCGATCACGCCGACACGGCACTGGCGCTCAACAACCTCGCGGTCATGTACGACGAGATGGACGACTTCGAGAAGGCCCGGCCGCTTCACGAGCGGGCCCTCGCCATCCGCATCCGCGCTCTCGGCCCGGCCAGCAAAGTCACCGCGGCATCGACGCAGAACCTCGCCGCCAGCCTGAGGCGCGGGCTGGAGCACGGTGCCGTGCCCGCGGCCGATCGCGACGCCCTGCTCGGCCGCGTGCGGCGGCTCTTCCGGCAGGCCTTGGCGGTCCGAGAGCGGCTCCTCGGCACCGATCACCTCGACGTCGCCACGAGCCTCGTCGGCCTCTCGGCCGCGATGCGGCTCTCCGGCGACCTCGACGAGGCCGACCGGCTCGGCCTCCAGGCACTGGCGATCCGCCAGGAGCGGCTCGGCCCCAGGCACGTGGCGACGGCCTCCGCCCTCCACAATCTCGCCCTCATCCGCCAGGGGCAGAAACTTCCCGGCGAGGCCCGCACCTACTTCGCCTTCGCGGCCCAGGTGCGGGAATCGATCCTCGGCCCGAGCCATCACCAGACCCTCGAGACGCTCTCCGACTTCGTCGAGTTCCTGCTCGCCGAGAAGGACTTCGCCGCCGCCGAGGATCCCTGCCGTAAGCTGATCGCCGGGCTGCGCAAGGCGCCGCTGCAGAAGCCCGCCGACCTCCGCGTTGCCTACGACCGGCTCGTCGTCGTGCTTGAGAACACCGACCGGGCGAAGGATACTGAAGTGCTCCGGGCGGAGGCGGAGGATGCGGTGGCCGTCGCGACACGCCGGGCGGCGGAGGCCGAGACGGCTGCCGAGGCCCGGGCGGTCGCCGACCGGGCGGCCGTCGAGGCCCACCTCGCGCGGCCGCAGCCGACGGCAAGGACCGGGGGGATGGAACTTTCCAGGTCCGGCACCATCGCGCCGGCCGACAACGACACACAGCCCGAATGAGCACCGCCTCGCCCCCCGTCGCCGACATCGTGCCCGCTGCCACGGCGGCCGGCATGGATGCGCCACCGGTTCGCGATGACGACGAGTTGGGGCGCCGGCCCGCCGCCACGGCCCTGCGCTGGCAGATCTGGGCCACGCTCGTCGGCGGCACTCTCCTCCTCTGCTCGCTCGTGGCCAGGCTGCTCTGGAAGAACGAGTTCCACCCGGCCGTGCCCGCGGCGGCCGCGGCCATGATGCTCGGCGCGCCGCTGGTGCTGGCGGCGGCCCGCGACCTCGTCCGCGGCCAGGCGGGGATGAACGCGCTGGGGGCCCTGGCCGTGCTCGGTGCGGCCGCCACGGGAAAATACCAGGAGAGCGCGGCGATCGCCTTCTTCATGATCCTCTCGGGCCTGATCGAGAAGCGGACGGCGATCGGCGCCGAGGCGAGCATCGCCTCGCTGATCCGGCTGTCACCGACGAAGGCCCAGCGGCTCGGCGGCCCCGGCGGCGAGGAGCAGGTCGAGGCCCGCTCGCTGCGGGCCGGCGACGTCGTCCGCGTGCGGCCCGGCGACAACATCCCCGCCGACGGCCGGGTCGTCGCCGGCACGAGCACCGTCAACCAGGCCAGCGTCACCGGCGAGTCGCTCCCGGTGGACCGGGACGTCGGCGACGAGGTGTTCGGCGGCACGATCAACCTCACCGGCGTCCTCGACGTCGAGGTCACGAAGGCCGGCGGCGACACGCTCCTCGGCCGCGTCCAGGACCTGATCCTGCAGGCGGAGCGGTCGCGGACGCCGATCATGCGGCTCATCGACCAATACGCCGCCTGGTACACGCCCACGGTCCTGATGCTCGTCGGCGTGGTGCTGTTCTTCGCCCTGCGCAGCGACCCCGACACGGCCTTCGACCGGGCGATCGCCATGCTCGTGATCGCCTGCCCCAGCGCCCTGATCCTCGCCACTCCCACGGCGATGGTGGCCGGCCTGTCGGCGGCCGCCCGGCTCGGCGTGCTCGTCAAGAGCGTGGCCACGCTGGAGGCGGCGCGGAACCTGACGGCGATCGTCTTCGACAAGACTGGCACGCTGACCACCGGCATCCTCACGGTCACCCGCCTCGCCCCCGAGGAGGGCGTGACGCCCGCCGACCTGCTGCGGACCGCGGCGTGTGCCGAGCAGGACAGCCGCCATCCGGTGGCCCGGGCCGTGACGGAGATGGCCCGCAAGGCCCGGCTGTCGCTCGTCCGCCCCGACGCGTTCGAAGAGGTGGCCGGCCGCGGCGTCGCTGCCCGGATCGAGGGCGCCCGGGTGCTCGTCGGCCGCGCGGCATGGCTGGCCGCGCCGGCGACCGGCACCGAACCGGCCGCGGTGGCGGCGATCGATTCGATCCAGGCCTCGAGCGAGGCCGAGGGCCTGAGCGTGCTGTTCGTGGTCCGCGACGGCCGGCTGCTCGGCTGGATCGGCCTCGAGGACAACGCCCGGCCGGAGGCGGCCGAGGCCGTGGACCGGCTGCGCGACCTGGGCCTGAAGCGACTGGTGATCCTCACCGGCGACCGGCGCAGCGTGGCCCGCCGAGTGGCCGAGCAGATGCACTTCAGCGAGTACAAGGCGGAGGTCCTGCCGCACGAGAAATTGGAGATGGTGGACGAGCTCAAGGCCGCCGGTCACCGCGTCGCCGTGATCGGCGACGGCGTCAACGACGCCCCGGCACTCGCTGCCGGCGACATCTCGATCGCCATGGGAGCGGCGGGGAGCGACGTGGCGATCCATTCGGCCTCCATCGCGCTCATGAACTCGAACCTCAACCGCGTGCCGTTCCTCGTCGAGCTGTCGCGGCGGACGATCGCCGTCATCCGGCAGAACCTCGTGATCGGCGGCCTGTTCATCGTCGTCTTCCTGTCGCTCGCCGGGGCGGGCTACGTGTCGCCGGTGATGGCGGCGGCCCTGCACATCGCCAGCGGCCTGATCGTGGTCTTCAACTCGGCCCGGCTCGTCCGCAGCGGCGAGGAGATCGAGCAGGCCGAGGCCGACCGGCTCGCAGCCGTCGCCGACCGGGCCGGCTGACGGCCGGCCGCACGGCCGCGACGGGGCAGGCGACCGTCAGTCGGCGCCGGGAAGATTTTCCAGATCGAGCAGGTCCTTGGCCCGGCCCGCGGCCCGCTTCATCCGTCGGACCCAGGAGAGCGACGCGAACCGGACGCCGTCCACCTCGACGGCTGTCTCCCAGACGGATGCCACGGGCTCGTGGGGAAATCCCGGGACGTAATCGAACAGGTCGAGAAACCCGAACTTCGTGCACAACATCATCAGGTGGTTGGCCCGGAGGAACGATTCGTTGACGGGATGCAGGCGTTCGACGCCCGTCGCCGGGTCGATCTCGTTCCCGATGGATGCGGCATCTATTTCCCGGAGGGCGGCCAGCAGGCGGGTCTCGGCCTCGGCCGACCGCATCCAGAGCAGGTCGGTGTCCTCGGTGGCGCGCAGCACGCCGTGAACGTTCACGGCGTGGCCGCCGATGACGACGAACGGCACGCCGTGCCGGATGAGCACCCGCAGCAGGCGCAGATCAGGTGCCATCGCCGTCTCCCGCCGGCGGTCGGACGCCGGACCGAGCCTTGAAATTGCGGCTCCGGAAATGGGCCAGGCCCGGCGGATGCGCCTGCAGCGCCGCCCACGACCGATCGACGAGCTCCTGCATCGCCGCCAGGCGGTCGCGCGGAGCGAGGGCTAGGAACCGCGCCCGCTGCATGCGGTCACGCGGGCCGAGATCGGGGGCGGCGGAGGACTGGCCGGCATCGGGCATGGTGCGATTCTACCGTGCGCCGGCCCGGCGCGGGCCTCAGCCCACGTCGCGGCGCTGAAAGAGGATCACGGCACCGGACAAGAGCGCGGCCACCATGCACAGGCCGTAGAGCGTCACGCTGGCGAAGTAGCGGCCGCTGATGGCGTGCCCCTGGGTGAGCGCGTCGGCCGGCCAGAAGAACTGCAGGTTCGGCACCGCCAGGTCGACGGGGAGGATCGACCGCTCGAGCGGCGCGGCTTCGGCGGCCAGCGATCCGCCGAGGAAGTACTCACTGACCAGGCCCATCAGGAACGCCCCCACGCAGACGAGCAGGGTCAGCACCTGGCCGAGCCGCGTCGAGGCGGCGATCGCCACGGCCGAGAGGACGAGGATCGCCTCCAGCACCATCGCCAGGCCGATGAGCAGCTGCGGATTGACGTCGGTCCGCGGGTCCTGGAAGTGCCACGTCCGATCCACGACACTGACGATCGCGAGGGCGAGCGTGAAGGCGACACCGAGGCAGGCCGCGAGCGTCGAGGGGAACGGCCGGCGGTAGAGATAGTTGAGCAGCCCGGCCACGGCGAGGGCCAGGCCGCCGGCGAGCAGGCCGAACGTCAGCACCGGCCCGTCGAAGACCTCGCCGCGGCCGACGCCGAACTGCACCCGGTGCCGGACGGCGAGGAGGAACACCGCGGAGAGCACCCAGTAGGCCAGCCCGATCGCCGCGCAGACACCGAGATACTTCCCGACCACGACCGCCCAGCGCGGCACCGGCTTGCTGACGACCGTGAGCACCGTGCGGTTCTCGATCTCGCGGGCGAGCACCCCGGAGGCCGTGAAGGCGGCGAGCAGCAGCCCGGCGATGAACAGGGTACTGAGGCCGAGGTCGACGAGCAGCTTGTCGTCCTGGCCGAGGGAGAAGGCGGCCAGGTTGACGTTCAGGACGAGGGCCAGGATGCCCCCCAGCACCACGACGACGTACACCGGCTGCCGGATCGACTCCAGGAACCCATTGCGGGCGATCGTCACGAGCGGCATTGGCACCCCTCCAACCGCGGGCCGGGCGTTTCCGAGCCTACCCCGGACCCGGCGGGTTCACGGAAATCTCATCATTGAAAGGGTATCATCGGGTCATGCCATCGCCAGCCGACCAGACGACCTACCGCACCGCCACCACCGCGGCCATCGCCGGGCTCGTGATCCAGCTCCTGCTCGCCGTGGCGACCGGGCTGATCGGCGTGTGGGCGGCAAGCCCGGCGATCCAGGCCGTGGCCTGGCACATGCTCGGCGGCCTGCCGATCTGGGTGATCCTCGCCCTCGTGCACCAGCAGCATCGGGCGGAGCGGACCGAGGCGCTGGCGGCGGAAAAGCTCTCCGCGAAGGACGCGACGACGGCGGCGATCTTCGGCGACACCAGCGACGAGCTGCAGCTCGCCCGTAGCCGGCTCGACCGGCTCTACGCCTGGGGGCTGCCGGGCGTGAGTTTCGCGGTGGCCGCCTACCTGATCGGCGTCGGGGCCTGGCTCCTGTCGCGCGTGACCGGCCGTCCTGCCGATGCCGCGATCCCCACGATCGCGCCGGACTGCAACCCGGTCGGCCTCCTGTTCGCGTCCGGCGGCGTGGCCTTCGTGGCATTCGTCGCCGCCGGTCCAGAGCAGCGCGTCGGCCGCCTTCGGCCGGCCCAGGATATCGCTCGACACGGTAAGTTGGAGGAACGTGCCGGTGGGATAGACGGCAGCCGATTCCACCGGCCACGGAAGCGTGAAGTGG
>JBKDUV010000373.1:0-5284 GCA_046339335.1 Planctomycetia bacterium | reverse complement strand
CGAACGAACCCACTCGTGGCTGAATCGCTTCCGACGCATCCTCGTCCGCTGGGAAAAGAAGGTGGCCAATTACGAGGCCATGCTCCACTTCGCCTGTGCCTACATCTGCTACTCAGCAGCCGCGGTTCTGGGATAGGCTCTAAAGCGAACACGGGTTTTTGCCGGCTGTCCGACCCTCTGCTGTCACACCAGTGTCACGATCGAGAGAAACGCGGCGATCGGCAGCGTGCAAAGCAGAATGTCATATGTCGTCAGTCGTATCGCACTCGACTTCCCCGAAATCGAATCGGCCAAGCCACGATCAGCAGCAATAGCACCCTGCCCGCCAAGAGCCCCCCGAACCCTCGATCCCCCTCGCGGGGGATAGGTGACAGGGCTGCTGACCCTGACACATTCGGTCAGAGATGCACACGCCGTGCCAAAGACAGACCAGCCGACTACATGCCCTTTGTTACTGGTTCGTCTGATGTGGAAAAACCATTGTTTTGAGGAAAAAACATTGACCGCTTTCCAGATCGAGGCGTCTGAGTCGGGCGTGCCGTGTGCGGGCGGGCTGGGGCGATTCGCTCCAGGCAGATGGTCCCGGTCGACCGCCGATCGGTGCGATTCGCACCACGGGCAGCAAGTCGATGTGGTACAAGACTTCGCCGCTGAGGGGTGACGCCTGTTCAGACCGCTGCGGCGCAACCGCGAGGAGTTTCCGTCGATGATCCAGTTGCCCAGATTCTCGTTCGGCGTCGGAGATCGGTTCGCCCATCAGGCCGAATCGCAGTTGGCGGCGTTCGAGCGGTTGGCCGCGGAGGGCGTCGTGGTGGCCCCGGTGTGGAACAAGTCGAACCGTGAGCACTCGTTCATCGGCAGCGAACCGGCGAGTGTTCGCTCCGCGGCGGCTGCCGCGGTTGCGGCCCGACGCTGGCCCCATCCCTGGTTCGTCGACGCGGACCACATCAGGCTCGAGACGGTGGACAAGTTCATTTCCACGAGCGACTTCTTCACGATCGACGTCGCCGACAGCATCGGCCGGCCCGCCGATGCGGAGGACGTGCGGGCATTCACCGCCCGTCATCCGGAAGTCGCCAAGCCGATCGCCGTGCCGGGCATCGACCGGACGATCGACATGTCGGCGGATGCGGCGGCCCGCATCGCCGGGCACTACCTGCTCGCCTGCCGTGAAGCCGGCAGCCTCTACCGTCACATCGCGTCCGCCCGTGGTAGCGCGGGTTTCGTCACCGAAGTGAGCATGGACGAGACGGACGAGCCGCAGACGCCACCGCAGTTGCTGGTCATCCTTGCGCTCCTGGCCGACGAGGGGATCCCGCTGCAAACGATCGCCCCGAAATTCACCGGCCGGTTCAACAAGGGCGTGGATTACGTCGGTGATCTGGCCCGCTTCGAGCAGGAGTTTTCCGACGACGTCGCCGTCTGCCGGTTCGCTTCCGAACGCTTCGGGCTGCCGGCCGGCCTCAAGCTTTCGGTCCACTCGGGGAGCGACAAATTTTCACTGTACCCCGTCATCCGACGCACGCTCGACCGCACCGGGGCCGGCGTCCATCTGAAGACGGCGGGCACGACGTGGCTCGAGGAACTGATCGGCCTCGCCGAAGCGGGCGGCGACGGCCTTGCCCTCGCCCGGGAGATCTACGCCCTGGCGTTGGGAAAAATCGACGAACTCTGCGGGCCGTACGCCAGCGTCATCGACATCGATCGGACGCGGCTGGCGACGGCGGTCGAGGTGCAGGGCTGGGACGGGCCGCAGTTTGCGGCCGCCATTCGCCACGTGCCCGCGCATCCCGGTTTCAACCCCCACGTCCGACAGCTTCTCCACGTGTCGTTCAAGCTGGCGGCGAAGCAGGGGAGCCGCTACACCGACCTGCTCGTGGCCAACCGTGAGATCGTCGGCCGACAAGTCACCGCCAACATCTATGACCGGCATCTTCGGCCGCTATTTCTCGGCTCTGATGGGCCGGCGTGCTCGGCCTGAACTGTCTCCGTCATGCACCAAGCCGCGGGCCGCGCCGCGGGGGATGTGACCCGTGCCGCGGCGCTCGATCATCTGGCCGACGGGATCGCCGCACTCGGGGAGGGGGCGGCTGGCCGGGGACACCCGCCCTTCTACGAGCCGCTCAATCGCCACGAGACCAATCTCTTCAATCGCCAGGCCGAGGCGGCCGACTTCATCCGCGGCCGGGCACTCGGCGGCGTTCGGCTGCTCTGCGACCTGTTCCACGTGAACATCGAGGAAGATTTCGGCGGCGGCGGCGCTCGAAGCGTGCGGCGACCTCGTCTGGCGCGTCCACTGGGCCGATTCGAACCGGCGTGCGATGGGGTGTGGTCACACTGCGACCGGGCCGATCGTGGACGCGCTGGAGCGGATCGGGTATGAGGGATACCTGTCGTCGGAGGTGTTTCCGTTGCCGATACCGCTGGACGCGGCCCGGCAGTCGGTTGCCGGCGTCCGCTCGATCGGCAGTTACCACCGGGGGTAGGTTCTTGTTGACACTTCTCGTCGCTGCATCCGTGAGGGGTTGCCCATGCCCTGTGAGGCGGCTTTGCTGGCAAGTGAAGGCAGGAAGCCGAAAACGCAGCCAGCGTCCAGTGAACGAAGGCCCGGAGGGCCGAAGCGAACGCCCGACGAGCGGGGCATGGGCAACCGCGAACCGCCGGGGCATTCTGTCGACTAGTGGATGCTCCCGGTAGTGAAGACCAGTGAGAGAACAGTTCAAAAACAGACCCGACGCCAAGGGACGCGACTGCAAGGGACAGGCCGTGCTCAAGGGAATGCTCCTCCTTCCGCAGGTTCTCGCCGCCCTCGCCCGGGCGGGCCACCATTCCAAGGTGCTGATCGCAGACGGCAACCACCCGGCCGCGAACGCGGGCGGACCCGTGGTGGAGAGCATCGATCTCTCACTGCATCGGCTGGGGCTGCCCGAAAACAACTGAACCCGTGCGAACGCGGCCTGCCCGGGCCGGCCGCCCTGTCGCATCCGTCATAATCCGCCCTTCGGAGAACCGTGTCATGCAGGCCATCCTCCTCGAACAGCCCCGGCAATTTCGCCTCGTCGACGTCCCGGAGCCCGCGGATCCCGCCGACGGCGAGGCAGTCGTCCGAGTCCGGGCCGTCGGCATCTGCGGCACCGACTATGGCGGCTACCTGGGCAAGATGCCGTTTTTTTCCTACCCGCGGATTCCCGGCCATGAACTGGGCGTCGAGGTCGTGGCCGTCGGCACGGGGGTGACGAACGTCCGGCCGGGGGACCGGTGCTGCGTCGAGCCATACATCAATTGCCAGCAATGTTTTTCGTGCCGGCGCGGATTGACCAACTGCTGCGAGCACCACCAGACGCTCGGCGTGCACTGCGACGGGGGGCTGCGGCCGCTGTTCACCGTGCCGGCCCGCAAGCTCCACGTCTCACCCCGGCTCAGCCCGGCGCAGAACGCACTCGTCGAGACTCTGGCCATCGGCTGCCATGCCATCGACCGCGCGGCTGCTACAGCCGGCGAGACGGTGCTCGTGATCGGGGCGGGGCCGATCGGCCTTTCGGCCGTCGAGTTCGCCAGGCTGGCGGGGGCGCGGGTCATCGTCATGGACGTCTCGGCCGACCGGCTCGCGTTCGTGACCGAGCGGCTGGGCGTGGTCGACACGATCCGCGCCCGAGGCGTGGAGGCCGACGAGGCCGCCGTGGCTGCTGCCACGGACGGGCGCATGTGCGAGGTCGTGGTCGACGCCACCGGCAGCCAGGCGAGCATGGGGAACGCGCTCAGGTTCTGTAGTTTCGGTGGCCGGCTCGTCTACGTCGGCATCACACAGGCCGAGGTGTCGTTTCCTCACGCCCCGGTGATGCACCGGCGCGAACTGACTATCCTCGCCAGCCGCAACGCCCTGTCCCGCGACTTCGCCCGGATCATCGGCCTCATCGAGGAGGGGCGGATCGACACCGTGCCGTGGATCACGCACCGACTGCCGTTCGACCGGACGATCGCCGCCTTTCCGACGCTTCTGACGCCCGACAGCGGCGTGATCAAGGCGGTGGTGGAGCTCGACTGACTGCCGGGATGGGCCGGCCGGGGATTTGACTTCCCGGCGCGGCGAAGCATCCTCAACTGCGGCGCGGGGCAGGACGCCAGAGACGCGGCAGGTTCCGGTGACGAAGCAACCGGGAAGCAGCCCATGCAAGCACGTGGGGCTGCGGACGCCGCGGCAACATCAGGGAGTCCCACGTTGAACTTCAGCGATGGTCGTCCGTACCGTGTTTCTCACCGGAGCCTCGGGCTTCGTGGGTGCGCACGTTGCCGAGGCACTTCTTCGCCGCGGCTGCGAGGTCCGTTGCCTGATCCGGCCCCGGTCGGCTGCCCCGCATCTCGACCGGCCGGGCATCGTCCGCGTTGCCGGCTCTCTCGAGGATCCCGCCGGGTATCGTGCGTCGCTCCGCGGCTGCGACACGGTCCTGCACCTGGCCGGCGCCGTCATTGCCAGGACGAAGGGAGAGATGCTGCGGACAAACGGCCGGGGCACCGCCCGGCTCGCCGATGCCTGTGCGGCGGTCGGGACGCCGCCGCGGATCGTCGCGGTGTCGAGTCTCGCCGCCGCCGGTCCGCCGCGGCAGAATCGTGCCTTTCGCGACGAGGACGACCTGCCGCTGCCGGTTTCGATCTACGGGCGCAGCAAGCGGGCGGGGGAAGTCGCCCTTGAACGCCGCTCCGCTCGGCTGCCCGTGACGATCGTCAGGCCGGGCATCGTCTACGGCGCCCGTGACAGGCAGGGGGCCGCGATCTTCCGGGTGATTCAGCGGACGGGCATGCACGTCGTGGTCGGGTTCGCGACGCCGCGGCTGTCGCTGATCCACGTCGCCGACCTCGTCGATCTGCTCCTGCAGGCGGCCGTCGACGGGGAGACGCTGCCGGCGAAACCGGCCGCCGACAGGCCGGGAAGGGGGTTCTACTTCGCCTGCGACGACCGCGAGCATCCGACCTACTGGCAGTTCGGAGAGCGGGTGGCCGCGGCTCTGGGCCGGCGGGTGCTCGTCTGGCCACTGTGGCGGTCCGTCGGCCGGATGGTGGGAGGCATGGCCGACGTCGTGTCGCAGGCAACGGGGACCGCGCACATGCTCTCGCTCGACAAGGTTCGCGAGGCGACGGCCTGGAGCTGGGCCTGCTCGGCGGCCAAGGCGCGGACCCAGCTCGGCTTCGCCCCCCCCAGGGCAATCGCATCTTCTGAGAGCGGCACAAGTATTGCGGTGAGTCGTCGAAAGGCAAGCGGGCGGCGGTGGCCGCACGCCACCTGGCC
>JBKDUV010000372.1:0-4011 GCA_046339335.1 Planctomycetia bacterium | reverse complement strand
CGCGACGGCGGCCGCGCGGATCCGGGCCGCTGCCGACCGCAGCGACGTCCTCGACACCCGGCAGCGGCTCCGGCGGCTCGCCCGGCAGGTCGCCCGCGGCGGCCGCGACGTGCAACGCATGACGTTCATCGAGGCGGCGATCGGCGAATGCCTCGACGAGGCCGCCGGCATGGTGTCGCCACGAGATCGCTGGCTGATCCATGACGCGTGCACGTGGGCGTTGGCATGGATGGCCCGCACCCGCCGGGCCGGCGGCTCCGCAGGCAGCCTCCTCGAGAGGCTCGTCCGCGCGGCCCGGGTCGGTGAGGAGGCATGCCGCGGTCGCGACACCCTTCCGGCCCGCTTCGTGCTCACGCTCGCCCGCCTGTTCGCCGACATCGAGGCCTGCCGTTGCCTGGAGCCGGCGGCCACGGCGGCCCTGGAGGAGGAGGTCGCCAGGCTCGTCTCGGCAGGGGGCACGGTGGGCCTATCCGGATCGGCGGCGGTGATCGACCGGGTGGTCCGTTGGACCGGCGTCCGCGACGTCGGCTGCGTCACCGGCGGCCTCCCCTGGAACGAGCAGACCGAGTCGCTCTGGGCCGCGGCAGCCACGTCTGCGCTTCGGCTGCTCGGCCGCGATGGCCGGATCATCACCGGGCCAGGACTGCTGCCCGGATGTTTTTCGTCCGTGATTCTCGCGGCGGCTGCCGATGGACCGCTGCAGAAGCCGGCCCGGCGCACGGCCTGCCGGCTGGCCGGGCGCGGACGCGAACCAGACACGCGGCTGCTGTGCCGCGACCTTCACGATGCAGCAGCCTGCTCGGCGACGATTCGCACCGGCTGGAGCCGGCGCGATGTGCGCGTCCTCGTCGAGTACCGCGAGGCGATTCCGCGACTGGAGATCGCCGTGGGCGATCGGCTGCTCGTCGATGGCGACTGGGGATGGCAGGCAAGCCTCGGCGGCCGGACGCTCGATGCCGAGGGGCCGTGGGTGGCCTCCTGCTGGGAGTCGGACGCCAAGGCGTCGTTCCTCGAGATCGTCGCCCCTCTCGCCGGGGGCATGCAACTCGAACGGCAGGTGATCGTTCTGCCGGACGACAGGATCGTCATGCTCGCCGACGCGCTGGTGCCCCGCACCGGGGGGCAGCGGATCCATGCGGTCTTCAACGGCGACGCGGCGGCCGGTTCGCTCGACTCCGATGCGCTCGCTTATCGCGGCTCGCTTGCCTTGGCCCCGGGCCTGGAGACGGAGGCCGCGGGCGAGACGCGGGAGATCCTCGCCTTCGACACGGCGATGCGGTTCATGGCCTTGCCGCTGGCGCTCCCCGAATGGCGCACGCCGGGCCGCGGCTCGCTCACCGCGACGACGGCGGGGACGTTGATGCTGGAACAGTTCGGCGGCCGACGACTCTACGCTCCCCTCTGGCTCGACTTCGAGCCACGACGAATCGGTCGCCCGCTCACCTGGCGGCAGTTGACCGTCGCCGACACACGCCAGATTCTTCCGGCCCATCAGGCCGCCGGGTTCCGCGTGCAGGCGGGGCTCGCGCAGTGGCTCGTCTACCGGGCGCTCGACGCCGCCCGGAATCGGACGCTGCTCGGCTGCAACGTCTCGGCGGAGTTTCTCGTCGGCCGCATCAAGCGATCCGGGGAGGTCTCCCGCCGGCTGCAGATCCAATGAACGGGCCCGATCCGCAGGCCCGGGCGCGTGAATGCTGCCGCGACAACCTGGCGCGGGTTCGGCAGCGGATCGCCGCGGCCTGCGACCGGGCCGGCCGCGATCCTGCCGGCGTGACGCTCGTCGTGGCCACGAAATCTGTCGGCCCCACGGCCGTTGCCCTGCTCCCCGAGGCGGGCTGCCACGATCTCGCCGAGAGCCGGCCGCAGGCGCTCTGGGCCAAGGCGGCGGCTGCAGCCGAGCTCCGGCCGTCGGTCCGCTGGCACCTCATCGGTCACCTACAGCGCAACAAGGTGCAGCGCACGCTGCCGCATGCCGCGCTCATTCATTCACTCGACAGCCTGCGGCTGCTCGCCGCCATCGACGCGGAGGCGGAGGCTGCGGGCAAGGTGCAGGAGGCGCTGGTGGAGGTCAATCTGTCCTCCGACCCCAACCGCACCGGGGCTGACGAGGCGGAGGCGGAGCGGATCGTGGCGGCGGCGGCCGGCCTGCGGCACGTTCTCGTCCGCGGGCTGATGGGAATGGCGAGCGTTCCGGACGGCGATCCGCACGCAGCCCGCCGCGAGTTCGCCCGGCTGCGCGAGTTCCGCGACCGGCTGGCCGGCTCGGTTGCCGGGGGTGACCGGCTCCGCGACCTGTCGATGGGGATGAGCGGCGACTTCGAGGAGGCGATCCTCGAGGGGGCGACGCTCGTCCGGCTCGGTTCGGTCGTCGTGGCCGGCCTTTCCGGGGTCGACGTGTAGCCCGGGCTCCACGGGGCCCGGCCGGGTGCCGCCCCATCGGTGATCTGGTATCCTCCGGACATGAGATCTCAATCCCTATGGACAATGTGTTCCGCTGCGGGAGCGTTGCTTGGTCTCTGTGCCGCCGGAGCGGGACGCGCCGAGTCGTGGCCGCAGTGGCGTGGCCCGCGGCACGACGGCATCTCCACCGACAAGGCCATTCCCGAAACCTGGTCGCGGACGAAGAACGTCGCCTGGCGAACGCCTCTCCCCGGCCGCGGCGGCGCGACGCCGTGCGTCTGGGACGGTCGTGTCTACGTGACGAGCAACGAGGGCAAAGACCTCGGGCTCCTCTGCATCGACGCGGGCGACGGCGAGGTCGTCTGGAAGCGACCGGTCGGCAGCGGCAACACGGACGCCCGCTCCGGTGAAGGCAACTCCGCGTCTCCCTCGCCTGCCACCGACGGCCGGCACGTGTGGGTGTTCTTCTCCACCGGCCGCCTGGCCTGCTACACCGTCGGCGGCGACGAGGTCTGGTCGTTCGACGTCGGAAAACGGTTCGGGAAACTCGACATCCAATTCGGCATGACGAGCACCCCGGTGCTCGACGGTGACGCCCTCTACCTGCAGCTCATCCACGGGCCGATGAAGCTCGACGACCAGACCCGTACCGGCAAGGTGATCCGGCTCGACAAGACGACCGGCGCCACCGTCTGGGAAGTGGACCGGATCACCGACGCGCAGTTCGAGTGCAAGCATTCGTATGCGTCGCCGTTCGTCTACCGGCAGGGGGCGCGGGAGTTTCTCGTCGTCCATGGTGCCGACTGTGTCACCGGCCACGCGCTCGGCGACGGCCGCGAACTCTGGCGGTTCGGCGGCCTCAACGGGCCGACCGCCACGAACCCCAAGCCCAACGACCAGTTCTGGCGATTCGTCTCCTCCCCCTGCGCGGGCCCCGACACGATCATCGTGCCCACCTGCAAGGCGGGCCCCACGGTCGCGCTCCGGGTGGGCGACGCCCTTGCCGGCGACTGCTCGAACGCCCGGGATGTCGTCCGCTGGATCAATCCGAGCACGCCCGACGTGAGCACGCCGCTCGTGGCCGACGGCCTCGTCTACATGCTCCACAAGGACGGCAAGCTGCAGTGCGTCGACCTGGAGACCGGACAGAACGTCTACCAGGAGAGGACGCACACCGCGCAGCACCGCACGAGTCCGATCATGGTCGGCGATCGGATCCTGTTCGCCTCGAACGACGGCATGGTGTCGATCGTCAAGGCGGGCCGCACGTTCACGCTCCTCGACTCGATCGACTTCGGCGGCGAGTCGATCACGGCCTCGCTCGTCGTGTCCGACGGCCGGCTCTTCATCCGCTCGGCGGACGCGCTGTACGCGATCAAGGCTCCCTGACGCCAGCCGTCACAACCAGCCCTGCTCGCGAAACCAGTCGGCAGTCTGCCGCAGGCGGGCGTCGAGGGACAGCGGGGGGGCGACAGGGCAATCGCATCTTAATCGCCCTGTTTTCCAGTGAGAATGCCTTCCAAGACGTCGTTACACCATCCTGCCTGGAGCCGCTTGCCTCGAATGGAGCACTTTTTCACTGAAGTGTCCCGTTTGAGAATCGAGAGCGCC
>JBKDUV010000371.1:0-5377 GCA_046339335.1 Planctomycetia bacterium | reverse complement strand
AGGGGATTCTTCTTTAGTACGAGAGGATTTGGAAGGACGTTCCTCTGGTGTCCCAGTTGTCGCGCTAGCGGCACGGCTGGATAGCTATGAACGGAACGGATAAACGCTGAAAGCATATAAGCGTGAAGCCCGCCCCAAGATGAGGTTTCGTAGGGTTTAACCCGAAAGTCCCCTGGAAGACGACCAGGTTGATAGGCCGGACGTGTACGTGCAGCAATGCACTCAGCCAACCGGTACTAACGGACGAACGCTTGACCACTCGTATCGAGTGCTCGGGCTTTTTCTGGGGCGTCGGCTGCGGCCGACGCGAGCGGAGTGTGGCTGCGAAGCCAATGCTCCTGCCAACTGCCACGACCAACCGTATTCGTGCCCCTCGCGGGGCACGGCCGAATTTCCGGTGACCATATCTGGAAGGTCACACCCGTTCCCATCCCGAACACGGCAGTTAAGCTTCCAGAGCCGATGGTAGTGCCACAAGCGCGAGAGTAGGTATCGCCGGAATCTTTCACCAACGGCCCGCCTGGACTTCGAGTCCGGCGGGCCGTTTTTGTTGTCGATAGGTGGGCGGCGGTGGTTCGGTCAGGTGCCGGTGGTGGCGTCGAGTTCCATGAGCATTCGCGTCACCGTCTCGAGCGGCAGGCCGACCACGTTCGACGGGCTGCCGGACACGAGCCGGAGCGGAAGGCGTTCATCCTGGAAACCGCAGGCCCCTGCCTTTCCTCGCCACATGCCGCTGTCGAGATACCAGTCGAGGAATTCCGCATCGAGCGGAGCCATGTCGAGCAGGCTCTCGCTCGCCGCCAGGGCCGGCGGATATTCCGGGTGCTGCCAGAGGCAGACGCCGGTCACGACACGGTGCGCGCGGCCCGAGAGGGCCTGGAGCATGCGGCGAGCATCGTCCCTGTCAAGCGGTTTTCCCAGCGGGATGCCGTCGATTTCACCGAGCGTGTCGCAGGCCAGAATCGTTCCTCGGACTCCCGTTGCGCCCACGGCACGGGCTTTCGCGAGGGCGAGCCGCATGACGTAGTCCGCGAGGGTTTCTCCCGGGCCGCGGGGCGGGGCGGTGGATTCGGCCGAGTCGGGCGGCGGCACGACGCGCACGGCCCAGCCCGCCGACCTGGCAAGTTCCAGCCGGCGCGGCGACTGACTTGCAAGGATGATCGAACGAGGCGAGGCTGCGTCCATGGCTGGCGAAGGCACGGGAGTCGAGATCGTTTTCGAGGACGACGATGTCGTCGGGCTCGTCAAGCCGTCCGGGCTGCCGACGGCCAATGCGGCGCCCGGAATCGACAGCGTCTACACGATCCTCCGAGCCCGACCCCCGGCTGACCGCTTCATCGGCATTGTAAGCCGCCTCGACGCCGCCGTTTCGGGCGTGCTGGTCGTGGCGAAGACCGGCGACGCCGCGGCCGCGCTGGCGCGGCAGTTTCGGCTGCGGACGGTCGACAAAACGTACCTGGCGATCGTGGAGGGACGGTTTCCCGCGCCGCTCGGCGCATGGGTCGATTGGCACGACACGATGCTCCGGCGTCCGAATCAGAGAACCTCGGAACTCGTCGGCCCGCCGGGAGCCGCAGCCAAGCCGCAGGCCGGCGGCACCCACGCGGATTCCGACGCTGACGACGGCGAGCAGGGCCGGCCCGTGTCGGCCCACGTCAGGGCGCGGGTGGTCCGCCGGGCCGGCGAGGCCTCGCTCGTCGAACTCCTGCCGACCACGGGCCGCAGGCACCAGTTGCGGCTGCAGCTGTCCGCCCGCGGCTGTCCGATCGTGGGTGATCGGCTGTATGGGGCCAGGTTGCCGCTCGCGATCGGAATCGCCCTGCATGCCGCATGCGTGCGGTTCCTCCATCCGCGGACGGAGGAGGCCGTCGAACTGGCGGCACCCCCGCCGTCGCAGTGGAAGCGAAAATTTCCCGCGCTCTTCACCGGCCGATGAGCGACGCGGACGACTCACGGCTGCGGTACAATTCCCAGCGAAAAATCGCGGTCCACGCTTCATCCGTGACAGGGCTGCGACAGCGCTGCGACAAAACAGGTACGGTCCGCGGTTCGCCACCGGTCGTCATCCCCGTCGTTCTTCTCCTCGCCCGCCATGCAGCCTCCCACGGACGACGCCGGCACGACAGCGGGCGATCGGGCGCCACCACGGTTTCGGGAAACGGTGCTGGCCAGCGGCCTCGTGGCTCCTGAACAAATCGACGCCGTCGAGATCGAACTCCAAGGGAGTCTCGACCGGAGCAGGACGCCGCCAGCGTTCTGGGACACGAGCCTCGCCGATGTGCTCGTGAAGCGGGGCCAGCTCACCCGGTTCCAGGCCCGGGAAATGCTCGCCGGCCGGCGCCGGTTTCGGCTCGGCCACTACACGGTGCTCGACGAGATCGGCCGCGGCGGAATGGGGCAGGTGTTTCTCGCGGAGCACGCTCTCATGGGCCGCGCGGTCGCGATCAAGGTGCTGCCGCGGGCCCGGTCCACGCCCGAATACGAGGCGGCGTTCCGCAGGGAGATCCGCATGCTCGCGAGTCTCGACCACGAGAATCTCGTGCGGGCGCTCGATGCCGGATACGACGCCAAGGTCTACTACCTGGTCACCGAATTCGTGCCCGGATTCGACCTGCGAAAGCAGGTGCGACGGTACGGCCCGCTCGACGCACTTGCTGCCGGGGCCGTCATGACCCAGGCGGCACGTGGCCTTGCCTATGCCCATGAGCAAGGGCTCGTGCACCGGGACGTGAAGCCGGGCAACCTGCTCGTCTCTCAGGATGGCCGGGTGAAGGTTCTCGATCTCGGGCTGGCCGGCTCGGCGTTCGACCCCGAAACGCAGCAGGCGGGGCGGGTGGTCGGCACGATGGACTACATGGCGCCCGAGCAGATCCGCGCGCCGGAAGCGGCCGGTCCTGCGGCCGATGTCTATGCGCTCGGCTGCACCATCTACTTCGCGCTCACCGGTCAGCCCCCGTTTCCCGGCGGCAGCCGCAAGGAAAAAGCGCAGCGGCAACTCGCCGAGCAGCCTGTCCCGCTCCGGCAACTGGTCCCGCGCATCGATCCCGGCCTTGCCCGTCTCGTCGAGGAGATGATGAGAAAGTCGCCCACGGAGAGGATCACCTCGGCGCACGAGGTGATCGATCGACTGCGTCCCTGGACGCCGCGTACGCTCGTGCCGATGTCTCGAACTCCCGTGAGGCATGGGGGCCACCCGGCCGGAGACGATCCTGAACGCGGATCGTCGGCCGACGGGAAGGGGCCGCCTCGCGACCTGCTCGGGGGCCGCGAGCGATCCGCCGGGGGAGCAAGTGCGGGCTCGATGGCCGTGGTGGGGGCGCCCGTGCCGCCGGTTCCCGAACCGCCGCGGATCGTGGTCATGCCGCACGGCAATCGCCCGCACCGCGCCCGACTGCTGCCTTCGCACGCGCGGGGGCTACGTGGCACCTTCGTCGTGCCGGTAGCAGCCGGCCTCGTTTTCTGGTTTTTCATGGCTGCCGTTCAGGCCGCGGATCGGGTCTGTTGCAAACAGTTCTTCGGGGCGATCGCGTCGCCCTTGCTGCTCGGAGTCGGGGTGGGATTGCTGGCTGCCCTCGGCCAAGCCGTCACCGGCCTGATCGCGGATTCCGACCGCTGACCCGGACGCGGAACGTGAGCGGCGACGGTGCGTTGACAGTCGGCCGCCGACAGCCTAGGAAAGTCTGTTGTTCGGGTCTCGTACCCGTCCGCGGACAGGTAGCTCAGTTGGTAGAGCAACGGACTGAAAATCCGTGTGTCGCCGGTTCGATTCCGGCCCTGTCCACTTCCTTGCCAGCCTGCCGACTTTGGCTTCAGCCTGCCGGGGCCTGCGGAGTCCCGAACCGCCGGTCACGGTTCCACGGCAATTTCTCCCCGTCCCACGTCGATCACGGCTGAAACCCCATCCACGGTGAACCAGCGGGTGAACAGGTCGAAGTCGGCTGTATCGGGCCAATCCTGGATGTCGGGCAGCCACGAGGCGAGTTCACGACGGAAAATTTCCTCGAAGAGGTCCTCCACTACCTCGTCGATTTCCTCGGGATATTGACATGACGGAATCAGGTAAACCGATCGGTCGCCGGCCTCCGTGCGGACCCTGATGTGATCGTCGGTGAGTCCGGTCGTCTTCAGCCAGCCGTAAAACGCGGGTTCATGTCCGATCACGACGGCACTGCGGTTGAGCATGGAAAGCCTGCCGATCCTCGGGTCGCGGCTTCGTGCCCGGATTTCCGTCCCGGGCGGCTTTCTTCCGCCGTCGGGAGACACGGTCGCTCGTCGGAGAGCAGCGGTCTTAGCCATGCTAGGAACCGCCCGCACGAAAGGAAAACGTGGCGGGAAAAAGAGAGCGGGCGGCGCCATCTGGCACCGCCCGCCCCTCGTTGGAAGCACGACGCAGCGGCCCGAGCCGCGTGGCTCAGCCGGCCACCATCGCCTTGAGGTTCTTGAGAGCCCGCACGCGAACCTTCACGCTCGCCGGCTTCGCCGGCCGGTCTTGAAGTTCGCCGGTGAAGGGATTCTTCACGCCCTTCTGGGCCGGACGGGCGGGAACCTTTCGCCGCTCGATCTTGACGAGGCCCGGAATCGAGAACACGCCGATGCCAGAGCCCTTGAGAGCCTTGTGGATCTCGTGGGTCAGCGATTCGAGCACCGCCACCACGTCCTTCTTCTGCAAGCCGGTCGTCTCGGAGATGTTCCGCATGATCTCCGTCTTCGTCAGGGGCTTGCTTCCAGATTTCTTCGCCATGTCCAAACCCTCCAAACAGTGGAAAAATTGTGTGCGGCAGAACCCCCACCGCGCCCGAATACCCTTGGCCTAAAAGGCCGAACCGACCGCCGATTAGACGGCCTGAAATCGAAATTGCAACCCACAAAACCGGTGCAATCGGGAGAAATCCCCTGTTTTTTGGCCTGCAGGCGGGGGTCGAGGCAAAGGTGCGCGGACCGATCGTGGGGGTGGTACCGCATTTTTCGGCCGGTTTGCCCCGCGTGCGTGCCTTCTGCGGCATCCTGCTACGATGCTCGAAGAGAGATTGCTGGGAGTCGATCCGAATCCAATTCTGCCGAATCCGTTCGCCGTTCCGGTTTCGATTCCGGTTCCGGTTCCGTGCGGTGGTGCCATGCCCTTTCCTCCAATTCGCGCATGGCAGCGGGCTCTGGTCGTGGCGGCCCTGGCCGCGCTCCCCTGGCACGTGCCGGGCGATCCGCCCCGGGCCATGGCGGTCGCCGCACAACCGCCAGGCGACGCGGATGAAGCCCGCACGGAGGCTGCGGAGAATGAGGAGGAGGCCGGGGACGAGCGGGGAATCTTTCTGCCCACGGATCGCGGGCGCGAAAGACAACTGGATCGAGCGAAGCGGCTCATCGCCGGTGAGCGATGGAG
>JBKDUV010000370.1:0-3038 GCA_046339335.1 Planctomycetia bacterium | reverse complement strand
CAGCGGGCTTCAGCCCGCTGCTGCCTTTAGCTCCGCCAGGTGCTGAGCCGTGTTCACGAGCCGGTCCCAGTTCTTTTCGACGTATTCAGGAGGACCGCCGATCTGGGCGACCACTTGGGCCACCTGCTCCGTGGGCACCATCTCGATCGCATCCCAGGGGCAGACCTTGAGGTCGTAGGGATTCGACTTCTTTCCAGGAATATGGACGCACACCTCGCAGCCGACGCAGCGCTCGATGTCGATCTCGCACCAGCTCTGCAGGTTGTGGAACTGGTCGTACTGCTGCACCTTCACGATGCAGTCCACCGGGCAGACTTCCAGGCAACTCTCGCAGCCGGTGCAGTTGTCGGCGTTGATGACCGCGAGTTCCTTGGGGAGCTTCTTACGTGGTCCGGCTTTGGCCATGATGGTCGTGTGTGCGGCAGGGAAGAAACGTAATCTCCAATACTTCCATCGTAGCCGTCCGCGGTCCGGCGTCAAAAGTGGAACCGCTTCCGCCGATCAGCTGGCCCACGCCAGGGACATGCCGGCGGGCACCGGCAGGGGGGCGAGGCGGTCGAACCGTGCCGGCTGCACCGCAGCCGCGCTGGCGAACTCGTAGCCGAACCGCTCCACGTCCGCGGCGAAGTGATCGCGGACGACCGTGGCCAGCCGGGGCGAGTGGTAGTCGCGGGAGTCGCCAGGAAGACGCCGGCGGACAGGGTGCGTCGCAGGCTCTCGGCCGGCATGTGGGTGCGAAACCTTTCCAGTCCCCAGGGCGGGGAGTGATTGACGCGGATGCCGATCATCGACAGGCAGCGGTTGGCCCAGGAGCCGTCGGAATGATCGCCATACGGGGCGAGGGCCGCGAACATGCTCGACCCGCCGGTCTTCGGCACGGGCACGAACGCGAACCGGTGGCGGTGTGAGAGGAGCATGCCGGGATGATCGGCCGCCGCCGCCGGGACCAGAGCAATTTCACCGCGGATTCGCGGACTGCTACAGCCGCTCGCCGCGGACGAGGTCCTCGGGCGTCTGCCGGGCCCGCACGAGCCGCGCTGCGCCGCCATCGACGAGCACCTCGGCCGGCAAAGGCTTCGAGTTGTAGTTGCTCGCCATCACGAATCCGTAGGCGCCGGCGATCTCGATCACCAGCAGGTCGCCGACCGCGGCGGCCGGCAGGCTGCGGGTGGCCACGAAGCCGCCGTCGGTCTGCGTGAAGATGTCGCCCGACTCGCAGAGCGGCCCCCCGACGGCGACCTCTTCGGTCGCGGCGTCGGCCGCCGTGGCCTGCGGGCAGAGGCTCATCGGATGGTAGGAGCCATAGAGCACGGGGCGGGCGAGCGTGTTGAAGCCGGCGTCGACGAGGACGTACTTCCGGCTCCCCTGGTTCTTCACGGCCCGGATCTCCGTGACGACGAAGCCGCTCTCGGCGGTCAGGTACCGGCCCGGTTCGATCTCCAGGCGGATGCGGTGGCCGAAGGCGTCCTCGAGTTTCCGGCGCGTCGCGTCCCAGAGCGTGAAGTAGCCCGACAGGTCGGCATGCACCTCGCCCGGCCGGTAGGGGACCGGCAGGCCGCCGCCGGCCGAGATCGTCGTCAGCGACCGGCCGATCTCCCGGGCGACGCGGTCGAGCGCGCCGGCCACCTCGGCGAGGTGTGCCAGGTCGGTGCCGCTGCCGATGTGCATGTGCAGGCCGGTGACGGCGAGCCCGGCCCACTCGGCCCGGCGCAGGACGTCGGGGATGTCGGCGTGCCAGATGCCGTGCTTCGAGCCCTCGCCGCCGGTGTTCGTCTTCTGGCTGTGGCCGTGGCCGAAGCCCGGATTGACCCGGAGCGTGATGCTCGCGCCGGGGACCCGCTCCGCGAGCTGCTCGATCATGTCGGCCGAGCCGCAGTTGACGTGGATTCCGTGGCGGGTGACGGCGTCGAGCGAGTCACGGTCGAAGATGTCGGCAGTGTAGACGATCGGATGGGCGGGGGGCAGGTCGGTGGCCGTGGCTGCACCGGGGGCGGCGTGTGGCGTATAGCCGGCGGCAAGCGCCCGATGGATCTCCCCCGTGCTCACCGCGTCGACGAGCACGCCCTCGCGGCGGACAAGCGCCAGGATGGCGAGGTTCGAGCAGGCCTTCTGGGCGAAGCGGATCGTGTCCCAGGCGGCGAGGTCGCGGCAGCGGCGCCGGATCATCTCCGCGTCGTAGACGTAAAGCGGCGTGCCGAACTCGCGGGCCAGTGCGGCGACGGAAGCGCCGGCGATGTCGCGGCGGATCGAAGGGGGTGTAGTGGCGGCGATCATCGGCCGTCAGGGAGCGAGGTCGGGCAGTGGAATCGCATTCGGCTTCCGCTGGCGGCCGAGGCCGGGCTGGACTTGCACGGGAGGCCGCCCTTGCGTCGACGTGACCACGTCCTTCACGAGTCGGATCGCGCCCGCGTCGGCCGAGATCCGCAGTGCCATGCCGCGTTCCAGCGGGCGGACGAGCAGTTGCAGGGCCGCCGACGGCAGCGTCGCCGCCCTGTCGAGAGCGGCGTTGACGGCGTCGGCAACGCCCGGGTCGCCTGCCGCCGCGGGCTTGGCCGCGAAATAACGGAGCAGCGGCACGAGCGAGACGTCGAGACCGGCGAACGGCTTGGTGTTCTCGGCGGGGCCGGCCCCGTCGGCGAGTCCGGCGATCCGATTTTCGACGCCGGCACCCATCGCGATGACGGCGCGATCGGGCGTCACGCCGAGCGTGATGCCGAGTTTCTTGCCCAGGTTTTTCGAGAGCTCGGGGTCCGCGGTGAGATCGACCTCCAGGGTGTGCAGCGTGGCGCTGCCCGCGTTGCCGGCGTCGAACTTCACGGTCGCGCCCGCCGGCAGGGCATCCGGCCCGCCGAGAGCCTTTTTCAGGGCGGCTTCGAGCGCCCGGCCGTCCTTGACCTTCACGCAGGCCGTCACCGCGGGCACGGGCTCGCCGGCTTCCGGATTGGCCGCCGCCGTATCGATCGTCAGCGCGGCGTCGAGGGCCCCCGTATCGAGCACCGCCGGCAGAACCTCGCGCACGACGGCGGCCAGTGCGGCGC
>JBKDUV010000369.1:0-11114 GCA_046339335.1 Planctomycetia bacterium | reverse complement strand
CCTCCGAGGTTATCCCGGTCGCCCGGTGAATCAACAGCGGCGCCGCTTGCCTTTGAGCGGCGCCGCTGTATACGGTTCACTGCGACCGACTACACCCGGAAGGGCTCGAACCTTCAACCTTCGGTTCCGTAGACCGATGCTCTACGGAACCGAAGGCGGCCGGCGGATCCGGTTATTCGGGGTGTTTGCAGCGGCCGTCGGCGGAACGGATGCTCCGGGGTTCCATCCCTCCAGCGGCAGGCAGCCAACGGGGGGGCACCAGGACGCACACCATGTTCCGCCGATCCGGCCCTGCCACGCTCGGGGCGTACGCCCGCGATTACGGGCTCCTGCGAGACGTCCGCCGGGAGACCCTCCGCCAGTACCAGATCTCCGCCGACCTGTTCGAGCGCTGGGCCGGCGGCCCCGTCCGCCTCGAGGAACTGGACGAGCAGAGCGTCTCCGCGTTCCTCCGCGACTACTCCGGAACGGCGGCCCCGCAGACCGTCCGGTCGAAGAAGACCCAGATCCTCGCCCTGTGGCGGGCGGCCGCCGACGACGGATTGTGCGACCCGCCGACCTGCCGCGTCCGGAGCGTCCGCGTCCCCCGCCGGCCGGTCGTCGCCTGGGAGAGGGCGGAGGTCGAGCAGCTCCTCGCTGCCTGCCAGGCCCTGCCGCGCTGGCACCGCTGCGGCCTTCGCCGGAGCGTCTGGTGGGATCTCGCGATCCGCGTCGCCTGGGACACGGGCCTCCGATGGGGCGACCTGATCGCCCTGCCGGTGGACGCCGTCCGGGCTGACGGGGCGGTCGTCTGGTCGCAGAGCAAGACCGGCAGGGTGATCGCCTGCCGGCTCCAGCCGTCCACCGTGGAGGCCCTGCGGGCGTCCCTGGCGGCCTGCCCCCGGGCGCTCGTCTGCCCGTGGCCGGCCAGCCACGAGACGTTCACGGCCCAGGTCGGCCGGCTCGTCGAGAAGGCCGGCGTCCGGCCCGGGACCTGGAAATGGATCCGCCGGGGCTCCGGGACGGACGTCGAGCTTCAGCAGGGCGGGGCGGGGCACCTGCACCTGGGCAACACCCGGGCCGTGTTCGAGGCCGCCTACGGGGACCGGGCGAGCCTCGGCCGGGCGGCGCCGCATCCCCGCGAGCTGCTCGTCGAGGCCCTCTCCCGCCGGCCAGCGCCCCCGGGGGACGAGCCCCCGGGGGCAAGCCGGCGGCCGGTCAGCGGTAGCGAATCACCGCGTACCAGCGCCGGGTAATCGGCGAGAACGCGACGCCCTCGTCGGCGATCGGCCGGCGGCCGAAGTAGCAGCAGGCCCTCCGGGCGGCGTCCGGAGTCAAGCCGACACCTATCCCCTCCCACTGGCCGCAGCCGGAATGCACCAGGGCCCCGCGCCTGGCGAGGACGACCGCATGATCCTGGGCGGTCACGACGACCGACCGGGGACGGGCGACGATCACATCCTGGCCGACGGCGGCCGAGGAGCAGAGCAGGAACAGGCAAACCGTAAGAAACCTCATAGGCGAATCCTTTCGCGTGAGTGAACCGAACCCGAACCGCCGGCCAGCATGGCAGCGGCCACGCCCGAGTCCAGTCAGCGGGCGGCGAGGTAGAGGCCGACGTTCGCGAAGGCGTAGCCGAGGTACGCGATCCCGAGCCCCGTCTTCCCGTGGTAGATCAGGTCGGCGGCGACGACGAGGTAGATCGCGCCGGTGACGGCGATCAGGAATGGGCTCACGGCGTCGGCTCCGGCGGCCGCGCACAGCCCGGCCCGCGGAGCGTGCCAGCGTTCAGGTGCGGCCAGAGCTTGTCGGAGTGAATCGCCGCGAGGACGCCCCAGGCGGCGTGCGGGAGATGATCCTCCGTGCGGTCGCCGGCGAGGTACTGGTACAGGTGTCGGAGGGCGTGGTTCAGCAGGTCGTGGACCGGCATCCCCGACTCCCAGTTCCAGTCTCCGTACTTCGCCGCCCCCTCGGCGCAGGTCCGGGCCACGGCCTCGAGGCCGATCGGGGAGATCAGATCGTAGCGAGTCGCCTCCGCGTCGCCGGAGCGAACCGCGCCCGTGGCGAACTTCACCCGGTCCCCTTGCTGCTCCTTCATCCTTCGCTCCTCCCTGATTGTGGTGACGGCGTGAAACAGCCAGGACGCTAACACCCCGCTTGTGCCAGTCCACCAGACCCCTTGGAACCGCCGGGCCTGCCGCTCGGCCTCCTCGAGGTCGGCGTCGGTGAGGATGTAGGGGCTCACGACGACCGGACCTTCCCGTCGGCCGTGATCCGCAGGTTCTCGACGTCGAACTCGCCGCCTTCGTGAACCTCCACAATCGCGAACCCGTGGTTCCACTTGTTTATCCGGGCGTATTCCGGCCGGAGATCGCACAGGCACCCGGTCGACCAGCAGAAGACCTCCGAGCCCCACATATCGGGCTCGCAGTGTCCGCTGGTCCGGTGGCCGTGCCCCTCGAGGACCGTGTGATGGAGCCGGAGGAACGCCCCGCGGGCCTGGTTCACAGGGGAGGAGATCCCCTTCCCCTTCTCGTGGCCGTGGAGGACCGGCAGCTTCCCGAGCATGATCGGCCGATGGTCCTCGACGAGCTGCATCCCGTGCCGCTCCAGGTGCAGCCACGCGGCGAGGCCCATCTCCGGCTCGGCCGAGACCTCGGGGGCGTGTTGCCATAGCCAGTGCTTCCAGCGCTCCTCGTGGTTCCCATTCTTGAAAACGATCGGGATCTCCGGGAACGTCTGCCGGATCCATCCGAGCGTTTCGCGGATCTGGGCCAGCTCGCCCGGGAGGTCGCGCTTCCTCGGGTCCTTTGTCCAGCGCGAGATCGTGTAGAAATCGGCCGTGTCGCCGTTCAGGACGAGCGCGTCGATCTCGGCCTCGGCCAGGTGATCGACCGCGGCCCGGAGGGCGATCGGGTCGTGATACGGGACGTGAATGTCGGAGAGGATCCCGACCTTCCCGACGACGCCCAGGTCGTGCGTGGTCCACGGCTCGGCCTTCGACGCCGGCATCGCGAACCGGTGGCCGGGCTGGCGGGCCGGCCGCGGCGCCGTCGCCTGCCTTCGTTGTTTCGCGCCAGACTGGCCGAACTGGCGGCGGATCCGGGACCTCGCCATCTCGAGCGTCATCGCACCCTTACTTTCGGCGACGATCAGTCGCGCGAGCCCGCGGGCGGAGTGGTTTGGATGCTCGGCCACGACTCGCTTTACGACCGCGGTCATCGGATCGCCTGCCATTCGTTGGGCCCTCCTTGGCCTTCGGTTTTCTCATCCAGTGAATGTCGTCGCCGATGCCGTCCGGCGTGGCGTCGTCGTCGGTCTCGTCGAGGCTCGTTTCCAGCCGTGGCATCGTTTGCCCCTCACGGTCAGTGCCCGATCCCGATCCGTAGCCCAGCCTCGTTGAGAGCCTCTTGCCGCTCATCACAGCCGCAGCCGTCGAAGCCGACGGCGACCGCGACGGCGTCCGCGAGGGCCTTGGTGACCCCGACCGCCGAGAGGACCCGCTCCAGGTGATCGCCGAGGCCCGGCCGGGGGGCGGCGTCACAGTTGCGCCGCGCGGCCGGCGACCTCGCGGTCGCGCCGCAGCGGATGCACTTCAGGTTGTCCCACTTGCAATTCATGGGCACACCCCACCGAATGCCGGAGCCGTTGGAGCAGCGCTGCCAAACGACGGCATTTCAATAGCCGTCGTTTCATAGCCAGGAGGGGGCAAGTCGTAGATGAATGTGATCCGACTAATCGTGTACGTCACAAGAACGGGTGTTGCTGGGTTTTCCAGCACTCCGGTCATAGTAAATGGCACTCGTTGGCCGAAAGCTGTCGTGTAGCAAGTACCGAAGTTGTATCTCCAATTCTGGTAAGACATTGGTCCCCAGCCCTGCGCTTCCTCGAAGGCTTTCGTCCCGGAGTCAGGGAAGACCTTAGCGGACACCGTAATAGGCGGCATGACTCCGGGCGATGTTGTGGCCGAGCCGCATGTGTGCGGCTGAAGACCGTCTCGGCCTAATAAGTTGATGACTTCTATGCTCTTGAAAGACGGGCAGTATTGTCCTACGGCGGGTCCTATCGTCGCCTCCACCTCGGCCTTTGGGAGTCGATACGTCTCGAACACGACCCCGTTGATTACGTTCGTGAGCCCGGTCCAATAATCACCCAAAAGCCCGTCGCCCCAATCGCTGCCCTGCATAGACGATTCTGTAGGCGGCGTGCCGCCGAGGCTCCATCGCCTACGCAAAAGGGCCGGCGTAATAAACACCCCTGTGCTAAACGGCGGGTTGAAAACAGCGGAGAATGTATGCGCTGCGTTACTGCTTCCGTATGACTCGTCGTACTTGTAGTATGTTCCAGGTAATTCGAGCGGGTTCGGGTTGGTGGCCGGCGTGAGCGTGAAAACTCCCACTGGCGCCGTAATCAAGACACTCATCGATGCCTCTGGAGAGGGATCGACGCATCCGCCAGACAAGTATCGTCCTATAACGACACTTCCAAAATGCGATGTGCTGCTGCTGATCTCGATTTCAATTTCCGCCGGCGGAGGTAGTAGTGTGCAGCAGCAGGACGAGCAGGGCAGCAGGACCATTCGTCAGCACTCCGCCGAGATCAGATACCAGGCATTCAGCGGGCCGCGGGCCACCGCGACCCAGCGGCCAGACTGCACCGTCGCGAACTTGTTGATCACTCCCGCCAGCGTGCCGCTTTGGGTCTCCTCGTTTGGCGTCCCGCCCTCCCAGAGTTGGATCGTGGCGGTCGCGCCCTTGTTCCAGACGGCGGTCGTCTTCCCGAGCCGGATCGGCTCGCCGCCGTCGTCGCCTGGTTGCCGGAAATGGATCGGCGGCTGATCCCGCCCGCTGCGCTCGTAGGCCAGCGTCGCCGCGGCGACGCGGCGGGCGGCGTCCTCCGTGAATCGAACCTTCCGATCCATGCTTCACGGCTCCTAAGACACAGGCACGATCGACGGGGTCCCGAACTTCGCGCCGTAGGCCGTCGCCGGGTAGACGTTGAACGTGAGCGAGTCCGGAGCCTGGCCGGCGGCCTTCGCGACGCCGTTCGCCAGCGCGACCGGTTGCTTGACGGGCTTCCCGTCCTTGCCCACGATCGTCTTTCGGTTGGTGCCGCTCGTCGACGCGTTGCCGTTGGAGTCGCACTTCTCCTGAAATCCGAGGTCCCACGGCTTGAGCTGCCAGCCGTCGGGGTCGAACCGAAACTCCCATTTGGTCTCGACGTACTTCTTGACCGTCCCCTCCTCGTCGTTCTCGTCGAGCTTCTGCGACTGCCGCTCGTCGGCCGACTTCAAAGAGACCTTCCATTTGCCGGCGGCCTCGCCGTCCCACTCGTCGGAGTTGACGCTGCCGGAGTAGGTGTCGCGGTCCGCCATCCAGGTGTCGCTGGGGTAGAACTTCGTCAGCACCCAGCCGCGCTCCTCGCGCTCGCGTGACAGGCCCTCGATCGGATCGCCGGCCGAGTTGACGATCAGCGCGTTGTCGCGGTCGCGGAACGCCGGGACGCTCGTCGTGCCGCCGGAGGCCTGCCAGAAGTCCTCCGGGATGCCGGTCGTGGAGTTGATCTTCTTCCCGTTCGGCGGGACGTAGAACTGGACGGTCACGATCCAGAGCATCCCGACATCGTCGGCCAGGTCGACGGAGAACTCCATCGCCTTGCAAGCCGGGAAGTCCCAGTGTGCCACGCCGTAGCCCTGGCCTGTGGAGTTGGCGATCACGATCTTCGAGGTCCGCGGGTTGTCGACGCGGACCCGCCACTTCTCGGTCGGCCGGTAGGATTCGCCGAGCTTCCCGGATAGGCCACCGGAGGGAAGCCAGTCCGCCTTCACGACAGCCATCAGCCACCCTCCAGAGCGAACGGATACTCGTCGTCGCCGCCGCCCAGGCCGTCGCGGATCTGCTCGAGGACGGAGAGCTGCTTCTCCTGGACGTCCTCGCCGCCGCCGCGCATCAGCCGGAACATCTCCGCGATGCCCTCCTGGGATCGCGAGTCGATGCCCTTGAGGGCCTGATCGTTCCGCAGCTCGGCCGCCGGGGCCGCCGCCGGGGGCGTCGACCTCGAGGCCGTGTCCACCTGGGCGGCCGACTGCTCGGCCCGGGCGATCGCCCCGTCGAGGGCCGTCGTCAGCGGCCCGGCGACGGCGGCGCCGACGGGGGCGGTCGATTCGCCGAACGCCCGCTCGAAGCCGGCCTTCGAGTCGGCGATGTTCTGGTCGATCCCCTTCGTGATCTCCGCGTTGAATGCCTTCGCCCCTTCGACGTAGGCGTCGAGCCCGGAAGTGTCGAGACCGAGGAACCGCCCGCCGGCCCGGAGGAGCCGCGCGATGCCCTCGACGACCGCCCCGAACCCGAGGACGACCACGCCGAGCCCGGCCTCGGCCGCGTTGAACACGCCGGAGAGGAAGCCGGCGATCCGATTCATCGCGTCGGCCACGCTTCCCCACTGCCCGCCCACCTGGGAGACGTACTCCCAGACGCTCGACAGATTGGAGATCAGCCAATCGCCGATCCCGGCCAGGAACCGCGCCCCCTGGAGGATCCCGTCGCCGATCGCCTGGCCGAGGTTCGCGCCGCCCATCGAGCCGACGAGGTTCGTAAACGTGTCGGCGACCTCCTTCACGGCCGGGGACAGGTAGGCGACGACCTGGTTCACGACGCCCTCGATCGCCTTGCCTGCCATCGTGAACGCGTCGTTCATCGCCTCGACGTCCTGGCCCTGGGCATTCGTCAGCGTGAGCCCGAGCCGCTCGGCCTGCTCGCGGGCCTGGGCGATCCCCTCGGCCCCCTGGGAGAAGAGCGGGAGCAGCTCGACGCCCGACTTCCCGAAGATCTGGACGGCCGCGGCCGCCCGCTGGGCCTCGGTCGGGAACTTGGCGATCGCCGCGGCGATCGCGTCGAACCGCTCCGAGGCCGACAGGCCCCCGAGCTGGTCCACGGAGAGGCCGAGCCCGGCGAAGGCGGCCTGGGCCACCTTCGAGCCCTGCGAGGCCTTCACGAACGCGATATCGGCCTTCGTCGCGGCCTTCGCGATCGTGTCCATCCCAACGCCGGCCAGGTCACCGGCGAGGGCGAGGCCGGAGAACTCTCCGAGGGTCATCCCGAGCCGCGCCGCAAGTTTGCTTTGCTGGTCGATCACCTCGGCCTGGGCCTGCCCGTAGGAGATCATCGAGGACACGCCGCGGCTCACGGCCCCGGCGACCGATGCGAAGAGCTGGGCCCCCTGGATCGCGACGAGCGCGGTCATCCCGCTCCGGAGACTGCCGACGGCGGCCTCCATCTTCGACATACTGCCGACGGCCTGATTCACGCCCGCGACGAGCCCGCTCGTCGAGGCCGTGAATACTGCGCGTACATTGCCGATGTCCGCCATTTCCGCTCCCTCTTTAGCCCTGGCAGGGCGGCCAGAGCCGCCGCGATCTCCTCGTCCGTCTGTGGCACCGCCGGCCGGCTCTCGTCTCCCTCGCGATAACTGGGCAGGAACCGCTCCTCGTCGCCGCGGTCATACCGGCACCCGAGCGCCGCCCGGATCAGGGCGGTCATCCGGCCCGCCCGCCGCCACGGGTTGCCCCACGGCTCGACGCGGTAATAGGCCGCCCACCGCGCCAGTTGTGACCGCTTGATCCGTGGTTTCAGTTCCTCCTCGACGTTCCAGACGTTGCACTCCAAAGCCAGCCGGTAGAGCATCAGCTCGAGCGGCTGGCGTCGGAGTTTTTTTCCAGTTCCTCGACCTCGTCCTCAGTCGGACCCGCCATCAGTTTCATCGCCGCCTCGGCCACCTCGGCCACGCCGGCGGCCGGCATCATCGCCACGGCGTCCAGGCCCTCGTCGCCGGGCGGAATGATCGGCGCGCCCTTGTCGTTGACGAGCATGATCTGGAGGAGCCGCGCGGAGAACGGGGCGTCGGCCGCTTTGTTCCTGTTGCAATACATCCGCCAGACGTCGAGATCCTCGGCGGTCGGGTCCTTGAGGAGGACCGTCCGCTTCCACGCCCGGCAGAAGTAGGGCATCGGGGCGCCGGTCTCACCGAGCGCGAGGAGATCGTCGAACGTCGTGATCGTCGTCATGTCAGGAGGTCCCTGTGAGTTGGAACGAGCAGGAGCCGGAAGAAAACTCTCCCTTCCTGCCGGAGTGACTCCAGCGGGTGAGGATCGCCTCTCCGGAGTAAGTGTTCCCGGGGGCCGAGAACGTGAGCAGTCCGCGCATGCCGACATCCTGGATCGAGAACGAAGGCGGCCCCCAGAACTGGAAGGCCGCCGTCGCCGATTCGACCGAGGTGCAGTCCCATTCCTTGACGACCCGCGAGGACATTCCGTAGCCGACCACCTGGCTGTTGCCGTGAGTGACGTCCTGGAGTTGACCCGCCTGCGCCTCCGAGTCAAACCCGGTCAGCGCGCCGATCTGGACGCCGGCGAATGTGACGATGCACGGATGGGAACTTGGGGGCAGGGGCACGGATCACCCCCGGATCAGCTCAGGACCTGCTCGAACGTGGCCGAGCCCTCGACGAACGCGCCGGTCTTCCAGCTGATGCTCGACGCCGTGCAGCGGTAGGTGCCGCTGCCGCCGGTCGTGGTGAGCGTGCCCTCGGCGCCAGCGGCCGGCCCGTCGGAGCTGCCGTGGGCGCGGAATTGAATCGTGAACTTGAGCGGGTCCGCAGGCTCCTTGAGCGGGGCATTCGCGTAGACCTTCTCGCTCCCGTCGGCAAGGTCGAGCGTCGAGAGGTCGACCCGCTCGCGGCTCGGGGCCGAGCCCTCGTGCGAGATGTCGATGCACTTGAAGGTTTCGCCGGCGAAGGAGAACGTCGTCCCCTGCGAGCTGATGAAGGTCACGGGATCGGGCATGGTTTACTCCTCCCAGGTGATCGCGTAGGTCTGTTCGACGATGTAGGTCGGGACGTCGCGGCCTTCGAGGAACACCGCGTCGCCGTCCTGCTGGCCGGTGATCGTCGTCTCGTGAATCTTCAAGTCGCCGACGAGGCCGGTAAAGTTTCGGAGCGCGGCCCGGATCAGCCGGGCGAGCTGCTTCGCCTGGAGGTAGCCGTCGGCGCAGATCGACACGGAAAACGTGCCCTGGACCAGGGTCGAGGAGCCGAATCCCTCGTCGAGCGTCTGGAGGTCCTCCTGCCCTGCCTGGCCGTACATGACGAACGGCGGCAGGACGCCCTCCGGCACCGCCAGCGGGTAGGCCGGGCACCCGGCCGCGTCCTCGATCGCGTCGCGGAGCCAGCCCTCGGCATAGTTCGTGGGGATCGGCATCGGTTCACCTCTTGCGGCGGAAGCCGGGGGCGCCGCCCGGGTTCTTCCCGGCGGCCAATTCGACACAGGCCCGATCGAGGGCCTTCCTCATCTCGCCGACGAGCATCTTCGACGCCGGCTGTTTCACCTGGGCGTAGGTCCGCTCCATGATCTTTCGCGGCTCGATCTGGGCGGTCCCAAACTCCAGCCAGATCGCCTTCCGGCTCTCGGTGCCGTACTTGTAGCCCAGCCTGCCGATCACGAATCCGTCGCGGTTCTTGCCGATGTACTTGGAATTCACGGTCGCCGCCCGGCGGAGGTTTCCGGCGATGTTCCGGATCTTGCCGGAGCCCTTCGTGAACCGGCCGCGCGTGTCGCGGGTCACCGCCGACGCGCGGAGCGTCTTCTTTCGCTTCGGGGTGTTTTTCCGCAGGACCGGGACGCCGGTCTTGAGCGCTCGTTTCATCGCGGCGCCGAGATGCTTCTTCGCGATGTGCCGCGGCAGCTCGTCATAGCGGGACATGATCGCCCCCACCTCGCCAGACATACCCCGCCAGTTGAGCGCGATCATGTGGCCTGTTCCTCGACGGTCAGCTCGTGTTCCTCGCGGGCGCCCTTCTCGACGACCGCGGAGATGTAGAGGATCCGGTCCGCGCGGCTCACCCACCGCAGCCGCCAGTTGCCGCGGAGGCCCTCGACGTAGCGGATCCGGACGGTCGCCTGGGTCGAGCCGCCGATCTGGCCGCGCCGCTGCTGCTCCGAGTAGCTCACCGCCTCATAGGAGCCGTAAACGCGGCCGACCTCGCTCCACGCCTGGACGCTCTCGCCGAGGGCGTTCCGGGTCTCGGTCGGCGATTCGATCGCGAACACCTCGCGGAGCAGTCCGGACGGGAGACCCATGTCACCATCCCCCATCGTGGGATTCGCTGGCGAGCAGGGCCTCGAAGGCCTGCGGCAGCTCGGCCGCCGTGTCCTCCGCCAGGACGCCGCGGTTCTTGAACAGATGCTCGACGTACATCAGCAGGGCCGCGCGGAGCTGCGGGGCGACGGGCGTCCCCGGGGCCACGCCCCCCCAGTAGGTCGCGACGACCTTCCCGGCCACGCCGGTCGGGAGTTTCACCGTCGCCGGCATCGCGTCGGCGTCGACCTCGAGGTCGCCGGCCGCCACGGCCACGCCGTCCACCGAGACGGCGAGCGGGTAGGTCTCATTCATGAGCAGGGGCGGGGCTGGGAGCGTCAGGACCGGCGGGGCCGTCGCCCAGGTCGCCCGGTACTGGGTCGCGACGAGCGTCTGGCCGAGCCGCCGCTCGATCAGCCGGCGACCGGCGGCGATCTTCCCAAGGAGGAGCGTATCGTGGTCGGCCTGGTCGGGCATCAGGCCGACCTGGGCCTTCGCCTCGACGAGGCTCACGGGCTCGATTACCGGCCACTGGATCACGCGGAGGGTGTCTGGTTTCATGCCTGGTTCACCGAGTGGATGTAGTTCGGCTGGGCCGTCGTCAGCGTCACGGTGCCCCCGAGGAAGAGGTCGGCATAGACCATGCCTCCGATCACGTTTTCGTGCCAGCACTCCAGCCGGAACGAACGCGGGTAGACGATGAAGCGGTTGTCGAAGTCGAGGCCAGAAAGCCCGTAGAACGTGGCCGGCGTAAACGTCAGCGTCACCACCCGCCGGCCGGAGCCGTCGGTCGTGATCGTCTTCGGAATGGCGATTGAATAGAAGGGCTCGCCGACCTGGAAAGCTGGCGGATTGTTGTTCATCGCGGAGGCTTCGGCGTAACAGCTCCAGCCTGAGTAGTTCAGGCCGGCGACGCCCGTCTCGGACACTACCACCCTCGCCCCCGAGCCGCCCACCGCCCCCGACCCCGCCCCCAGGCCGCGCAGCGGCCCGACCTACCCGATC
>JBKDUV010000368.1:0-11205 GCA_046339335.1 Planctomycetia bacterium | reverse complement strand
GACGTAGAGAAACTCGCCGGCGGCCTCCTTGCGGACCTCGATCCCGTGCCCGCCCCCCTGGAACTGCGCCCCGAAGGCCTTGATGAACGTCCCCTGCGGGTCGAACACGAAGATCGCCGGGTGGTCCTTGCGGTCCTTGCGGCCCTCGTGGATCACATACAGGTTGCCGGCCGCATCGAGGGCCACGCCGTGCGTCGTCTGCCAGGTGAACCGGTCCGGCAGCCGGGGGAAATGATGGTGCACGCGATACCGGTGGGCTCCGTCACCGACGATCGTCTCCGTGCCGAGCCGCCGGGCGCGGGCCGACGCCGGGGACGCGAGGGCGGCGAGGGAGCCCGTGGCGGCGGCGACGAAGCCGCGCCGCGCCAGCCGGGGCAGTGAGTGCGGTGACGACATGAACTCCTCCTCGGGGTCGAAACTCAGCCGGCCGCCCCGGCCAGGCCGCGGGCGTCGGCGAGCAGGGCATCGACATCGGCCTCGGTCGTGGCCCACGAGCACATGAAGCGGCAGCCCCCCGACCCGATGAAGTCGTAGAAGCTCCAGCCGCGCTGCCGCAAGCCGGTGGCGAGCGCCGGCGGAAGCCGGGCGAAGACGGCGTTGGCATCGCGCTGCCCGAGCACCTCGATGCCGGCGATGGCCCGCAGGCCGTGCTCCAGCCGCGCCGCCAGCGCGTTTGCGCGGCGGGCGTTCACCAGCCACACGCCTCCCTCGAGGAGCCCGACCCAGGCCGCGGTGATGAACCGCATCTTGGAGGCGAGCTGGCCGGCCTGCTTGCAGCGGTAGGCGAACTCGGCGGCGAGTTCCGGACGAAAAAAGACGACCGCCTCGCCGAGCCCCATGCCGTTCTTCGTGCCCCCGAGGCAGAGCACGTCGACGCCCGCCTCCCAGGTGAGTCGGCGCGGGGCGACGTCGAGGGCCGCAACCGCGTTGGCGAACCGGGCGCCGTCCATGTGGAACCGCAGCCCGTGCTGCCGGCAGGTCTCGTGGATCGCGGCCAGTTCGTCGAGCGTGTAGACGGTGGAGAGTTCGGTCGCCTGCGTCACGCTCACCACGCGGGGCTTGGGGTAGTGGATGTCGCGGCGCCGCTCGACGGCGTGCGTGATCCCCTCCGGCGTGAGCTTGGCCCGGTCTCCGGGCAGGAGGAGCAGCTTCGTGCCGTTGGAAAAGAACTCCGGCGCCCCGCACTCGTCGGTCTCGACGTGCGCAAGTTCGTGGCAGAGGATGGCATGGTACGACTGGCAGATCGCGGCGATGGCCAGCGAGTTGGCAGCCGTGCCGTTGAACACGAAGAACACCTCCGCCGTCGGACATGCGAAGATGTCACGGATCAGGTCGCAGGCCCGGGACGTCCAGCGGTCGTTGCCATAGCTCGCCAGGGCGCCGGCGTTGGCTGCCGCGATCGCCTGCCAGGCCTCGGGACAGATGCCCGCCGTGTTGTCGCTGGCGAACTGGCATCCCGGAACGACGGCGGCGGCGGCAGGGGATACGGCTGGCATGGAAAAGTGCTCGCGAGATCGTGACGCCACACGATAGCAGACGGGGCACGGCGGCCGCAGTCCACGGCTGGCGGACGGGCCATCTGACGCCGGGCATTTGACGCCCGCCGCGGCGTGGCCTACAACCACGGTCGTCAAGAACGTTTGTACAGTCACTGGCAGCCGGCCCGCAGCGGAATCCGATCCATGACCACGACGCCCGTCGTCGACGCCGATCTCAGGGCCCGCGTCCGCCTCGCCTGCGTGCCGGGCATCGGTCCGCGGCTGCGGCAGGTGCTGCTGGAACGGTTCGGTTCACACGAGGCCGTGTTCGCGGCTGCCGCCGCCGAGATCGCGGCCCTGCCGGGCATCGGCCGGAAGACCGCCGGCGCGATCGGCGATCCGGCCGTGGAGCGGACGGCCGGCGAGGTGATCGACCTCTGTCACCGCCGGGGCGTGTCGATCCTCGCCGCGGGGGAGGCCGGCTACCCGCCGCTCTTGTCGCGGATCGTCGATCCGCCTGGGATCCTGTTCGTGCGCGGCGCGATCGAGCCCTGCGACGGCCTGGCGGTCGCCATCGTCGGCGCGCGGCATGCCACCGCCTACGGTCGCAGGATCGCCTGGCAGTTGGCCGGCGGGCTGGCCCGGGCCGGCTACACGGTGGTCAGCGGCCTGGCCCGGGGCATCGATGCCGCCGCCCATCGCGGCGCCCTTGACGCCGGCGGCCGCACGCTGGCCGTGCTCGGCAACGGCGTGCTCGACGTCTATCCGCCCGAGCATGCCGACCTGGCGACGGAGGTGGCGTCCCGCGGGGCGGTGCTCGGCGAGGCGTTGCCGTTGGCCCAGCCGTCGCCCGGCTGCTTTCCCCAGCGCAACCGGGTGATCTCGGGGCTGTCCCTCGGCACGGTGGTCGTCGAGGCGTCGTCCCGGTCAGGCGCACTGATCACGGCCCGCATCGCCGGCGAGCAGGGGCGGGAGGTGTTCGCGGTACCGGGACCGATCGACTCGCGGATGTCCCGCGGCTGCCACGACCTGCTCCGCGACGGAGCCCGGCTCGTGCAGAGCGTCGACGACGTGCTCGAGGAGCTCGGTCCGCTGTTCGAGACGACCACGTCGGCCGACGGCCGGCCGATCCAGACGCCCGCCGAGCTGCAACTCGGCGACCTGGAGCGCCGGGTGCTCGACGCCTGCGACGCACTCCGCCCGGCAGGTCCGGTGCTGATCGACGACATTGTCGCCGCCTGCGGGCTGGCGGCGTCGCAGGTGATCGCCACGGTCGGCGTGCTGGAGATGCGACGGATTCTGCAACGCCTGCCGGGCAATCAGGTGGAACGGCGCTGACCCGGCCGGCGGCTCGGCGGTACCGCGTGCGGCTCGCCTTCTCGCCGCAGCCGCCACCGCGTACAATCCGGCCCATGGACACAGCGCTGTTTCATCGTGCCGAGGCGATCCGCGACCGACTCCTCCAGCTGCGAGACTCTCTTTGACTGGGAGGGGCGCAGGCAGTCCGCGGCCCGTCTCGAAGAGGCGATGACCGCGGCCGACTTCTGGAACAACAGCGACAAGGCTCAGGCCACGGTCGCCGAGTTGAAGAGCGTCAACTCCGTGCTCAAGCCGCTGGAGGAGGCGCTCGCGGTGGGCCGGGACCTCGAAGCGCTGGAGGAACTCGCCCGCGAGGACGCGTCCCTGGAGGCGGAACTCGCCACCGAGTCGAACCGGCTGGAAAAACTCGTCGACGCGCTGGAGTTGGCGTCGCTCCTCTCGGGGCCCCACGACTCCTGCGACGCGCTCGTCTCGATTCATGCCCGCGACGGCGGCACCGACGCCAACGACTGGGCCGAGATGCTCCTGCGGATGTATTCCGCCTGGGCCTCGAAGCACGACTACGCCGTCGAGTTGCTCGACCGACAGGACGACGCCGTGGCCGGCATCCAGAGCGCCACCGTCGCCATCAAGGGGCCGTGGGCCTACGGATATCTCAAGGGTGAGACCGGAATCCATCGCCTGGTGCGGATCAGCCCGTTCAACTCCGAAGGCAAGCGGCAGACCAGTTTTGCGGCGGTCGACGTCGCGCCCGAGATCGCCGACGACGATGCCGAGGTCGAGCTGCGCGACGAGGACATCCGCGAGGACGTCTTCCGGGCCAGCGGCGCGGGCGGGCAGCACGTCAACAAGACGTCGAGCGCGATCCGGCTCACCCACTTCCCCACCGGCATCGTCGTCCAGTGCCAGAGCGAGCGCAGCCAGCACAAGAACCGGGCCACGGCCATCAAGATGCTCCGCGCCCGCATCGCCCGGCTGCAGGAGGAGAAGCGGGAGGCAGAGCAACTGGCCCGCTACAAGCAGCAGCCGAAGACCGGCTTCGGCTCGCAGATCCGCAACTACTTCCTCCACCCCGACCAGCGGGTCAAGGACCAGCGGACCGGCCACTACGTCGGCAATTTCCAGAGCGTGCTCGACGGCAATCTCGACGGCTTCTTCGACGCCTTCCTGCGTTGGAAGGCCTCCGGATCGGCCCCGGCCGCGGGCGACGACGACCGCTGATCCCGGCTCCCGACGTCGCCCGGGCCTGCTGGACCGGCTCCGGCTTGGCCGGTACGATGTCGATTCCCGTTCAGTACCGACCCAGGAAATTTCATGGCGGAAAAAGAGCAGGCACTCGAGGTGGAGGGCGTCGTGACGCAGGCCCTCGCCAACACGCGGTTTCGCGTGCAGATCACGGGCGGACACATCGTCAACGCCCACGTCGCCGGTCGGATGCGGAAAAACTTCATCCGCATCGTTCCCGGCGACAAGGTGAAGGTCGAACTCTCCCCCTACGACCTCACCAAGGGAAGGATCACGTTCCGGGAGCGGTAGGCGGTTCTTCCGTCGGCGCCGGGCCAGCCTGCTTGCCGGTCGCCGGCTGTCCGGCGGCGGGCTTCTCATCCGTGCCCTCCTCCGACCGTGCCGAGTAGAACTGCAGCAGGTCGCTGAACGTGCGCAGGGGCTCCTTCCCGTCACGCATCGCCGCGGAGAGCGGCGCCGCGGGCCTGTTTGGTCCGCGGGACACGTAGGTCCGCGCCCCCTGCTCCCGTGGCGGCCGGCCTCTACCCCGGCGGGGCTGGCCGGCGGGAGGCGGCGATCGCTGCTGCCGGTCGCGGTTGCCGCCGCCGGCCGCCTCGCGTGCCGCCGCTGCCGGCGGGCTCGTTCCGCCCGGCGCCTTCGCCCGGGGAGCAGCCTGCTTGGCTGCACTTGCCCGCTTCCGACCCCGCGACTCGCGCTTCCGCTCCTCCTGCAGTTGCTGCCGTGCGCGTTCGGCCGGCGAGATCATCGTCAGGGCGACGCGGCGGCGGGCCTTGTCGAGTTCCAACACCCAGACCTTGACGACCTGACCGACACTGACGACGTCGTGGGGATCGCGGACGTATCTTCCCGACAGTTGGCTGATGTGCACCAGGCCGCTGTCGTGCATCCCGATGTCCACGAAGGCGCCGAAATCGACGACGTTGAGCACGGGGCCGAGCAGTTCCATGCCCACTTCGAGGTCGTCGAACTTGAGGACGCCCTTCTTGAAGACCGGCTTGGGCAGATCCTCGCGCGGGTCCCGGCCGGGCCGGGAGAGCTGCTCGATGATGTCGGCAAGGAGGAGCCGACCCACACCGAATTCCTCGGCGAGCCCCTGGAGATCGACCACCGGCCCGCGTTCGCCCGGGGCGGACTCGCTGATGCCGCCGCCGAGCCGCGCCAGGACCTTCTCCGCGACCGGGTAGCTTTCGGGATGGATCCACGTGGCGTCGAGAGGTTCCGCGCCGCCGGCGATCTTGAGGAAGCCGGCGGCCTGCACGTAGGCCGCCTCTCCGAAGCCCGGCACCTCCAGCAGCTGCCGGCGGAACGTGAAGGGTCCGTTTCGCATCCGCCACTCGTGAATGTTCTTGGCTGTGGCCTGGTTCAATCCCGACACGTACCGCAGCAGCGCCGGGCTCGCCGTGTTGAGGTCCACGCCGACGTAGTTCTCGCAGCTCTCGACGACGTGGTCCAGGGAGGCGTGGAGGTGCCGCGCCTTGACGTCGTGCTGATAGAGGCCGACGCCGATGTTCGCCGGCTCGATCTTCACCAGTTCGGAGAGCGGATCCTGAAGCCGGCGGCCGATCGAGATCGCGCCCCGGACCGCAGCCTCGTGCTGCGGCAGTTCCTCCCGACCGTACTGGCTCGTCGAGTACACGCTGGCCCCCGCCTCGTTGACCATTACGTAGGCGACGTCCAGGCTCTGCAGTTCGCCGGCGACCAGTTCCGCCACCAGTGACTCGGTCTCCCGGCCGGCGGTTCCGTTGCCGATGGCGACGACGGAACAGCCGTGCCGCCCGACGAGGTCGACGATTTTCCGGCCGGCCTCGGCCCGCCGCTCCTGCTGTCCGATGATGTGGAGCACGGCGTGTTCGAGGGGCGTGCCGCACTCGTCGATCACCACCGCCTTGCAGCCGCTCTTGAATCCGGGGTCGAGGGCGAGCACGCGGCGGCCGGGCACGGGGGGCTGGAGGAGCAGGTTCCGCAGGTTGCGGGCGAACACACCCACGGCGTGCGTCTCACAATACTCGGGCATCTCCCGGCGGAGTTCGCGTTACAGGCTCGGCATCACGAGCCGGGCGAGGGCATCGCGGACGCAGCCGCGGAGAAACTCGGCATGCGGATGGTCGACCGGCACGAGCAGATCCTCGGCCGCGGCCTGCAACTCCTCGGCAGGGCCGTCGATCCGCACCTTGAGCAGCTTCGCCCGCTCGCCGCGGTTGATGGCCAGCACCCGGTGCGGCGGGATCCGTTGCATGTGCTCGGCGTAGTCGAAGTAGTCGCGAAAGTGCTTCTCGTCCTTGGAGAGCGGCTTGCCGGCGGCCTCGATCCGCTGGCTCGTGAGCCGGGCCTGGCGATGGAAAATCTCCCGCAGCCGGCCGCGCAGGTCCGCCCGCTCGCTGAACTCGTGGGCGATGATGTGGCCGACGCCGCGGAGGACGTCGGCAACGGAACCGACCTCGACGTCGGGATCTACGAAGTCGGCCGCCCGGACTTCCACCACGGCGGCGGCGGGCGCGGCGGCCAGGATCTCCTGGGCGAGGGGCTCGAGCTTCCGCTGCTTCGCGACCTCCGCCAGCGACAACTTCCGCGGCTTGAAGGGCAGATAGACGTCTTCGAGTTGCTTGAGGCTTTCGGCGGCCGCGATCCGCGCCTCCAAGGCCGGCGTCATCTTGCCCTGCCCCTGGATCGTGCGCTGGATCGTCACCTTGCGGTCGGCGAGTTGCCTGGCGCGGCCGACGCTCTCGGCGATCAGCCGCACCTGCTCCTCGTCGAGGCCGCCGGTCTGATCGCGGCGGTAGCGCGTGATGAAGGGGATCGTGTTGCCCGAATCGAGCAGGTGCACGACCGCCTCGACGCCGGCGACCGGCAGGTCGAGCCGCTGCGCAACGCGGCCCAGGTCGATGATCGCTGTGGATCCCATCCCGCTCGCGGCCGGCCGCATGTCACCCATGCCGCCCGCCGCGCATCTCTCCTCACGATCCCCGGCAGGTGCAACCGCACCGGCGCCCGGCCGGAGCCGGAAATCTCCCAGAATTTATGGCTCGGGCCGGATGGCTGTCAAACGAGAGAACCTGGGGAACGCCGGTCGGCGGCCGCACCGACCCGCCGCTGGTCCGCCGCGATCCTCTGATCATGCCCCGTCAGTGGCCTTGACCCCAGCCTGCGAGAACTCCTATCTCCCCGCGACGACGGTTCGGCGGTGCGGCCTCCGGCCGTCCGGCCACCGCGCCGAAAAGTCGCCGTTTCCACTCCAGCCGAGCGCGTCCGCATGACGATCACGGAGACCGGACAGCCCGCCCCGCAGCGGTCTGATGACCGCGCGGAACGAGAGCCTTCGGGAGCCTGCACGATGACCAGCCGGACGCCAGCCGCCACTTCCAGCCCGACCCCGGCGACCGGGGAAGAGTTCCTGCCGGCCGTCCCCCTCCTCGCCCTCGAGCGTCAGCACGCGGTTCTCCGCGACCGGGTCCGCGACGCCATCGACCGGGTCTGTGAATCGGGCCGGTTCGTGCTCGGACCCGACGTCGCCGAACTCGAGGCGGAACTGGCCCGCGCCCTCGACGTGCCGCACGCCATCAGCTGCGCCTCGGGCAGCGACGCCCTGCTTCTCGCCCTGATGGCCCTCGACGTGGGAGCGGGCGACGAGGTGATCCTGCCGAGCTACACGTTCTTCGCCACCGCCAGCGCCGTCACCCGGCTGGGGGCGGTGCCGATCTTCGCCGACATCGATCCGGCGACGTATCTCGTCGACCCGGCCGACGTCGAGCGGAAGATCAGCCGGCGCACCAAGGCGATCCTCCCGGTGCACCTCTTCGGCCGGACGGCCGACATGGACGCCCTGCTGCCGATCGCCCGCAAGGCCGGCCTGCCACTGGTCGAGGACGCGGCCCAGTCGATCCTCTCGACGTGGCACGGCCGCTGCTCGGGCGGCCTCGGCGACGTCGGCTGCTTCAGTTTCTATCCCACGAAGAACCTCGGCGGCGCCGGAGACGGCGGCTTTCTCACCACCACCCGCGACGACATCGCCAAGTCGCTGAAGCTCCTGCGGGTGCACGGCATGGAGCCGCGGTACTACCACCAGGTGGTCGGCATCAACAGCCGGCTCGACACGATCCAGGCGGCGATTCTTCGCGTCAAACTTCCCTGCCTCGACGGCTGGACGACGGCCCGGCAGGCGAACGCGGCCCGCTACGGTCACTTCTTCGCCGAGTACGCTCTCGCCGACCACGTCACCGTGCCCGGCGACGAGACCCGCGGCCGGCACGTCTGGAATCAGTACGTGATCCGCGTGGCCAACGGCCGCCGGGACGCGCTCCGCGGGCATCTCGCCGCGGCCCATGTCGGCACCGAAATCTACTATCCCGTCCCGCTGCACCTCCAGCAGTGCTTCCGGTATCTCGGCTGGGCGACGGGCGACCTGCCGCACACAGAGCGGGCCGCCGCGGAGACGCTGGCGTTGCCGATCTTTCCCGAACTCACCGCGGCCGAGCAGCGGACCGTCGTCGGGCGAATCGCCGAATTCTTCGGCGTCGCGCACACGCGTCGGCCCGCCGCGGAGCCGCCGGCCGCTAGCGGCGAGTCCGGCGGCCTGCAACGGCCCCATTTCCTGCGCCGCGCCGTCGGGTGCGCCGACGAAGTCCGCTGCTGACTCGCATCGCGACTGCGATGCCAGCCTGGCCCGCGCAGGCTTGCCCCGTCGATGGTGAAGCGCGAGGTTCACCATGCGGGGGACGCCCGGCCTCCTGCCGGGCGCTCGTGCCGTTGAGGCCGGTGGAGCCGGACGGCGGCACCCTCACGACTGCCCGGTTACGGCTTGTCCGGGTCGAAGCGGCGATCCGGCCGGCCGACCACGTAGACGCCGAGGGCGAGAAGCAGGCCGACGAGGACGTACGCGAGCAGGTATTTGGGCATGGGTGCGACCCGGCGGAGCGGAGTGTAGGATCGTGGCCCGTTGGGTCCGAGCCTCGAACACCTTCAGCGTACCGCCATGCCACCGAAGTCGAAACGCCCCCCGAAGGCCGCCGCCGGCAAACTGCCGCCGGTCGACGCCAAGACCCGCGGCCTGATCATCGAACTGGCCAACGAGGTCGCGGCCGCGGCCGACAAGCGCCGCGACCCGTGGCTCGACATCCCGACCCGCAGCCTGTCGAACGTCCGCTTCAACAAGGCGCGGAAGATCATCGAGATGGGAGGCCAGACCAACCGCCGGCAGCTCTTCAACCTCTCCCAGGCGAAGAGTTACATGCAGACCCTGCTCGTGGCCACCGGCTGCAAGCAGCTCATCGACCAGCAGAAGACGACCAGCATCCGCGGTCTTTACTACCTCCTCAAGCACACCATCGAGGGCACCCGCGAGGAGACTTTCGGCACCCAGGAGGAGTGCGACCCGATCATCGAGGATCTCGAAGTGACGCTCGAGAGCCTCCGCGAGGAGCTCCACGTCTACGCCAGCAACCGCGGCGGCATGGTGGGCCCGATCACGCTCGTCGACTCGGGGGACGAGATCGACTGCGCGCGGATGGGCTCGGGTGGCTACTCGATTCCCTCGATCGTCGAGGCCGACATCGTCAAGTTCAAGTCCTGCGACGCGAAGTTCATCCTCCACGTCGAGAAGGACACGGTCTGGCGCCGGTTCAACGAGGACAAGTTCTGGCGGAAACACTCCTGCCTGCTCACGCACGGCGGCGGCCAGCCGCCGCGCGGCGTCCGGCGCATGCTCTACCGGCTCCACAACGAGCTCAAGCTGCCGGTCTACTGTCTGCTCGACAACGACCCCTGGGGCTACTACATCTATTCCGTGCTCAAGCAGGGCTCGATCAACCTCGCCTACGAGTCGAAGCGGATGGCGATCCCCGAGGCCCGCTTCCTCGGCATCCGCTCCCGCGACTACCAGCGGTGCAAGCTCTCGCCGAGCGTGCAGATCCAGCTCAACGACACCGACATCAAGCGGGCCAAGCAGATCGCCGCCTACCCGTGGTTCGCGGGCAAGAAGGCCTGGCAAAAGGAGATCGAGACGATGCTCGCCAACGGCTTCAAGCTCGAGGTCGAGTCGCTGATCTCCAAGGACATCAGCTACGTGACCGACACCTACACACCCGAGCGGCTCGAAGAGGCCGACTGGCTCGACTGATTGCACGCGAAACACCGGCATCCTGCCGGTTTTTGCTCAGGCATTCGGAGCCGCAGCCAAGGTGCGGCTCGAATGCCGGGCGGTCGCACATCCGGGCGACTGCGGCCGCCGCGGAGCGGCGGCAGGCGGCCACTCGCCGAGGCTGCGAGTGGAGCCGCCTGGGTGATTCGCGCCGCGGGGGGTCTGATACAAGCGCCAGGCTTCGCACGGGCGACCCAAAGGCTTTCCTGCAACGCTGTCGAAGAAGGCCCGGGGCTGCCCGTGCCCTGAGAGCCGGCGTGTGACGACAAGCGCAGCCAGGATGGCGCAGCGCAGTCGGCATCGAGTGATGCGGATGCCGCGAGGGCAACCGCGAACCTACGGCGACGGGGCCGGGCAGCCCCGGGCCGGGTTGGGCGGCCCCGGTTGCGCGGTCCACGTTGGGCTGACTGACGCCCCGATTCACGCCTCGTCGCGCAACAGCGGCGGGGGATCCTCCAGCGCCTCCAGTTCCGGCGGGAGCTGCAGTTGCCGCATCGTGGCGTCGGTCTGCCGCATCCCCTCGGCCACCTCGTCCACCCGCTGGGCGATATCGCTGACGTCCCGCGTCGCCACGGAGCTTTCCGCCAGCGCGGCGATCTTCGCCTCCAGCCGCTCGATCTCGGCGGCCACCACGTCGAGCTTCCGCTTCGCCTCGTCGATGTTCGCCAGCCGGTCGCGGCTCGTCTTCAGGTGGTCGTCGCGCGCCGCCCGCATCTGCGCGTCACCATCGGCAGGCAGCTTCGCCAGCCGCTTCTCCAGGTCGGCGAGCCGGTCGCGAATGGCGGCGGCGTCGGTGTGCTGGAGAAACTCCGAAATGTTCGCCGCCCCCCAGATCATCCGCAGGTAGCCCCACAGCAGCCGATCGAGCGACTCGAGCGTCCCGCCGTCCGGCCGCCTGGCGTCGGGGCCACGGATGCTGCCGGCGAGTTCAACGAGCTTCAGGCAGTGGTCGCGCAGCTCGTCGAAACGTTCGAGCAGCGGCCGCGGCAGCCGGGCCCGGATCCGTTCGTAGGCCTGCCGGGCACCGGC
>JBKDUV010000367.1:0-6555 GCA_046339335.1 Planctomycetia bacterium | reverse complement strand
CTGCGGCACCAGCGAGCAGGTGGAGCGCGCCGCCGGGTCTACGAGCAGTCCGCATACCGCGGCATGCCCGAGGATAGGCACGGATAAGGTGCGGTCGGCGCCGTACAGCCGCTCCAGCGCCGCCACGAGCGTTGCCGGATCGGTGCCGCCGGATGCGCGGCCGATCCATTCCGCGCCCCGCGTCACGGCGTCCTCGTACGGACGTCCGCCGCCGGCGCGAGCGGCGTCCTCGTCGAAGGCGGCGAGCACCGACCAGCAGAGGATCGTCGTCGGCAGGTTGCCCGGGCTCGCCGGGGTGTCGCCCCAGCTGCCGTCGGCCAGTTGCCTGTCCCGGAGCCAGGTCGCCCCGCGGGACATCCGCTCCACGTGCCGGCCGTCCCGCGTGTGGCCATCCACGATCCGCAGTGCCGCCATCGCCGTGGCCGTGGACAGGGCGCTCGACGACAGGCGGCCCGTCCAATGGTCGCCGTCGCGGGCGGCGAGCAGTCGGCCCCGGGCCGCATCCCGGGCCGCCGTGAACGCCGCCGACCCGAGCACTCCGATGCCGTCTGCGGTCGCCGTCATACGCTCGCGTGCCCCAGGGCGAGAAGACCGTAAAACGTGTATTCGACGTCCGGCTCGTCGTCGGCCCACGAGCCGTGAAACCCCCCTACGTTGCTCCACAACGTGTCGACGAAATCGAGGACGGCCTCGCGCCTGTCCCGCCACGGGGCGTCGAGGGAGTCGAGGGCGTGCAGGGCGACCGCCGTCGAGAGCAGGTCGGGCAGCGGGGCGTCGGGCGCGGCCACGAAGCCGCCGGCGGGATGCCAGCGGTCGAGGAGCCACTCTGCCGATCCCTGCGGAACAGGCACATCGAGCGACCGGAGCGTCGCCACGGCCGCGGCCGTGGCCGGGGTCGAGCCGTGTGCCTGTCCCGGCTCGTTCGCCCAGCCGCCCCCCGCTGCCCGAAGGCCGGCGAGGCTGGCGGCGAGCCGTTCCGGCTCCGGGAGCGGCACTCCCAGATCGTCGTGGGCATTCTTGACGATGAACCCCCCGTAGGCGCTGCCGCGGAGGGCGCCGGACCGTGCCGCGTAGCCCCCGTCCGCGGCCTGGTGAGCGGCGAAACCGGCCGCGATGCCCTGCCGCACCTCGGGATCGAGCGTTCCGGGAGGCTGGGCCGCCCACGCCCGGGCGAGGCAGGCCCGGTGGACGAGGTCGAGCCCGGCGCCGCTGCCGAGGCCCGTCAGCCAGGCGCGGGTCGCCGCCGCATGCCCGGGTTCCGGATCGTGGGCATCGAGGGCGATGAGCGCATCGCAGGCGAACGGTGTGTAGTAGAGATCGCGCCGGCCGCCCCGATCAACGTAGCCGCCGTCAGGGGCGGCGGTCGATCGCACGAACGTGGCGACGAGGTCGGCGGCATCGCCGAGCGTCCGCCGGGCGAGCCGTGCCACCTGCAGCATCTGCAGCCGGCGGCTCATGATCCCGGCATGATCCCGGCGGGTTCGGCCACCGGACCGGCGGACGCCACGGCCCCGGCCGCCTGCTCCGCGCGAACCCGTTGCTCCGTCGCCTCCCGGCAAAACCCTTCGAACTTCACCGCGTCGAAGATCCGGCCCAGAACCCGGCGGAGCAGGCCCTTGAGTGATGCGTGCGACAGGCCGTCGAGCGCCCGGACCGCCTGCTCCTTGTAGGCCTCGAGCAGGAGCGCCCCCTTCTCGTCGGCCCGACAGGCGACGATCGCATGCCGCACCTGCTCGGCCGTCGCCCCGGGCACGGACTCACCCCGGGCGAGACGGCCGCAGAGTTCACGGTCTTCCCCGCGGGCCCGCTCCGCCGCGAGCGCGAGGATCACGCTCGGCCGCGGCTGCCCGCCGGGCAGCAGGCCGGCGTCGTCCCGCATGTCCTCGAGATCGTCCTTGATCTGATAGGCGATCCCCACCGCCTCGCTGAAGGCCCGGAGCACCTCCGTCAGGCCGGCGATCGGTCCGGTGTGCGCCGTCGCGGCGATCGCGCCGAGTTGCACGGCGACGTCGAACGCCGGTGCCGTCTTGAGCCGAAAAATCTCCAGCACCTGCCGGCTGGCGAGCGGCGTCGGGGCACGGCTCCAGGCGAGCTCTTCTCCCTGGCCGCGGCACAGCAGCCGCTGCGCCATCGCCGCCTCGTGGACTGCCGCCACCGCGGCCTCAGGGGGCAGCCCAGCCGCGGCCAGCAGCCGATACCCCTCGCCAATCAGGACGTCGCCCACGTTCAGCGCCACCGGCACGCCGAGTTCACCAGGCAAGGTCGGCACACCATACCGTTCCAGATCGCCATCCTCGATGTCGTCATGGACGAGGGACGCCTTGTGGAAACACTCGACGGCGACCGCGACCGACCGCAGGGCCGCCTGCTGCTCGGCCGTCGGCCCGGGCACGAGCGCCGCATGGACCGCCGCCGCCATGAACGGCCGCCAGCGATTGCCGGCGCGGCCCAGCCATTCGCGGGCCACCCGCTCGGCGTGCCCTACGGCCGGACCGAGCAGCGCCTCGAGCGCCGCCGGCTCGAACCAGCCGGCGACCGTGTCGCGCAGACCACCGAGATCGAGTCGGCGCGAGGTGTCGGCCGCCTCGAGATGGATGTAGTCCCAGACCCAGTCATCGTCCACCATCGTGTCGATGCAGTCGTCCTGGAGGAGCGGCACGGCCACGGCCGGGATCGCCGCCGCCTCGACGTGCGGATGCGTCTTCTCGAGCACCGACAGGCAGCTGACGCCGACGATGGCGTCGATCTGGCCGGCCTGGATCAGCGACATCACCAGCGCCGACCCCTCGGCGACGAGCACCGCATAGCCGAGCCGCTCCGCCTCGGCTTGAAAGTCCTGGATCGAGCACAGGCCACAACTTTTGCAGAGCAGGCCGAATTCGTCGAACGGCGCCGGGCAGCGGTTCTCCGCCCGCAGGCACTTCGGCATCAGGAGCAGCCGGCGGTTGTAGGGGACCGCGGCCAGCGCATCCCGCCACGACTCGTTGTTGACGAGGACGCCGGCGTAGTCGAGGTGGATCTCCGGCAGGCCGACCTCCACGAGCGCCTGCCGGGCCCGGTCGCGGAGTTCCTCCATCCGCAAGGGCGGCACGGCCGCCCGTGCCGCAAAGCCGCGCCGGATCGCCTCCAGGAGTGCCGTCCGCTCCGGCTTCGTCTGGGGAATCGAAGGATGCGGCTGTCGCGACCGCACGAGCGCCGGTGGTACCGGGGCCGGCAGGATGGCAAGCGGTATCGTGCCCGCGAGCGGCGTGGTGGGCCGCGTCAGGGAAGGGGCATGACCGGATGTCGGCTCGGCTGTCTGCATCACGATTCCTGGCTGGCTTGCGGACGACCGCCCCCGACAGGCTATCAGGTTTCGGCGGTTCCCGGGGCCGCCGGGGCGGGCCGCGGCAAAGCGGTGCCGTCACTGCTGCCGACGCTGCGGGCGGCGACCGCGGCGGCCTTTCGCTGGATCTCCTCGGGCGTCGGCAGGGCGTCGAGCACCTCGCGGGGAATGTCCGCCGATTCTGCGAGTTTCGCCAGGCAGCGCCGGCGCTCGGCGAGCGCCTGGTCGGCGCTGCGTTCGCGGGAGAACCGGGCCTTGGCATCGGCCGACCGCTCCCGCAGCCGGGCATAGAGGTCGCCGCCGAGCAAGGCCGAGATGTCGATCTTCATCTTCTCGCGACCGACGTCGGCCGCGTTCACCGGCGCCCCGTCGATCGGCCCGGCGTGATACTTGGGAAACATGATCGCCACGTCGGGACAGACCCGCGAGCAGGCGGGGCAATTGACCTTGCAGTTCGTGGGATTCTCCACCCGCAGCCGCTGGTCGGCATCGACCCCGTAGACGTCGAACAGGCAGAACGTCAGGCACTGCATGCAATTGGTGCAGCGGGCTGGATCGATCACGGGAAACCATGGCTTCCAGGCATCCGTCGTGCCGGGCGCGTTGAGCGGCCGTTCGGCACGCTCTGCTTCCACGAGGTCGACGACCTGGGCCGGTGTCCGGCCGCCGATGTCGAGGACAGGCACCGCCACCCCGGCCGCAGAGACCTCGGGCACCGGTTCATTGAACCGGCCGACGACCACGAACGTTTCCCCCTCCGCTGCGGCCGCGGCGCCCGGATGGGATCGGGTGACCCGGTAGCCACGATCCAAGAGGGCGGCCACGACAGCGGAACGATCGGCGGCGCCGAGCGGTTCGGCGCCTGTCCCCTCGTAGAGAAGCACCCGTGGCTGTGCTGCGGCGGCGTTCATCGCGGCGTGGCTCCCGTCGGTGGCACCGCAGCAGCCGGCGCCGTGCTTCCCAGGGCCGCGATCCGGCCGGCGGCGGCCCGCTCCGCCTCCTCGTCGCTGCGGGCGGCGGCGCTGGCCGCGATGGCGGCAGCATCACCGTTGAGCAGGCCGGAAAGCACGTCTGCCGCAGGGAGCGTCCGCATGTTGAGGATATCCACACCGTCTTCGCCGACCGGCGCGTCGGCGAGATGAAACAGGCCGCGGACTGCTCGCGGCCAGCAGGCGGCGATCCGCAACGTGCCCCCCTGCCGCGCGAGCGCCGCGAGGGAGGCGAGCTCGGGATCGCGGCGGGCAGCCATGGCGCACAGGTCGGGCACCGCCTCGAAGCCCACGCCCGCTGCGGCGAGGCCGGCGAGCACCTCCTGCTTGACGTCGGCCGGCACGACCTGCGCGAATACGCAGCGGCAATAGAGAAGCCGCACGTCGCCATGCGGGCCGGGGCCGCCGTTCATCGACGCGCCACCGGGATTCATCGAAGCGCCACCGGGATTCATCGACGCGCCACCGGGATTCATCGGCGCGGCTCCTCGTTCGTGGTCGCGGCGACCGCGGCACCGCGCTCTCCCGGCCGCCGGGCTGGATAGACGCCGAAGTCGTTGAACCAGAACCGCTTCGCCAGCCGGTACGTCCAGTGGCGTTCAGGCCGCTCGAGACCGGGCAGATCCTGGCTCGATCTGGGCGTCGCGGCGGCGAGTTCCTGGCGCACCGTGCCGCGCTGCGTCGTGTCCCGCGCTCCGTGGCGGGCGGCGATCTCCAGCACGAGCTGCGGGTTTTCCAGCATCACGCAGCCCCTGCTGTGCGCGGCCGCGGCCGCGCGCATGTCTCGCAGGTACGCGGACCGGGTTACCGTGTCGTAGAACGATCCCGTCCGCGCGTCATCCACCGCCAACTGGATGATCGGGCAAGGCTCCACGTAGCCCGACGGCCCCACGTGGTGCGTGATCCCGGCCGCCATCGGGCACAGCGCCCGCCCCTCGCCATCGTAGTAGGCATCGACGATCGCGATCGGCTTCCGTGCCCGCTGGGCGACGACGAACTCGCGGACTCGGACGAGCTGCTCGGGAGCGAGCGCCAGTTCCGGCGTCGCCTCGGGGCCGACCGGGCGGTAGGTGTGGAACCAGGTGTAGTGCACGCCCAGGTCGACGAGCCGATCGAGCCAGGCCTCGGTGAGCAGCAGGTCGATGTTCGACTGGCAGAGACTGGTGGCGACGCCGGTCAGGAGCCGCGCGGAAACACAGGCATCGAGGCCACGGAGCGTCCGCTCCAGCACCTGGCGGTTGCCGCGCCGCACGTCGCTGGCAGCGGCGTCCCCCTCGATGCTCAGCAGCGGAGTGGCGTTACCCACGGCGGCGAGCCGGCGGGCGACATCGGGCGTGATCAGGTGGCCGTTGGTGAAGATTTGGAAGTAGCAGTCGCTGTGCCGCTCGAGGAGGTCGAACAGGCCCGGATGGAGGAACGGCTCGCCGCCGAGGATGCCGAAGAACGAATTGCCGTGGGCCTTGGCGTCGCCGACGATGCGGTGCAGTTCGTCGGTCTCGATCATGGTCCGCGGGGCCTGCACGTCCACCCAGCATCCCTGGCAGCGCAGGTTGCAGGAGTTGATGATCGAAAGGTTAAGGAAGGGCGGAAAGACGATGCCGCGTTTTTTTCGCGACTTGAACCGCTCGACCGAGAGCACCCCCTTCACGCCCAGGTTCCAGCCCGCCTTCCACAGGCACTTCGGTGACACGGTCGTGACGATGCGGGTGGCGAGGGCAGGCAGCATGGCGAATCCAGGGCGATTGGTGCGGGGGGACGCGTCAGCCGGTGGCGACCATGCGGTGCTCGGGCACGGGACGGCCGGGGAAAAAATGCTCGCAATGCACGACGGCAACGGGCAGGTCGGGGCAGGCCGCGGCCAGTCCCTCCTGGAAACCGCGCAGCAACTGTTCGTGATCCGCCTCGGCCCGCAGGTTCACGAGCAGCCGGCCGCCGTCGATCGGGTCGATGAGCCGATGCGACAATTCGACGGTTCCTGCCGTACGCACGAGATTGGCGGCGGCGAGGTCGAGGTCATCGCCGGCGGGCGACAGCGTGCCTTTGAGATGCGCGATCTCGCCCCCCTGGCGGGCGACGGCGTCGCGGATCGCGGAGAGAATCGCCGGCAGCCGCGTGTTGCCGTCCCACTCGACCCCCTCCGGATCGCCGATTCGCACCTCGGCGTTGAGCCAGCCGAGCGCGGCCTCACCCGCGGCATAGCGATCGTAGTCGATGTCGGCGAGCGACCGCGGGCTCGAATCG
>JBKDUV010000366.1:0-3973 GCA_046339335.1 Planctomycetia bacterium | reverse complement strand
TCATCCTCTCCACGATGGAGGAAGATGCCGCCGACTACGCCGACGTGCTCGCGGTCGCCCAGGCCAAGGGCTACGCCGAGGCCGATCCGTCGATGGACGTCGACGGCACCGACGCCACGCAGAAGCTCGCCATCCTTTCGCACCTCGCCTTCGGCGTCTGGGTGCCGTGGGCGGAGATCCCGCGGACCGGCATCGAGCGAATCGACGCCGCCCTGCTGAATTACGCGGCCGAACTCGGCTACCGGATCCGGCTCGTGGCGGTTGCCGCCCGAACCGACACGGCCGACGGCGAGCGCCTGGCGATGCGGGTCGCCCCCGCCCTGGTGAAGATCGGCACGCCGCTGGCCGAGACCCGCCGCGCCTACAACGCGGTGAGCATCGTCGGCGACGCCGTTGGGCGGATGTTCTTCCACGGCCTCGGCGCCGGACAGATGCCCACCGCCTCGGCGGTCGTCGGCGACATCATCGACACGGTCGTCGGCCGGACGGCGATCACCTTCCGGACCACGGGAGTGCTCGACGTCGAGAGCCCGACCGCGAAGATCGCAGGCGTCGACATGCTGGAGCGGCACTTCCTGCGGATCAGGGTCACCGACCGGCCGGGCGTGCTCTCGCAGATCACCGGCATCCTCGGCAGCCACGGGATATCGATCGCCTCCGTGATTCAACACGGGGCCGAGATGAGCGAGGGAACCGACGCTCCGGTGCCGCTGGTGATCATGACCCATGCCGCCGCCTCGACCGCCGTCCGCGGCGCCCTCGAAGCCATCGATCGCTGCTCGACCGTTCGCGGTCCCAGCGACTGCCTGAGCGTGCTCGACGATGCATGACGCCCGCATGAAGCACGTCATCATCATTCCCGACGGCGCCGCCGACGCCCCGCAGGCCGCGCTCGCCGGCCGGACCCCGTTCCAGGCGGCGCGGACGCCGCACCTCGATGCGCTCGCCGCACGGGGCCGCGTCGGGCTCACGAACCACGTTCCCGACAGCCTGCCGCCGGGCTCGGAGGTGGCCTGCATGAGCCTGATGGGCTACGATCCGATCGTTTTCTTTACGGGACGGGCACCGCTCGAGGCCGCCGCCCAGGGGATCGGGCTCGGGCCGCACGACTGGGCGGTGCGCTGCAACCTCGTCACCGTCCGCAGCGGCCTGATGGAGGACTTTACAGCCGGGCACGTCTCCACCGCGGAGGCGACGGAACTCCTCGCCGCCGCGCAGCAGGGGTTCGACCGCGACTTTCCCGCGATCGCCGCCGCCTGGAAGTTCGTGCCCGGAGTCAGTTATCGGAATCTGCTCCTGCACCGCGGCGCGGCCAACGCGACGCCCCTGGAGAGCGACCTGCGAGCCACGCCCCCCCACGACCTCATGGACCAGCCGGTCGCGGGCCGGTTTCCGCGTGGCACCGGCTGCCGGTTGCTCACCGACATCATGGCGGCGAGCGGGGCGTGGCTCGCGGACCATCCCGTCAACGCCGCCCGCATCGCATGCGGAAAGCGGCCGGCAACGCACGTCTGGCTGTGGGGCGCCGGCCGGGCACCGGCCTTCGATCCCTTCGCGCTGAGATACGGACTCTCGGGGACGATGATCACAGCCGTCGACCTGCTCCGCGGTCTGGCTGCGCTGACCGGCTGGAAGCGGCTGGAGGTGCCGGGAGCGACCGGTTATCTCGACACCGACTACGCGGCCAAGGGCAGGGCGGCGATCGCCGAACTCGCAACGGCCGACCTCGTCTGCGTCCACGTCGAGGCCCCGGACGAGGCCAGCCACCAGGGGAACGCGGCGGAAAAAGTGAAGGCCATCGAGGAGATCGACGCCAAGATCGTCGGCCCCGTCTCGGCCCATCTCGCGGCCGCCGGCCCGCACCGGATCCTGGTCTGTCCGGACCACCCGACGTTCCTGGCGACGAAGACGCACTCGCGGGGGGCCGTGCCGTTCCTGATGGCCGGCAGCGGCGTGGCGGCCAAAGGGCAGCGGACGTACGACGTTGGGGGGGGGGGGGGGTCGCAGGACACGATCCTGCCCGGCTGGCGGCTGATGGGTGAGTTTCTCGGTTCCAACCGCGCATGATGCGCAGGAGTGATGCGGGCGATGGCTCTCGTGGTGCAGAAGTTCGGCGGAACAAGCGTGGCCGACCCCGGCAAGATCAAGGCGGCGGCCGCCAAGCCGATCGCCCGGCACGCCGCGGGTGACAAGGTCGTGGTCGTGGTCAGCGCGATGGGCCACCAGACTGACATCCTCGTCGATCTGGCCAAGCAGATCTCCGACCGGCCCAGTGCCCGGGAGATGGACATGCTCCTCTCCACCGGCGAGCAGGTGAGCGTGGCCCTGTTCGCGATGGCAATCCAGGCGGCCGGCCACAAGGCGGTCAGCCTGACGGGCGCCCAGATCGGCATCCGCACCGACTCGACCCACACCAAGGCCCGGATCCGTTCGATCTCCACCGACCACGTCCGCCGGCTCCTCGACGACGGTGCGATCGTGATCGCGGCCGGCTTCCAGGGGATCGACCAGCACGGCAACATCACCACGCTCGGCCGCGGCGGCTCCGACACGACCGCCGTAGCTTTGGCCGCGGTCCTGGAAGCCGACGTCTGCGAGATCTACACCGACGTCGACGGCGTCTACACGACCGACCCGCGGATGCTCGCCGACGCCCGCCGGCTCGGCTCGATCAGCTACGACGAGATGCTCGAACTCGCCAGCCTCGGCGCTGGCGTGATGCACTCGCGGTCGATCGAGTTCGCCAAGAAGTTCGGCGTCAAGGTGCTGGTGCGGTCGAGCTTCCGCGACGTGCCAGGCACGATGATCCTGCCCGCCGACGAGGCGACTCCCCGGCCGGCGAGCGGCGTCGCCCTCGCCAAGGAGGAAGGACGGATCACGCTGGAGAACGTCCCCGACCAGCCGGGCTCGAGCCACGCCCTGTTCTCGCAGCTCGCCGCCACCGGCATCGCCGTCGACATGATCGTGCAGAACGTCGGCCAGGGGGGGCGGGCCGACATCTCCTTTACGGTCCCGGCCGATGATCTGGCCGAAGCGCTCGAACTCGCGGGTCCGGTGGCGAAGCGCCTCGGTGCATCGGGGCTGTCGCACGACGGCGGCTTGGCCAAGGTGTCGGTCGTCGGCGTCGGCATGGCCCGGGCCGAGGGAGTGGCGGGGCGGATGTTCGCCGCGCTTTCCAGGGCCGGGATCAACGTGCGCATGATCACCACCAGCGAGATCAAGATCTCCGTGCTCGTCGACCGAGCCGACGGGCCGGCCGCCGTGGCCGCGGTCCACCGGGCGTTCGCCCTGGAGAAGGAAAAGGTTCAGGGGGACGGCGAAGCGCCCACCCACCGGCCGGCGAAGTCCAGCCCGCTGGAGGTCGTTCGCCGGCTGGAGGGGATGGAGGATCTGGCGGTGGAGGACTGCATCCTCGACTCATCGCAGGCGCTTGTGACCTTCACCGATCTCCCCGACACGCCGGGAGTGGCCGCCGACGTCTTCGAGGAGGTCGGGCGGGCCGGCCTGTTCGTCGACATGATCGTGCAGAGCCATCCGCGTGACGGCCGGGCGGAACTGTCGTTCACCGTGCCGGCCGGCGACCGCGACCGGGCGATTGACGTGGCGGGGCGGATCGCCGCGGCCCGCGGGGCCCGCGTGGCCGACGTGCCCCAGGTGGCCAAGCTCTCGATCACCGGCGTCGGCATCCGCAGCCATGCCGGCGTCGCCGACCGGCTCTTCAAGCCGCTCGCCGACGAGGGGATCAACATCGACCTCGTGAGCACGAGCGAAGTCCGGCTCAACGTGGTCGTGGCGGCGGAGCAGGGGGAGAAATCGCTCCACGTGCTGCGGCGGGCGTTCGGGCTCTGACATGCGCGCCGTCGCAGCCGACCCGGCGTCTGCTCCGGCTTACGTCGCCGGGCTGAGCCCGGCTCCAGCATCGGGCGCCGCCCGACGCACGCTGCTACTCACCTCGGAAGGGTCGCTTTCCGGC
>JBKDUV010000365.1:0-4415 GCA_046339335.1 Planctomycetia bacterium | reverse complement strand
CTCGACCATCAGGTCTTTTACCGACACGCATTCAGCCACGATTGATCCGCTGCGAAGCGCCGCGTCGTGGGCGAGGCCCTTGAACTGCCAGGTCGTGAGCGTGTCGGGGAGCGTGAACTCGATCGACACGACGCCGTCCTTGCCGCTCGAAAGCGTCGGCAGGAAGAACGCCGTCTCGACGAGGTTTTTCCGTGGCGGCGGGGCCGCGGCGGCGGGGACCGCCGGGCCACCGGGGCCTTGTGGGTCGCCCGCCTGGAGTTTGTCGGCTTCATCGACTAGTCCGGCACGGGCCGCGTTTGTATTGACCGAGGCTTTCCTCGGGGCCCCGGGTACCGCTGCTGCGGCATCCATGGCCAAGGCTCTGAACTCAAGACCGGGTTTCGCCCCTTGCCGCATGAGCATCCGGCCGCCCCCGCCAGGGCCGCCCTCCCATCCCATCGCCGGCGTGCCGAAGGGATCCCGCAGCACGCGGTAGGTCAGCTGCGGCACACCCACCTGCGGCACGTCGAAGTGACCGAGGACGTGATTGAACCCCTCGCCGCGATTGGTGAACGAGATGTTCAGCCAGCTCGACTCGCGGCGGAACATCCCCATCAGGCCGTCGCCCGGCCAGGCGTGCTCGGCCAGCGCGTCGAGCGACTGGTCGTAGGCGAGCGCCAGGAACTCGGCCGCGACGGGCGCGGCCGGCCCGGCCACCGGATCGGCGACGCTCATGATCTTCGCCCGCCAGATTTCCTTCGCCCCGGGCTCGAGCCGGCGGGTGAACCGCTCCCACTCGATCGCGAGTTTTTTGTTCGTCCACGGCACGTCGATCGTGCGGTTCTCGGAATGGATCCGGCCGTCGCGGACCATCCACGCCCGCACGGTGAACCCGCCCCGATGGGCATCGGTCACCTTCAGGCTCACCGGCCACTGCGTCCGCCCCGGCTCGGTCCAGTACCGCGCGAGCGTCTTGCCCGCCTGCACGATCTCGACGAGCGCCCGCCCCTTCGCATAGCCAGTGCCGATGAACGCTGAAAACTCGCCAGTCGGCTCGATCGACTGCTTTTCAGCCTTGAGCACGAACGCCCGCTTCACGCCGTAGCGGTCGGCGGCCGGATCGACCACCTCGATCACCTGCTCGGCCTTCACCGCCGGCACGGCGCCGGCTGCCGGAATCTCGAACACCGCCTTGTAGATGCCGGCCGGCAGGTTCGCCGTCGCCTCGGCCTTTCCCGTGGCCTTGTCGGTGGCCACCTTCTGCGTGAAGACGGCCTCCCCCGCGGCCCAGGTCTGCGGGTTGGCAGGGTCGGGTTCGACCGGCCGGGCCACCGCCGGGCCAACGTCGCGGCCACGGCCGCGGAACGGCCGCGGCATTCCGCCCGGGCCGCCAAGCAGGTCGCCACGCGCCACCTCCGCCGGCTGCACGAGCCGCGACACGGTGAGCGTGCCGGCCGCCGCGCAGGGCTGGCCGTCGAGCGTGGTCGTGCCGATGGTGAGCTTCACGGCCGCGGGCTCGCCGCGGACGACCGCCTGCCACTCCCCGGCCGACAGGGTCGCCTCGACGTCGGTGTAGCCGACGCTCACGCTCCGCGTGTCGCTGCGGGTCTCGCCGCTCGTGTCCGTGACGTCGGCCACGACTGCGTAGGTGAAGACCGGCAGCGACTCCTTCGGCACCGTGCGGTCGGGCTTCGCCGTGAACGTGACCGTGAATTTTCCTGCGTCGTCGCTGACGGCCGTGCCCCGGGCGATCCGCTGGCCACCCGCGTCGAACGGCAGCCAGGGGAAGAACCAGCGGCACCAGAAGGGCCAGCGGACCTGCCGCGTGACGTGCCATTTTACCTTTGCACCGGAGACGGGCAGGCCCGTGTAGGTCGTGGCCGTGCCGGAGAGCACGACGTCGCCGCCGAGCGGCGGGCTCTTCTCTGGCGCCGCGAGCTTCACGAGAAACTTCGGCCGCTTGTACTCCTCGACCCGCACACCCACCGCGCCCCCGAAGCCGTTGTTGCCGGGCGCCTGGGCCTGGATCGACCACTGCCCCGGCAGCGCCCCGGTCGCAATCGGAAAATTGCCGGCGAACGAGCCGTTGGCGGAGGTCTTGTGGGTCGCCTTGGCCACCTCGCGGCCGTTGGCATCGCGGAACGTGACGACGATCTCGCGGTCGGCGATGACGCGATACTCGGCCTTGGCATGGTTCCCCGCGCAGGCGATCCCCTTGTAGTGGACGATCTGGCCGGGGCGATGGATGCCGCGGTCGGTGACGAGCACGAGCGTCTGGAAGGCGGTCGATTGCTCGTGTCTCCAGACATGAGTCGGATCGGTGGCGGCAGTGTGCCGCTTGCCGCCAAGCTCGGCCGTGGCCACGACGACGAGTTCCTTCTGATTCGGAACGTTGACGTCGTAGCGGCCATCCTTGTCGGTGGTGGCGGTGGCGGTCTCGGTGAACGACGGCGGACCACCGCGCTCGCCACGGACGAACGCCTTGACCGTCGCCCCGGCGACCGGCTCCCCGGAGGCGATGTCGACGACGTGGCCGGCAAGGCCGGCCGCATGCGGATTCTGCTCCGACACGATCGCCAGGTTCGTGACGTGGATCAGCGTCACGAAGACGACGTTGTCCTGCTCGCCAAAATTTTCCTTGTGGCTGGCGATGACCCAGTAGGCCCCGGGCTCGAGACCCTGGGCATCGAACGCGGCCGCCACCGGGATGTCCTGGTGCCGCTGCCGGTAGTCGGGCGTGGCGGGCAGGTCGGCGGCGTGCTGCTTCACGGCCGGCAGGGCGAGGATCGCCTTGCGGTCGGCGTCGTCGATCCAATTGCCGTGCAGCTTGCCCGCCTTGAGCCGGCCGGGAAAATCGGCCTTCGCCAGCCGGAGGTGAACCTTGGCAATGTTCCGGTAGGTGACGCGGACGACCGGCCACGGGTCGGCCCAGGAGGATTCCGTCGCGAGCGAAAGATCGCGGCTCTCGATCTGCGCGACGAGGTTTTTGCACATCGCGCCGCCGGGGCTCTTGGGGTGCGCCTCCGCTCCGGCCAGCGCGATTTTTCGAGCCTCGACCATGTCGCCTGGATCCCCCTGCCCGTCCCCTTGCTGGATCAGGCTCGCGAGGTGAAAGCGACCAAGCGCCGCGGTCTCGTGGTCGCCGGCCCGCTCGATGAAGCCGCGCAGGGCCTTTTCCTTGCGGTCGAAAAGATCGGCCGGTTCGCCCGTGGGCACAACCGCGCCGCTTGCCCACTGGATCCGGTCGAGGTCGGCGGCAAGAAAGGCCGTCCGGTCGGCATCGCCCTTGTGGAAGGCGAGGAGGTCGCGATACAGGCGGATGGTGTCGAGCAGCGGCGAATCGGTGTCGGTGACCTTCTTGGCGGCCTCCGGCTGCCACGCGAGGAATTCCTCGGCCGTGCCGAGGGCGGGCGCGTCGGCGTCGATCTCGAACGCGTCCTCCGGGGCCACGAGCCCGCGCTCGCCGGAACTTGAAAACTCGATCGCGTCGCGGACGATCACGTCCCACACGGTGGGGCGATAGGCGTCGGTCATCGTCCCCTTGTCGATGATCGCCGACCACTCGGCGACCGGGAGTTTTTGGAGTGCGGCCCGCTCAGGACTCCCGGGTGCGCCGACGGCCGCGGCGAACCGCTTCCTGATCTCGGCGACGATCGCCGGCAGGTCCCATTCGGCGATCTTGGCGAGGTCCTTGGCATCGGCGCCTCCCTGCGTCCGCTGCTGATACCGCCAGCGGTTCGCTTGAAAATAGCCCCAGGTCCAGTTGGCCCGGATGGCCTCGAGCACGCCCCTGGTCTCGGCCGGCGCCTTGTCGATCGCGGCGGCAAAGCGGAGCACCCGCTCGGGGTCGTCGTCGGGCCGGTCCTCCGTCTCGGTGAGCACGCGCGTGGCGATCGCCCGGGCGGCCTCGGCCCAGGCCTTGTCCTTGATGGCCGAGGCCTCGACGCCCGCGAGGGCCTGGAGGGCGGTTTTTGGCTTCCGCTCCTCGAGCGCCTTGTCGACCGCCTTCCAGGCCGCGGCCCGATCGGCGGGGGGAACCGCATCGTCACCGACGGCGAAGGGACGCATCAGAATCGGGCCTCCTGCGAGCAGGCCCACCATGGCGATGGCGGCGGCGAGCCGGCGTGATGCGATGGTATGGCGCGGGTGACGGTGGGGAAACATCTGGGTCTCCGGCAGAGGTGTGCGGCCCGGTCAGCCGGGCTGGGTCACTATACGGACTCGAGGCCTGGCCGACCCTTTGATGCGCGGCCGGAGAAAAAGGTTCCCGGGCGCCTGCCGCGGCTGATGGCAGCGATTCAGCCGGTCGGATGGCATGCTCGGCTGCGCCCAACACGCGCGGGGCTGCCTGGGCCCGCTCGCCACCGCGGCGGAAGCGGCCCTCCAGGCCCTGACGCCTGAGCAACGGGACCAGGTCCCTCCTTTCTTCCAGTGCT
>JBKDUV010000364.1:0-5143 GCA_046339335.1 Planctomycetia bacterium | reverse complement strand
TGCCAAGGCTGCCGGGGCCATGGACGGCCCGGCAGCCGTGAACCAGTTCAGAATCCGCGGAACGGATGCGCGGCCTTGTCCTTGCCGGCGATCATCTCGTCGGCGGTCGGCTTGCCCTTCATCGCGTTGGAGATCGCGTCGACCGTGGCCTTGTAGTTGTAGTCGTAGATCTTCTTGTCGTCCGCCGCCAGCCAGTGGATAAACACGCCGCAGACGATGACGAGGTTCTCGGCCTCCGCCTTGGGGATCACGCCGCTGGCAACGCTGTCGGCGACGGCCTTGGCGACGGCGGCCTGTGCGGGGCCGAACATTTGCACGGCCTGCTTCGCCCCCTTGATCGTGACCTTGGTGATCATCACGGTCGCCGGCTTGACGGCGAGGTTGGGGGTGAGCACGGCGAGGAGGTTCGAGTGCCCCTCGCTCTGTCGGGCCAGGGCGTTGGCGAAGGCGACGCCGACCGGACCGTCCTTGCTGCCGATGAGCAGGTCGATGTGGGCAATTTCGTTTCCTTCGCCAACCAGCGCTTCGCCAATGAACATCGACATGGGCAGATACTCCTCGTGGTCAGTTCCCGGGTGCACATGTTCCGCCGACCGATCCCCGGACGGCCGGTGGGCGGATCTTTCCGGCGCGCCGAAGGGCCGACGGCCGGTGAAGGGCGGAAAGGATACCATGATCGGCCTGGGGCACAAGGAAACGCATCGCCGCGGCCGTCCTCTCCCTCACTGGAAACGCACTGCCGGCCCGGCTCCGTCGCCTGCCGTTCCCGTGCACAGGCCGTCGATCCGTGCCAGGAAGATATCCGCCATGTCGTCACCACGACCGGCTGCCGTGCACCGCGCAGCCGCGCGGCAACGAGACCTCGTCGTGGTCGGTGCGTCGGTGCGCGCTTTCGCGCAGTCGGCATGCCGCGCCGGCTGGCGGGTGCATGCAGCCGACCTGTTCGCTGACCTCGATCTCGCCGCGGTCGCCGACTCCGTGGTGATCGCGCGGGCCGGGGGGGCGACGTATCCCGGCAGCCTTGTCGCGGCATGCAGGCGGTTTCCGCCGGGGCCGGTGTGCTACACCGGAGCACTCGAGAATCACCCGGACGTGATCGCGGCGCTGGCCGCGGAGCGGCCGTTGCTTGGCGCGAGCGTCGCGGCCGTGCGGGCCGTTCGCGATGTCATGAACCTGGAGCGTGCCGCCCGTGCGGCCGGGCTCGCGTTTCCCGAGACACGAGCCGACGCGGCCGGCCTGCCGCGGGATGGCTCGTTTCTCGTCAAGCCGACGGCCGGTGCCGGCGGCCGTGGGATCGACCGCTGGACGGCGTTGACGGCGCGGCGACCGCGCACGGGCCGCTCCATCTGGCAGCGGTTCGTGCCGGGCGCGGCCTGGTCCACCTGTCACGTGGTCGGGCCACGCGGCGCGGAGCTGCTCGGTGCCAGCCGGCAGCTGCTCGGTCGCCCGTGGTGCGGTGCCGGCGGGCTCACCTGGTGCGGCGGGATCGGCGTCGCCATCGGAAGGCTGCCTGCCCCGGTGCGCAGGCAGTTCGACGCGGTCGGACGCATGCTCGTCGGGCTCGGCCTGACCGGCGCGGTGGGCGTGGACGTCGTCGTCGATCGGCACGGGCGGGTGTGGGTCGTCGAGGTCAACCCCCGCCCGACCGCGTCGATGGAGCTCATCGAGCGGTCCACCGGCCGATCGATCGCGGCGGAGCACCTTGCCGCCTGCGGGGCGCCCGCGGTGACGGCGGTCGCGCGGCAGGCCGGCGGCCTGCGCACCTGGACGAAGGCCGTGCTGTTCGCCTCGCGACCGACGGCGATCGACCCCGGCCTGCAGGTCCGGTTGGAGTCCGTCGCCGCCGCATGGCGGGAGGCGGACGGCGGCTGGCCCGCGCTCGCCGACATTCCGCGGCCGGGACAGATAATCGCCCGTGGCGGCCCGCTGCTCAGCGTGTTCGCACCGCGTGGCACCGACCGTGATGCCACGGCGGCCTTGCGCCGCCGTGCCGCGGTCGTCGTGGCGGCGTTGACCCGCTCGGTCAGCCCGCCAGCCGACGGGGCAGCGCGGCGGGGGCGGCGTCCAGCAGGTACTCCATGAGGTACGCGTCCTCGGTGGTGTCCTGGTAGAAGTCCTGGAGCACCGACACCGCTCGGAAACCGTGGGCACGGACGAAGAGCTGGGCGGGCAGATTCGTCTCGCGAACCTCGAGGAGGACGCGGCTGCGGTGCTCCGGCGTGAGCTTGCCGAGCAGCTTCTGCAGCAGGTGCGAGCCGATGCCCAGCCGGCGGTGCGACCGCAGCACGGCAAAGTTGATGACGTGCAGTCGCGTCCGCTGCAGTTCGTAGACCATGAAGGCCACGACGGAGTCGGCGACTTCACCCACCATGCCGATGCAGTTTCGCTGCCGCAGGCAGCGGGTGAAGTCCTCCTCGGACCAGGGGAACTCGAACGCCTCGCGTTCGATGGCCACGACTTCCTGCATGTCGCGGCGAATCATCCAGCGCACGTGGACGCCGAGGCCGTTCTGCGGGTGCAACAGGGTCACGTTCAACGCTCCAGACGGGAGGGCTCCGGGTGTGGACGCGCGGGCCGGCGGCCCACGCGGGGGCCGAACGGTAGCAGGACGCCGGAGGCGGGCCAAGCCTGGTCTGGCGGCTTTTCCCCGCGTTAGTCGCGGCAAAGAAACCTTGACCGCCCCCGACGGGCCTCCTACCTTCCGCGGCCGGTTCGCCCTCGTCGCCTCGGCATGGGCCGCTCGCCCGGCCCGCTCGGACAGCACCCTATGATCTCACTGCACGGCGCTCCGCTTCGTCATTCGCTCGTGATCAGCCTGCCGTTGCTCGTCGCCACGGCGGGGTGTGCGGGCACGGCCATCCGCAGCCAGAGCCCCGAGGTCGAGGCGCTTGCCGGGCTGGAGGCCGACACCAAGCTCGTCGGTGACTACGCCATCGCGTCCGGGCTCGGCCTGCAGCGGATCGAGCGTGCCGCCCTCGTCACCGGCCTGCCCGGCACCGGCAGCGATCCGCCCCCTGGGCCGCAGCGGGCGATGCTCCTCTCCGACATGCAGGAACGCGGCGTCGTCGATCCCAACACGCTGCTCGCTTCGCCGCAGACGGCGCTCGTCTGGGTGCACGCCTATCTGCCGCCGGGCGTGCGCAAGGGGGACCGGTTCGACGTCTTCGTGGAGACGCCGGCGGACACCGACACCACGAGCCTTGCCGGCGGAGGGCTGATGGAGACGCGGCTCACCGACGTCGCGGTCCTCGGCAATCGGGTACGCGAGGGACGGGTGCAGGGCATCGTCGAAGGGCCGCTGCTGGTCGATCCGGTCGCCAATGGCACCCTCGATGCGGTGGCCCGGATCCGGGCGCGGATTCCGGCGGGGGGCGTGTCGTGCGTGAATCGGCCGATCGGCCTCCTGCTCGCCCCCGAACATCGCTCGGTGGCGCTGTCACAGCGGCTCGGGGAGGTCATCAATCGGCGATTTCACGCCGTCGTGCGGGGCGCAAAGAAGGGGGTGGCCACGCCCAAGAACGACCAGTTCATCGAGATGGAGATTCCGGCCACGTATCGCCACAACCTCGACCGCTACGTCCGCGTCGTGCGCAGCGTGGCCGTCGTCGAGCCCGCCGGCGGCCGCCATGCCCGGCTCGAACTGCTCGGCCGGCAGCTGGCGGATCCCGTCACCGCTCCGGCAGCCGCGCTGCGGCTCGAGGCGATTGGCAAGGAGGCGATCCCGACGCTGCGCGGCGCGCTTGACTCGAACGATGCGGAGTCGCGGTTCGCGGCCGCCGAGGCACTCGCCTACCTCGGTGAATCGGTGGCGGCGTCGCACCTCGCCAGCGCCGCAGCCGAGATGCGCAGCGCCCGTCCGGCCGCGCTCGCGGCGCTCACCGTGCTCGACGACCCGAACGGCATCGACGCCCTGCAGTCGCTCCTCTCCAGCGCCAGCGCCGAGACCCGCTACGGCGCGTTCCGTGCCTTGTGGCGCATGGACCGGACCATGCCGCTCGTGACTGGGGATCGGTGTGGCGACGCCTTTTCGCTCCACGTCCTCGACGTCAAGGGCCCCCCACTGGTGCATGTCACCCGGAGCACGCGGCCCGAGATCGTCCTCTTCGGCGCGGAGCACCCGCTCGCCGACGGACTGCGGGTCGAGGCGGGGGGGACGATCGTGGTCGTGGTCGAGGGCACGATGGCGACGGTGAGCCGGTTCGTGCCCGGCCAGTCGGATCAGTCGGTCGAGATGCGGGCCGCGATCGAGCCGGTCATCCGCGGCATCGTCGAACTCGGTGGCAGCTACCCCGACGTCGTGCAGTTCCTGCAGCAGGCCAGCAGCCGGCGCGGAATCCGCAGCCGGCTGGCCTTCGACGCGATCCCCTCGGAGTACGATGGCCGGGAGAGCATCCATCAGGAGGCGTCGGCCCGCAGCCGCGAGATCGCCGCGGACCGCGCGGTCGCCGACGACAGGCTCGGTGACGCGGCCGACGACCATCCGGACGAGCACCGATGACCAGGCTCAAGGCCCTGGAACTGTGCGGCTTCAAGAGTTTCGCCGACCGCACCAGCTTCGAGTTTCCGGCCGGGATCACCGTGGTGGTCGGCCCCAACGGCTCGGGCAAGTCGAACGTCGTCGATGCGATCAAGTGGGTGCTCGGCGAGCAGTCCGTCCGCAGCCTGCGGGGCAAGGAGATGACCGACGTCATCTTTGCCGGCTCCGTCTCACGCAAGCCGCTCAACGCCGCCGAGGTGTCGCTGATCTTCGACAACACGGCCCGTCAGTTGCCCGTCGACGCCGCCGCGGTGCGGATCATGCGCCGCGTCTATCGGAGCGGTGAGAGCGAGTACCTGCTCAACGGCGAGGTGACGCGGCTGCGAGACATCCGCGAGGTGTTCTCGGGAACCGGTGCGGCGACGGAGGCCTACAGCGTCATCGAGCAGGGGCGGGTGGACGCACTGCTCGTGGCGTCGGGCAAGGACCGACGGGCCGTGTTCGAGGAGGCGGCCGGAATCACCCGTTTTAGCACGCGACGGGCCGATGCCCTGCGGCGGCTGGAGCGGGCCGAGCTCAACCGCCAGCGGCTTGCCGACATCGTCGGCGAGGTCGCCGGTCGGCTGGAGACCGTCCGGCACCAGGCGGCTCGGGCACGCCGCTGGC
>JBKDUV010000363.1:0-23858 GCA_046339335.1 Planctomycetia bacterium | reverse complement strand
CGGCGGCAACGGGATGCCCGGCCTGCCGGCTGACGACCGCAAGCAGCAGCTCGCGCCGCCGAAGCCGTCGCGGCCGCTCAAGAATCTCTGACGATCGCCGCGGCCGATGCCAACGCCGCGTCCGGTCGCAGGCCTGCACGTTGCCGGCGTTTCGAACGCGCTTGCCATGGATGGCCCGGCAGCCGCCGGGATCAAAACGTCAGATTCTCGCTGGCGAACGTCTCCCGGCTCTCGTACGCATGGAAGCAGCGGGAGATCCGCAGTGACAGCATCTGGAGAAACAGGGCGCGAAACTGGATTTCCGTGCGGTCGGTCGCCGGAATCGCGCCGTCGCTCGGAAAGGTGTAGTCGTCCAGCCGCTTCTCGAACGCGACCGTCTTCTTCTTGACGTCGAAGACGCGGACATGGGCCGTCGCCTTGCCACGATAGAGCGTCGCCCCCTCGTGGAGCCGGAACCCCTCCAGGTCGATCCCGACGACGAAGTCGGCGTCGAGCGCCTTGCCCAACGCCGGGTACTCGACGGCGCCGTGCTCGTCGATCCAACGGGCGACCTCCTGCTGCTTCACGACCTTCGCCTTGCGGACGGAGGCCTCGATCTGACTGCCGACCAAGCCTGCCAGCTCACGGGCCGAGTGCGCGTCGCTGAATTCCAGTTCAATGATCGGCCGGCAGACCACCGCGACCTTCTTGCCAGCCAGGCCGGCGAACTCGGCGGGAACGTCGGCGGGCTCCAGCAGGTAGGCGGCCGTGAGGAGCATGGAACAGCCAGCCTGCGGCAGCAGGAACAGGGCCGTGAGGACGACGGCGAGCACGGACCGGAGGCACATGGCAGGATTCCTGGGGGAGCGGAGCCACGGGGCGGGCGGGAGAGTAGTCCGCCACGCGGGGCCACTCAATGTCGGTTCACGGGCGCCGGCGACGTACCACGACGGCGGCCGGGCTGGCAGAATGGGTGAACAGGGCAGCCGTGAATCGCACACTCTCCACTTCCCGAGCCGATGCCGCGGCCGTTCCAGAGGCGCTGCGGATGCGACTCGGTCGCGAAGTCTGGGCTGCCCCGCTTCTCATCGGCGTGTCCGGCGGGGCCGACAGCGTGGCCCTGCTTCTGGGACTGGTCGCGGTCGCCCCGCCCGGATCACGAATCGTCGTGGCTCATGCCGAGCATGACCTCCGCCCTGCCGCCGGTACCGATCGTGAGTTCGTCGCGGCGCTTGCCGAACGGCTGGGCCTTCCCTTCACGTGGCGTCAGCTGGCCGTTCGGGAGCCGGATCAGGGGGGCGGCGAGGGGTTCGAGGCGCGGGCCCGGCGGCTGAGGTACGGCTTCCTGGAACAGGCCGCCTGCGACCGCGCCGCCCGTCACGTGCTCGTGGCCCACACCGCCGACGACCAGGCCGAGACGATCCTGCACCGCATGCTTCGCGGCACGGGGCCGGCCGGGCTGGCCGGCATGCGGCACGCCCGCGAACTCTGTCCGGGAGTCGCGCTTCTCAGGCCCCTGCTCGGCGTGACCCGGGCCGACGTGCGGGAGTTTCTTCGCGGTCAGGCCGCGACGTGGCGCGACGACGAGTCGAACGACGACATCCGCCACGCACGGAATTTCCTCCGCCACGAGATTCTCGCCCGCTGTGCCGCCGGACCCTACCCGGCGGCGGCCGCCGCGCTGGTGCGGCTCGGCGAGCAGGCGGGGCGGCTGGCGCGCGCGCTGCGGTCCGCCGCCGAGCGGGTGCTCGATGCCCACGCCACACTCGCGACCGATGGCTCGATCACCCTGCCCGTCGAGCTGCTCCGCAGTCTCGATTCACATCTTGTCGCGGAGATGTTCGCGGCCCTCTGGGAACGCGAGGGCTGGCCGCGTCGCGACATGACGGCCGGTCACTACCAGCGGCTGGCCGCACTCTGCCGACACCCCGATCCGCCGCCGTGCAGGCTTGCGGACTATCCGGGGGGCGTCCGCATCGGTCGTGGCAGCAGCACCATCACGGTCGGCCGTCGTGCCTGAACGCCGGCGGACCGCGGTCGCTCCCGGACCGCCGCGGGGGAACCTGCTCCGCTGCCCGGGCCGGCGTCAATGGCCGCCGGCAGTCAGGTCCTGAGCCCGGTAGCCACCCTGCGTCCTGAAGTAGGCCCACAGCAGCACGTAGCAGCCCAGCATGAACGCCGGGAAGAGTGCCATCTTCGCCAGCGTGTCGAACTGGCCCGCCTTGTTCGCCGCGGCCAGCGCCGCCTTGGCGTCGTCCCCGGCCAACGCCTCGGCCTTCTGGGGATCGATGGCATCGTAGGTCATGCCCATGTACGGCTTGGCGACGAGCACGTCGGCCGCCGTCGCGGGCGCGCTCGCCCGCAGTTCGGCGCTCGCCGTCCGCTCCTGGAGGGCCCCGATGAGGGGAAACCCGAGCACGCCCACCGCGATCATGCCGATGCCGGAAATCGCGTTCAGGGTCAGGGCGCCCCCCTTCGGGCACTGCTCCGCCGTCACGCCGAGCATCGTGGGCCAGAAAAAAGTCTTGCCGATGCCGTACAGCGTCGCGGCACCGAAGATCGCCGCCAGCCCCGCGTCGCCCGTCTTGGAAAGGGCGAACAGACCGAGAATCGCCATGACGGAACTGGCGATGAGCAGGCCGATCGGAGACAGGCTGTGCACGATGGGGCCGGCAAAGAAGCGGAGGACCATCATGATGGCGGACGTGTAGACCAGCACCCAGCCGGGGTTGAAGCCGGCCGCCTCCATCGGCTTTTCCATCAGTCCGCTGATCCAGCCGTCGGTGCCGATTTCGGTCGTCGCCAGCGGCATCATGATGATGATCAGCAAGGCGAGGATCGATCTGCCGAAACTGCCGGTGTAGATCCCGAAGGCTGCTGCCACGGCCGCGGCTAGGGCGACCGCGATCCAGACGTTGAACTGAAACACCTCGGCGAGTTGGAGAAAGATCAGTCCGAAGCCCACCAGGGCCCCGAACGCACCGAATTCCGCCAGCATTTCCCGATAACTGACGCCAGCCTGTTCCCGCTCGCTCCGCGGGAACGTGACGCCAGCCAGCATCAGCAGGTAGATCACGGCGGGGACGGCGACGATTCCCAGCACGATCCGCCAGTCGCCGCTGCGTGCCGTCTCGGCGAGCATGATGGTGATGATCCCGGCGATCACGAGGCCGCCCGGCCAGCCGGCGTGCAGGATGTTCAGCCACTTCGTTTTTTCCCGATTGAACATCGTGGCCACCACGGGGTTGATGAATGCCTCGACGGTGCCGTTTCCGAGTCCGAGCACGATGCTTCCCCAGTACAGCAGTTGGTAGCCCTTGGCCTGGGCCGCCGCCAGCTGGTCGGGGGCCACGCCTTGAATCGCCCCGTATGCCATCCACGCCATCACCAGGTATCCGAGGTAACAGAGAAACGAAAAAATCATCGCGACCTTGTAGCCCACGCGATCGATGACCAGGCTGAAGAGAATGATCGAGATGGCGAACGGCCAGACACCGGCGCCCTTGAGGGCTCCGATTCCGACCTTGTCGATGCCGAAGTCCGCGCCGAACCGCACGTCGCAGAGGTACATCCGCGTGAAGAACGCGAACGAGGTGGTGATCAGGGCGACGAAGCAGCCCCAGAAGATGAGTTGCTGGCGTGGCAGCGGGGCGGCGGGCGAATAGTGGACAGGTTTCATGCGTCTTGCGCTCCTGATTGGATGAACCGATGCCGGCACACTTCCCCGGCGGCTTTCCCCCGTCTCCGGCTGCGACACAAGGGGGCACTATAGCAAGCGGGGCGACCTGGGGGGAACGGCGGTTCTCGTGGGAGCGGGCGAGGCTGCCGGACGCTTGACGCGTTTTCCTGGCGGGCCTACCCTCCCGCCCCCGATCGCCCCCGGGACCGTCGCGCGCCCCCATCGCCACCACCGTGAAACCGCTCGCCGACATCCTCTGGACGGTCGTCCGCTGGACGCTGCCGCTCACCGTCGCCGGCATCGTCGCCGCCGGTGCGATCGGGTCGAATCACGTCGGCGAGATGGTCCGCCGCAAACTGGAGGCGCGGTTGAGGGCTGAGTTTCCCGCGCTCGGCGTGCAGGTGCGGTCGGCTGCGGTCGTGCAGGGAGAGGGCATCGTCGCCCGGGGGATCACGGTCTTCGACCCCGCCGCCCCCCCCGACCGGCGCCGGCTGCTGGTGATCGATGAGCTGATGCTGGCCTGCACGGCCACGCTCGCCGAAATGGGCACGGGCGAGCCACGAATCACGGGCGTGCGCATCCGCCGCCCGCTCCTGTACGTCGCCCGCGGCGACGATGGTTGGTGGAACGTCGCGGCCCTCGCCCGCGGCCGGCCGGCCGCCGTGCCGGTGCCGATCGCCGTCGAGGACGGCACATTGATCGTCGAGGACCTGCGGCAGCGGACGCGGACGAGCCTCCGCGCGATCGCGGTCGAGATCAGGCCTGCGACCGGCACCGGCGGCCCGACCCTGGCCGGCCAGTGTTCCGGCGATCTCTTCGACCGGGCGGCCTTCGAAGGGGCACTGTCGCCGGACGGCAACGGGTTTGAACTCACGGGCACCGTACAGGCGATTGAGGTGTCACGGCGTTCGACCGCCTGGCTGCCGCTGGAGGCCGCGCGTCGGCAATGGTGCGATGCAGTCCAAGGACGGCTGACAATCGACTGCCGCATCGCCGGGCAACTCTCCGCCCCCGCGGCCGCCGCCTTCGAGGTCAACGGCCGGCTGGAGGGGGGACGGTTCGAGCATCCGGCGGTCGCGCTGGCGATCAGCGACGCGACGGCGGCGTTCACGGCCGACAGGACGGGCGTCTCCTGGCAATGGTTCAGGGCCCACTCCGGTTCGACGCTGCTCACCGGCTCCGGGCGCTGGGGGGCATGGACCGCGGACGCGGACTTCGATCTCGCCGTCGAGGCCGAGAAGCTCGTCGTCGGCCGGCAGTTCGAGTCGCTCTTGCCCGAGGAGGTGGCCCGCCAGTGGAGCCGGCTGCTCCCGGCAGGCGAGGTCGACGTCACGGCCCGTGTGGCCCGCCGGTCGGGCGTCTTGCAGCCGGATGTCGCCGTTCGCTGCCGCAACGTCTCCCTCACCCATTACCGGTTTCCCTATCGGCTCGATCGCACCGTGGGCACGGTGACGTTTCGGGACGGCCGGCTGGACATGCATCTGGCCGGTCAGGCCGGCGGACAACCGGTTCAGGTCGACGGCCGTCTGGCAACCGGCCCGGGTGGGCCGCAAGGATTCGTCGAGGTGCGGGGCGACCGGCTGCAGATCGACGACGCCCTCCTGGCCGCGATGCCACAGCGGAGCGCCGACATCGTCCGCGCCCTGCGGGCCGCGGGCAGCTTCGGGTTCGTCTTCCGCCACGAGCGCGGCGGCCACCTGGCCGGCGGACATGCCAACTCGCTGGGCATCCGCTTCGATCGCTGCACGCTCTGCTACGCCGGCTTTCCCTATCCGCTGTCGAACGTCAGCGGCGTGATCCGCATGGACCGTGGCCGCTGGACGATCCATGACATGGTCGGCAGAAACGACACGGGCGAGGTCCGCTGCTCGGGCGGCCTCGAGCCGCGCGGGGCCGACGACGGGGAACTGACGCTGAATCTCAGCGGCACGGGCGTCGTCCTCGAGCCGGAGTTGCGTGCCGCCCTGCCGGTCGGCGTGCGCCGCATCTGGGACGACGTCGATCCGCGCGGCAACGCCGAGTTCAGCGCCACCGTCCGGCACCGCATCCGGCCGCGGCATACCGACGTCGAACTCGCCGCCACGCCCGTCGGCGACACGGTCTCGATCGAGCCGGCGTGGTTTCCCTACCGGCTGGAACGGCTGCGCGGGAGGCTGGTCTGGAAGAACGGCCTGCTGCGGTTCGAAGGCGTGCGCGGCGTGCACGACCGGACGACGGTCGCCGCCGAAGGGAACTGCCAGTTCCAGCCCGACGGGGGCTGGCGGGTCTCGTTCACACGCCTCACCGCCGACCGCGTGCGGGCCGATCACGAAGTGCTCGACGCGCTTCCCGCCGGTCTGCGTCGGGCCGTCGCCGGCGTGCGGCTCGGGGGCCTGGTGTCGCTCGCCGGCAGCCTCGACGTCTATTCGACGCAGCCGGTGTCCGTGCCGCAGCCGGACGGCCGGGCGGTCTCGGTGCCGGGGCCGGCAGCCGCGGCCTGGGACATGAACGTCGACGTCCAGGAGGCGACGCTCGACGTCGGCACGCCGCTGGAGCACGTGCATGGCGGCATCAGGCTGCGCGGGCAGAGCGACGGTCACGCCTGGTGGACCAGCGGCGATCTGGCGATCGATCATGCGACCTGGCGGGGCCTGCAACTGACGGCGATCCGGGGGCCGCTGCTGATGGATCCGGACGGCGTCCGGTTCGGCGGGGCCGCCGCCCGCGAGCCGGGATCCGCCCGGCGGCACCAGGCCCGCGTCGGCGCGGTCACGCTCCATCTCGACGGCAGCGTCGCGTTGTCGGAACGGAACGATTTCGCGATCACGGCCGGCCTGGCGGAAGCCGACCTCGAGCGGCTGGTGGCCGACACCACCGGCCGGTCGAACCGCTACCGGGGCCGCGTCTTCGGCACGCTGGAGCTCACCGGCTCGCGGGGAGGCATGCATTCGCTGGCCGGCCGCGGCCAGGTGCGGCTCCGCGACGCCGACATCTATGAACTGTCGGTGGTGATGTCCCTGCTCAAGATCCTGCGCGTCAAGGCGCCGGACCGAAACGCCTTCAGCAGCAGCGTGGTCGACTTCCGCATCGAGGGGCCCCGTGCCTACCTCGACAACATCGAGCTCGCCGGCGACGCCATCAGTCTGGTGGGTGCCGGCGAGGTGGACTTCGACTCCAACGTCAACCTCACCTTCCGCTCGATCGTCGGCGACGCGGAGACGCAGCTGCCTGCCGTGAAGCGGCTGCTCGGCGGCGCGAGCGGGCAGTTTCTCCTCGTCCACGTGGACGGCACCCTCGCCGAGCCGACGGCGACGACCGAGGCGTTCCCCACGCTGGCCGGCGCACTGCAGCGGCTGCAGGCCCGGCAGGGAGCCCCGGGCCGGCTGGCCGGCGGGCGGCGCGAGCCGCCGAGATGAACTGCCGGTGGCGGCCGGGCGCTGCTACCATGCGGCCACGAACCGCCCCGGGCACGACGCCCCGTTGGAAACGATCATGCCGGAACGACTGCTCCGCTTCGTGAAGATGCACGGCGCCGGGAACGATTACGTCTACATCGACTGCTTCGCCGAGCGGCCCCCCGCCGATCCGGCGGCCGTCGCGCCGCGGATCGCCGACCGGCATCGGGGCGTGGGAGGAGACGGGCTGATCCTCGTCGAGCCATCGTCGGCCGCGGCGGCGCGGATGCGGATGTTCAACGCCGATGGCAGCGAATCGGAGATGTGCGGCAACGGCGTCCGCTGCGTGGCCCACCTCGTCGTCTCCCGTGGCCGCGCCGCCCCGGGCGCCGTGACGATCGAAACCGGCCGCGGCGTCCTGACGCTCGTCGTCACCCCGACCGGGCCGCGAACATCGCGGGTCCGGGTCGACATGGGCCCGCCGCTCCTCGAAGCCGCCGCGATCCCCGTGGTCGGCGCGGGAGACGATCGCGTCGCCGACGCCCCCTGCCAGGCGCTGGGCGATCCTGCCGCCTGGTGGGACGACTGCGGCCTCGCTCCGCGGATGACCTGCGTCTCGATGGGCACTCCGCACGTCGTCTTCTACTGCCGCGACGTGGGCCGGGTCCCACTGCAGCTGGTCGGGCCGCGGATCGAGGTGCACCCGCTCTTTCCCAGGCGTGTCAACGTGCACTTCGTCGAGGTCCTCGCGACCGATCACGTGCGGATGCGGACCTGGGAACGCGGCAGCGGCATCACCATGGCCTGCGGCACCGGGGCATCGGCGGTCTGCGTCGCCGGCGCGATCACCGGCCGGACCGGCCGGGCGATCGCAGCCGACCTGCCCGGCGGCAGGCTCGACCTGGAATGGGGCGCCGACGGAAGCGTGTTCATGACCGGTCCGGCCGAGGAGGTCTTCGAGGGGAGTTGGCCGCTCGTGGAGGGCTGACAGGCTGCGGCCAGGCCCGGGGCTGCCCCGATGAAGGAAGGAACATGAAGGCGAATTCCCCGCTTGCGATCGGCGGCCTGTCGCTCGTCTCGACCGCCTGCATCCGCCTGTGGATGGCGACCCTCGACTGCCGCGTCGAGTTCGGTGCCGCCGATGCCGATCCGGTGCACCCCGGATTTCGGGGCGCGAAGATCTACGTCTTCTGGCACGAGAACATTCTCCTGCCCCTTTATCTGCGCGGTCATGGCAACATCTCGATGCTCCTCTCACGGCACCGGGATGCGGACATCCTCGCCCGTGTGGCCCACATGATGGGCTTCGGCACGGTGCGTGGGAGCACGTTTCAGGGGGGCTCGGCGGCGCTGCGGGAACTCGCGGCCCGGGCGGCGACGGGCAGCCTGACGATCACCCCCGATGGTCCCCGGGGCCCACGGCGCCGCCTGGCCGCCGGCTGCGTGTTTCTCGCCAGCCTGCTCGGCATCCCGATCGTGGTCATGGGGCTCGGCTACCAGCGGCCGTGGCGGCTCTCGACCTGGGACCGGTTCGCCATTCCGCGGCCGTGGACGCGTGCCCGGGGCATCATCAGCCGGCCGCTCGCCATTCCGCCGAACCTCGATCGCGACGGGATCGAACTGCAACGGGCGGGCATCGAACGGCTGCTTTGCCATCTGTCGGACGAGGCCGAGGCGTGGGCGACCGCGGGCGGCCGCAGGCCGGGTGAGGTGACGGTCCGCAAGGAGCCGTCGCGGGTGGCCCGCTGGGCGGCCGCACTGCCCGGGCCGCCGGGTGTGCCACTCGACGACGAACTTGCCCGGCACGGACTGGCATCGGCCCCGGCCGGCCGCGAGGTGGACGCACCCGCTGCGTGAGGCACGCCGGAGGCAGCGGCCCCCGTGTCGCGTTTGCCATCCGACGGAGGCTCGTCACGAACGGCGCCCGATGCCGCTGGTCAGGGCGTCCGCGGTTCGATCGCGCCGAGCCTGCGCTCGAGCCAGTCGATCCGTTCGCGCAACCGCCGGACTTCGTCGCGAAGGGCGGCGTGTTCCGCGTCGTCCCTGGGCATGACGGGGCGCTCTGCTCGGCGGAGCGACGGCGGTGCGGCCTCCTCGGGGCCGATCAGTGCCCGCTCCATCGGCAGATCGAGCGATTGCAGCACGACGTTGGCCCGCTTTTGTTCACCCCCCGGGAGCACGTACTGGATCGGCACCGGTCGATCGACGGGGCTGTTGACCACCAGGGTCGTAAGTTCCTCCGGCGAACTCACAGGCTGCTCGCCGATCGCCACGATGACGCTCCCCCCGGGAACGCCCGCCTTCCATGCGGGCAGGTCGTCCACCACGCCGACCACATAGGCTCCACTCGGCCGGGCGAGCCGGAACCTGGCCTGCGTCCGGGCATCGATCGGAACGGTGCGGACGCCGAGCGCCGTGCGGCCGCGCGTGCGTGACCGTGAAGCCGGAAGTGGGCCGGGAAAAACCGCCGGTTCGCGGGGGACGGTCGGCGTCGCGACGGGCGGGCCGCCCCGGGCCGGAGCCCAGTTACTCGGCTCGTTCGACACCGCCGGCGGCGGTGCGCGATCCGGCTGCGGTGCCGCTCGAGCCGGGATCGATGCCGGATCACCGGGCAGCGGATCGGAAGCCCGTGGGGCCTCGTCGGCGGCGGCCTGAAATCGGCTGCCCGACGGCTGCCGTGCGTAGCGATCCTCAGTGTCGATGCCTGCGGTGGCGAGGACGTCCGCAGCGGGAGAGGACCGTGAGCCCGGTGATGTGCCCGCCCGGGGGGGCCGCGGGAGGGCGACGAGCACGCGTTCGAACGGACTGCCACCGCGGGCCATCGCTACCGGAACCCGTTGTCCAGCAGCGACCTCCGTGATCGCTTGCGTCACCTCGTCGAGACTCATCAGGTTCCGGCCGTGCATGGCCCGGATCTCGTCGTTGACGAGAATTCCGGCCGTCTCCGCCGGTCCCTGCGGAGTCACGGCGGTGACGATCCACCGGCCCGGGTCGGGCGATTCCGCCACCGTCAGTCCGAGCCAGCCGGTGCCCGGCACGTTCGTCGCGGCGAGCGGTTGTTCTGGGGGCTCGGCTCGTGACGGCAGCGGCCCCGCCGGGCTTCCCGCGACGATGGCGAGCACGAGAGCGGCGCGCCCCGCGGCTCGCGGTCGACGCCCCGCGAACAACGGCGACGGATCGGCTGCTGGCATGAAGTGTCCTTTCCCGGGAGATGCCCGTGCCGGGCAGCGGGAAACTCCGTGCGCGGCGCGAAATCACAGTCGACGGCGACGAGGCGGCGGCCGGCCGCCGTCATCCCGACGCGTGCCGAGTATAGCGGACCGGGATCGATGCCCCAGCGACACACAAAAACCGGTCCGCTTCGCGAGATGCGTGCATGGTTTGACAGCACTGCCAGCACTCCTATACTCCGCGCGGTCGGGGAAGCCCGGTTGACTGCCGGGCCACGGATGAACACGGCTTGTGACGCTGCATGCGGCGCCCGGGCCGCACGCCCCGCGACCGAAGCACGTCGGATGGAGCCATGGCGAAACGCACGGATGCCGAAACCGCGTCTGCCGGTGGCCAACGGCCGCTCGCCGGCCGTATCGAAGCGGCGGTCTGCGAGCGAATCGGCACCGAGCGGTTCGCCGTCTGGTTCGGCGACTCGACCCGCATCGACGTCGCCACTCCGGCGGACGAGGCATCCCCCCTCATCGTCGTCCATGCCGGAGCGGGCTGCACGCATGACTTCCTGCAGCGGACGTTCGGCCGCGACTTCGAGGCAGTCGTGCGCGAGTTGTGTGGAGCTGCAGCGCGGCTCGAGTGGCGGCCGCTCACGGGAGAATCGACCGGGCGGCCGGTGCAGTCCGTCGCGGGGCGTCGTCCTTCGGCCCAAGGCTTGCAGGCCCGGTCGACCGCCGACGTCCCGCGGAGTGCGGCGCGCCGCCGGGGCCGTTCTGCCGAGCCACACGGTCCGGCTGCGGCCGGGCAGCGGCCCGAACCGGCCGCTGCCGGCGGCCGGCGGCGGCCGGTCGATCTCGAGAGCTTCGTCGTCGGTCCTTGCAATCGCATGGCCTACGGTGCGGCTGAACTCGCCGTCACCCGGCCGGGGGAGATGTCGCCCCTGGTCATTCATGGACCGAGCGGCGTCGGCAAGACGCATCTTCTCGAGGGTATCTGCGGCCGGGTCCGCAGACTGCATCCGACGGCGACTATTTCCTTCCTCTCCGCGGAACAGTTCACGAGCGGATTCCTCCAGGCCCTGCATGGCAGCGGCCTGCCCGGCTTCCGGCGTTCGTGCCGCAATGCCGACCTGCTCGTCGTCGACGACCTGCAGTTCTTCGTGGGCAAGCGGGCGACGCGGGTGGAACTCCAGCAGACGATCGATCACCTCCAGCGGCAGGGCAGGCAGATGGTCTTTTCCTGCGATCGTGAGCCGGACGCGATCGAGGGTCTCGGCACCGACCTGCTCACCCGGCTGCGCGGAGGAATCACGGCCCGCATCCTCCCTCCTGACTACGAGGTCCGGCAGGGGATCGTGGCCGGCATCTGTGCGGCCCGTGGCCTGGAGATGCCCGCCGAGGTGATCCACTACGTTGCCAGCCACATGACCCGGCATGCACGGGAACTGAGCGGCGCCGTCAACAGGCTGGAGGCGACGAGCCTGATGCTCGGGATGCCGATCGGGCTGGAGATGGCGGAAGAAGCCCTCGTCGACCTGGTCCGCGCCAGTGGCCGGAGCGTGCGGATCGGCGACATCGACAAGGCCGTCTGCAAGGCGTTCGGCATCGAGTCGGGCACGCTCCAGTCGGCACGGCGGGCGAAGGCGACGAGCCATCCGCGGATGCTGGCGATGTTCCTCGCGCGGAAGCACACCAAGGCGGCGCTCACCGACATCGGCGGCTATTTCGGCAGGCGCAGCCATTCGACCGTGATCGCCGCCGAGAAGGCGGTGACCGAGTGGGTCGCGGGCCGGGCGCAGATCGTGCTCGCCGACGCGTCGTGGGACGTCGAAGAGGCGATTCGCCGCGTCGAGGATCTGCTGCGGGCGAGTTGATGCCCCTTCAGCGGGTCAGCCGTTCTTCCTGGCTGGCCTTGTAGCGGACGCTCGACTGCGGGCCGCCAAAGCCGACGATCCGTCTGTCGATGGCCGTCGAACGCGAGATGACCCGGCCTTCCTCGACGTCGAAGGCGATCGTGCCGTCCCAGATCCGTTCCAGGAGCCGCGACTCCAGCCGTGGGTCGTCGATGGGCGTGAGGACGGTGGTGTCGACCTTGATCGTGGCCACGCCGTTGCGGACCGCGTCGAGCCGGTAGCGGAGCCGGACCCTGACCGCCTTGCGGCCCGATTCCGGCGCCTCGATCACGAGTTCCTGGGGCACGGTCCATTCGGCGCCCGGGCTGACGGCCCGCTCCGGCAACGGCACGATGACCAGGTCGCCGGTCGCGGCAGGCGGGCAGGGGCGCAGGTCGTGTCGGCCGACGACGCGGCCGTCCGTGTCGATGACGATCCGCGTCAGCGGAACTCCCAGGTTCTGGGGCACTCCCTCGTAGCCCGGTGGCGGTTCATCCCGGCCGCCGCTCGCCCAGCGGACCTCTCCCTTGTCGCTCGTTCGCGAGATCATCGTCACCCCGTCCACGGAGAACTCGAGCGTCGCCCGCCCGGCCGGTCCGACCTCGATCACACGGCATGTCTTGGTGGAGTCGGTCTGCGTCTCGACCATCTGCGAGACGCCGTTCATGGTCGTCTCGGTGAGGGCCCGGTGGGCGACCTGCATGTCGATCCGGTCGCCCAAGCGATACCGATAGCGCAGCAGCACCGGCTCGTCGGCCGGCGCGGCCTGCCACCAGCAGGCCAGTGCCAAGGCCAGGAAACACCCGCGCATCATCGACCTCCTGTCGTGCCCGGCTCGGAGGCCCGCAGGCCGCCTCCCCAGCCGAGTTTCTCCCGGAGCGTCCGATAGTAGCCGTGGCGGCCGGTTTCGACCAAGGTGAATCTGGGGGCCGCGCGGCGGACGCGAATCCTGTCCCCGGGGCGGAGCGCCGCCACCACGCGGCCGTCGACCACGCAGGCGGAGCCCGCGTTCGGCCGGGGCACGAGCAGCTCGTAGCCGCGGTCGGCGGAGTCGACGACCGTGCGGTTGGAGAGGGTGTGAGGGTTGAGGGGCGTGAACACGAAGGCGTCGAGGTCCTTGCGGACGATCGGCCCGCCGGCGGAGAGGTTGTGGGCGGTGGAGCCGACGGGCGTCGAGACGATCAGGCCGTCGGCCCGGTAGGTCGTCGCCAGTTCGTCGTCCACGAGCACCTGGATCTCGATCATCGAGAACGGCGGTCCGGCGAGGATCGATGCCTCGTTGAGCCCCAGTTCGAGGAGCAGTCGCCGGCCGTCGCGGACGATCTCGCATTCGAACATCAGGTGCTCGACGAGCCGGAATCGGCCGGCGAGGATGTCGCCCACGGCCTCGGGGCCCTCGGCCCGCGGAACGTCGGCGAGGAAGCCGAGGGTGCCGAGGTTGACGCCGAGGACCGGCACCTGCCGGTAGGCCATCCAGCGGGCCGTCCGCAGGATCGAGCCATCGCCGCCAAGGACGACGACGAGGTCAGTCCCCGGTGCGGCGCTGCCGCCGGCGTCACCGCCCCATGTGTCACGCGGGGAGAGGAGCCGCGCGACCCGATGTCCCGCCGCGGCCAGCGGCGCCGTGAGCCGGTCGGCCTCCGCCGCCACGTCGGCACTGTCTCCCGGGCCGACGAGCGCGACGGACAGGGCCGCAGGGCAGGGGACTCCCGGTCGCAGCCGCGAGAGGGTGGGCGCGGTCGGCATGAGAGGCCCCGGCGTGCTCAGCGGGAGTGGGTGGCGGACTGGGCCGCCAGCGGCAGCGGTTCGCGGCCGGCCAGCCGGCGGCAGGTGGCGGCGATGCCCGCCGCATCGAGACCGAGTGCTGCCAGGAGTTCTCCCCGCTCACCGTGCTCGACGAACCGGTCGGGAAGGCCGAGCCGGACGATCGGCCCGCCAGCCGCGCGGAACTCGGTCGTGGCGGGATCGACCGCCGCTGCCGCGATGCCGTCGTTCACCGCCTCCAGCACGGCGCTGCCGAAGCCCGTCGGCAGTGCGTTCTCCTCGACGGTCACGGTCCAGGGCGCGGCCTCGATCCGCTCCAACAGCATCCCGGTGTCGAGCGGCTTCACGAACCGGGCATTCACGACGGCGACCTCCAGACCCTCCTGCCGGAGCTGGGCCGCGGCCTCGATCGCCTCGCCGAGGAGCGTGCCACAGGCGACGATCAGGCCGTCGTGACCGTCGGCGAGGAGTTCGGCGCGGCCTGACTCCATCGCGGCCCGCGGTCCGGACTGCGTCTGCACCACGGCCTTCGGATAACGGATCGCCACCGGGCCGGGCTGGGTCAGGGCCCAGTCGAGCATGGCGGCGAGGTCGTGCTCGTCGCCGGGGGCGAGGACCGTCATGTTGGGAAACAGTCGCATGTAGCCGATGTCGAAGGCCCCGTGGTGCGTGGGGCCGTCGGGGCCGGTCAGGCCGGCCCGGTCCATCATGAACACGACGGGCAGGTTCTGCAGACAGACCTCCTGGAAGATCTGGTCGAACGACCGCTGGAGGAACGTGCTGTAGATGTCGACGATCGGCCGGCAGCCCGCCTTCGCCTGACCGGCCGCGAACGCCACGGCGTGCGACTCGCAGATGCCGACGTCGAAGAACCGCTGCGGAAACTCCTCGCGGACCTTTTCCAGTTTGTTGCCCTGGCACATCGCCGCGGTGAGCACCGTCACCCGGTCGTCACGACGCAGGCAGGAGGCGATCGCCGTGGCGGCGACGTCGGTGTAGGCACGGGCCGACGACTTCTTGATGGAGACGATGCAGTCGTCGTCGTCGCACTCGAACGGTGCCGGCGTGTGGAAGAACACGGGGTCGGCCTCGGCGGGCTTGAAGCCGTGCCCCTTCTCGGTGAGGACATGGAGCAGGATCGGGCCCTCCTCGTCCTTGACCAGTTCCAGGTAGCGGATCAGCGCGGGCAGGGCGTGCCCCTCGACCGGACCGAAGTAGCGGACGCCGAGGGCCTCGAACAGCGCGCCGCCGTGCAGCGTCGCCTTGAGCGAGTCCTTGACGTTGACCAGCATTCGCTCCATCGGCCCGCCGACCATCGGCACGCCCTTGATCAGGCCCGTGGCCTGGTTCTTCAAGCCGCGATACCAGGGGTTGGTGCGGATCGTGTCGAGGTATTCGGCGAGGCCGCCGACCCGCGGGCAGATCGACATCTTGTTGTCGTTGAGGATCACCAAGAGCCGCTTCTTGAGAAAGCCGGCGTTGTTGAGGGCCTCGAAGACGATTCCCGAGGGCAAGGCGCCGTCGCCGATCACGGCCACGGACCGGCGGTCACCGGCGCCGCGCAGGTCGTCGCCGCTGGCCAGTCCCAAAGCGGTGGAGACGCTGCAGCCGGCATGGCCGGTCATGAACAGGTCGTAGGGACTCTCGTCGGGGTTCGGGTAGCCCATCAGGCCGCCACGGGTGCGGAACGTGCCGAACCGGGCGAAGCGGCCGGTGACAAGCTTGTGAGGATAGATCTGGTGGCCGGTGTCCCAGATGAGCCGGTCTTGGCTGAAGTCGAAGACGCGGTGAAGCGCGATGCAGAGTTCGACGACACCCAGGTTCGAGGCGAAATGCGCGGTGCGGGTGGTCGCCACGCTGCACAGGGCCCGGCGCATCTCGGCGGCCAGTTGCTCCAGTTCGGCGACAGACATTCGGCGCAGGTCGTGCGGCGACTCGATCGTGGAGAGGATGTCGGCCATGATGGCTCCGCGCAGGATTCCCGATGTGTCCGTCAATGGTCGCGGGCGACGACCCACCGCGCCAGGGCGACGAGTTCCGCCGCGGCCGGTCCGAGCCCGGCCACCGTGGCCGCGGCTTCGTCCGCGAGTTCCTCGGCCAGCCGGCGCGACTCCGTCCCGCCGAGCACGGTGGGATAGGTGAGTTTGCCGCGGCCCGCATCCTTGCCCACCCGCTTGCCGACGGCCGCCTCGGTGCCTTCGGCGTCAAGCATGTCGTCGGCGATCTGGAAGGCGAGGCCGAAGGCCCGGCCGTAGGTGGCGAGCAGCCGGAGACGTTCCGCGTCGGCGCCGGCGGCGAGGCCGCCGAGCTCCAGCGACGCGAGAATGAGGGCACCGGTCTTGCGGCGATGAACCCGCTCCATCCAGGCCACCTGGCGGGCGGCGTCGGCCGAGAGAATGTCGGTCGCCCAGCCCCGCTCCACGGCGAGATCGTCCGCCTGGCCGCCGACGAGGGCGTCGGCACCGGCGGCCCGGGCGAGCACCAGGCAGCCGCGGGCGGCGGCCGCGGCGGGCAGCCCGGCGGCGAGCGTCTCGAAGGCGAGCGCCTGCAGCGCGTCGCCGCAGAGGATCGCCGTCGCGTCGTCGAACGCCCGATGGCAGGTGGGGATGCCGCGGCGCAGGTCGTCGTCGTCCATCGCCGGAAGGTCATCATGGACGAGCGAATATGCGTGGATCATCTCCACCGCGGCGGCGGCGGGGGCGGCGGTGTCCCAATCGCCGCCGCAGGCCTGCGCCGACCAGAGCACGAGTGCCGGCCGGAGCCGCTTGCCCGGCGCGAGCAGGGCATACCGCAACGCCGCCTGCAGCCGGGTCGACGAGTCGGCGGAGCCTGCCACGCAGCTTTCGAGCAGGGGATCGACGAACCTCCGAACCCGTTCGATCGACTCCCTGACGTCAGGCAGGACGTCAGGCAGGACGTCAGCGGCCGCGTCCCGCGGAGACGCAGGAGCGATTGGACTGGTTTCGCGAGACACCTGGCAGCTTGCCATACCGAGTCCGCAGGATGTGCGCGGCGACAGGAAGGCCGGGCTTTTCCCTCCTCGACCTGTGAAAAGTCTAGGATTCCGCCCCTTCGTCGTCCATCCCCGGAAGGCTTTTGCCGCGGGGAGCACGGCTGCGCGGCCCACGTGTCGACGTGGCGGTTACGCCCGGCTGAGGGGAATTTGCGGCGTGGGTCTGGGCGGCAGAAGCGGCATCGCGCGGCTGCAGGACCGGCTTGCCCTCGTCGTCGATCGCCACCAGGACGCTGACGCGTTCCTCGGCGCGGGCCAGTTCCTCCTGCAGCCGCCGGACGATGCCGACGCCGCGCTCGTAGGCCGCGATCGAGTCGGAGAGGCCGAGGCTGCCCGACTCGAGTCGCATGACGATCTCGGCGAGCTGGGCGGACAACGTCTCGAAGGTCTCCGGCTCGCCGGCGACGGAGGAGTCAACGGGGGGCGTCATCGGGCGCGATGTTCTCCAGGCGGCTGTGGATGAGTCCGTCTGCCAGACGGGTGACCAGCGGGTCGCCGGGCCGCAGGCCGACGACTGAACGCAGCGCGGCCGGTTCGCCCCCGCGGAAGGTCACCGACCAGCCGCGGGCGAGGAGCTTGAGCGGGCTGCCGGCCTCGAGCCGGGCCGCGGCAGCGGCGAGCCGCTCGCCGCTGCGCGACACGGCGACCCGCGCCTGCCGCGCCAGCCGCACGAGCTGCTGATCGGTCGCCTGCCGCCGGTCGCGGACGATCAGCGACGGAGCGGCGAAGACCCGCGATCCGGCCAGCTGCCGGAGGCGGTCGCGGGCCGTCTCGGTGCGGCGGGCGAGCGCGGCCCGCAGCCGCTCTGCCGCCGCGGCGAGGCCGGCGGCGAGCTGCCGGCCGTCGGGCGACAGGCGGGCGGCGGCGTCGGTCGGAGTCAGCGCACGGACGTCGGCGGCGAGGTCGGCAAGGGTGACGTCGATCTCGTGACCGACACCAGAGACCACCGGGATCGGCGCTGACGCGATCGCCCGGACGAGTACTTCCTCGTTGAACGACCAGAGATCCTCGAGGCTGCCGCCACCGCGGACCAGCGCGATCACGTCCACAGCCGGCTCGATCCGCGTCGCCAGCGCGATCGCCGCCGCGAGTTCTTCCGCCGCTCCCGCACCCTGCACGCGGCTGGGCACGACGATTACCTCGCTCCCCCGCCAGCGGCCGAACAGGCATTCGAGAAAGTCGGCGATCGCCGCGCCGGTTGGACTGGTGACGAGGGCGATGCGGCGCGGGCACGTCGGCAGCGGCCGCTTGCGGCCCGGTGCGAAGAGTCCTTCCGCATCGAGGCGGGCGTGCAGGCGGCGGAGCGCGGCTTCAAGAGCGCCGGTGCCCACGGCGTGGAGGCGGTCGATGGTGAGCTGATAGGTGCCGCGCGGCGGGTAGACCTCGATTCGGCCGTGGCAGACGACCTGCAGCCCGTCGGCCGGCTCGATCGCCAGTTGCGGCACCGTGCCCCGCCAGACCACGGCCCGGAGCAGGGCCGACTCGTCCTTGAGCGACAGGTAGATGTGCCCGGACGACGCCCGGGTGAGGTTCGAGACTTCACCCGCCACCCAGACGTCGGCGAACCGCGACTCCACATGCTCCTTGACGCGGGACGTCACCTCCGACACGCTCAGGGCGTTCTCCGGCGGGCTGCGGCGGTCGGTTGCACGGCGATCGTCCATCGTGGACGGTATCGTAGCACGCCCGGCGGCCAGCCCGATGCCGGCGGCCGCCCGCCCGTCAACGATCGCGACCGACGCATGGCAGCATCCCCCACCTCCGCGCCGCGACCGGACGGTGCCCCGTCGCGCTGGCCGCTGCTCGTCGTGTTCCTCGTCGTGTTCATCGACCTGCTCGGCTTCGGCATCGTCCTCCCGGTGATGCCGCGGCAGGTCGAGCCCTACTTTGACGCGCTGCGGCTCGGCCGCCTGGCCCGCGGCGGCCTGATCGGCCTGCTGTTCTCCGTCTTCTCCCTGATGCAGTTTCTGTTCAGCCCGCTCTGGGGTCGGCTCTCCGATCGCGTCGGCCGGCGGCCGATGCTCCTCCTCAGTCTCGCCGGCTCGGTGGTCTTCTACGCGGTCTATGGCTGGGCGACGACGTTTCCGCCGGAGCGGGCCGCGACGGCGCTCGGCCTGATGCTCGCCGCCCGCATCGGCGCCGGCATCGCCGGCGCGAGCGTCGGCACGGCGGCCGCCGTGATTGCCGACTGCACCGCTCCGGAGAACCGGGCCCGCGGCATGGCGTTGATCGGCATCGCGTTCGGCGCCGGCTTCACGCTCGGGCCGCTGATCGCCTACTTCGGCCTCGGCCTCTTCGGCCGGCAGCCGTGGGGCGTCGGCGCGATCGCCTCGCTGCTCTCCGCCGTCGCCCTGCTGATCGCCTGGTTCGTGTTCGGGGAGACCCGGCGGCCCGGCACCCGGCCCGCCCGCGAATTGCCCAGCCTGGCGCGGACGGCGGCCGTGCTCGGCATGCCGACCGTCGGCGGGCTGGTGCTCGTCTACTTTCTTTCCATCTTCGCCTTCGCCAACTTCGAAGCCACGCTCGCGCGACTCACGAAGGCGGCCTTCGACATGGGTGACGACGCCAACTTCCTCGTCTTCGCGTTCATCGGCTTCATGCTCATGCTGGCCGGCGGCATGTATCGGCCGCTTGCCAAGCGGCTGCCCGAGACCGCGCTGCTCGCCGGCGGCGTCGCGCTCATGATCCTCGGACTGACAGCCGTGGGGGTCGTCGCCTGGCGGACGCAGGCCGGTCCCGTCGCTGGCGGGCCGCTGGCGACGCTGTTCCACGTCGGCGCGGCCGTGGCGGTGGCCGGCTTCGCGTGCGTGAATCCCTCGGTGTCGGCGCTGATTTCGCGACGGACCGACCCGCATCGACAGGGGGAGGTGCTCGGTGTCAATCAGTCGTTCGCATCCCTGGGGCGGATCCTCGGCCCGCTCGCCGGGTCGGTCCTCTTCGACCTTCATCCCTCGCACACGCTCCCCTTCGTGGCGGCGGTGGCGGTGCTGACGGCCGTGCTCGGCATCGTGCCGCGGCTGCGCCGGGGCGTCGATCGCGCATGAACCGCGGTGCGGGCGAGGGGGAGCGGTGCTGGTCGGCAGGCCGCGGGCTGCTCGTCGTCGGGCACGGAACGACGGACGAGACCGGCGCAGCGGAGACACGGCGGGTGGCGGAGATCGTCGCCGGCCTGCTCCCCGGCGTGCCGGTCGAACTCGGCTTCCTGGAACTTGCCGCCCCGACGATCCACGAGGCGGTCGACCGGCTCGCCGAACGCGGCTGCCGCGAAGTGATGGCGGCGCCGCTGCTCCTGTTCACGGCGGGGCATGCCTTGCGGGACGTGCCCGAGGCGTTGGCGGCGGCGGTGGCGGCCGTCGGCATGCGGGCGTTCCAGGCCGCGGCCCTCGGGCTCCATACCGAGATCGTGACGCTGTCGCGGACGCGGCGGGCGGAGGCGCTGGCCGGTGTCGCGCCGGCGGACCCCACGGCGACGCGGCTGCTGCTGGTCGGCCGCGGCTCGAGTGCCCCGACGGCGCCGGCACAGCTGCTGGAGTTCGGCGCGGCCACGCTGGCGAACGAGAGGGCCATCGTGGCCGCGGCGCCGCACCTGGGCTTCGTTGCTGCCGCTCGTCCGCCGCTCGCGCAGGCGGTCGCCGAACTCTGCGGCCTGCCGCCGGGGGCTGTGCGCAGGGTGATCGTCCAGCCGCACCTGCTCTTCCGGGGCCATGTCGAGGAGCAGGTGACGGCGGCGGTGGCCCGTGGGCGTGGGGAGCGTCCCGATATCGAGTGGATTCAGGTGGCACGGCTGGGGGGCGTCGAGCCGGTTGCGCGGGCCGTCGTCGGCCGCGCGGCCGAGCGCTGGCGGGAGTTGGCCGATGCCGCTCGCTGCGGCGCGGTTTCCGCTGGACGGCGCCCCGCCTGACGCCGGCACGGCGGGGAAAAGACGACCTCGCCAAGCGGCCCGCGACCTGCAAGAATGAAGACAGAAAGCGTTCCAGTTCACCCCGAGGAGCATGAGCGTATGAACGAGCGGCCTTCGACCAGCGGCGTTGCCGGGACGGATCGGTCGGCGTCGCTTCTGCGCTGCGTTCTCGTCGGGTTGCTGGCCTGCTGCCTGCTGAAGGTCGTCGCCGAAGAGCCGCCCCGGCCGGAGGTTTCGCCGGGCGCGGTCGCGGCCACGCCCAAGCCCGGGCCGCACGACAAGCCCATCACGGGTGCCGTGCGCCGGATTCTCGAACGGGACCACTTTCTCGGCCAGCCGATCAACGACGAGGTGGCCCGCCGCTGGTTCAAGCTGTTTCTCGAATCGCTCGATCCGATGAAGCTCTTTTTCACGCAGGCCGACATCGATGGCTTCGCGCAGAAGCGTGAAGAACTCGACGACCTGGTGAAGATCGGCGACATCTCCTTCGCCTACGACGTTCTCGGCCGGTTCATCGAACGGGTCGACGCCCGGCTGCCGCTGATCGAGCAGCTGATCGACACGGAACACGACTTCACCGCTCCCGAAACGATGGTCAGCGACCGCGACGACGCCCGCTGGGCCACTTCGGAGGCCGAGGCCGTGGACCTGTGGCGGAAGCGGATCAAGTACGACCTGCTCGTGCAGAAGATGGAGAAGACACCGGTGGACGAGGCGAAGGACAAGCTTCGGCGTCGCTATCGGGCCATGGCCCGCCGGGCGCATCAGAAGACCGCCGACGAGGTTCTCGAGGACTACCTGACGACCCTCACGAGCAGCCTCGACCCGCACACGAGCTTCATGTCGCCGGGGACGCTCGAGAACTTCGAGATCAGCATGCGGCTCCAGCTCGACGGCATCGGCGCGTCGCTCCGCGGCGAGGACGGTTACACGAGCGTCGCCGAGATCGTCCCAGGCGGCGCCGCCGACCGCGACGGCCGCCTCAAGGCCAAGGACCGGATCGTCGGCGTCGGGCAGGGGGAGCAGGGAGACTTCGTCGACGTGGTCGACATGGGCCTCAACGAGGTCGTCAGGCAGATCCGCGGCAAGCGTGGCACGACGGTCCGCCTCAAGGTCATCCCGGTCGGCCAGACCGCGCCGAAGGTGTACGACATCGTCCGCGACAAGATCGAGCTCAAGGACAGCGAGGCCCGGGGCGAGGTCATCGAGCACGGCAAGAAGGCCGATGGCAGGCCCTACCGGTTCGGCGTCATCAACCTGCCGAGCTTCTACCTCGACATGGATGCCGCGCGACAGGGGCAGGCCGACTTCAAGACCTGCTCGCGGGACTGCCGGCGGCTCCTCGACGGCTTCCGGGAGCAGGGTGTCGACGCGGTCGTCCTCGACCTGCGCAACAATGGCGGCGGCTCGCTTCCCGAGGCGATCGCGGTCACTGGCCTGTTCATCGACCGTGGTCCCGTCGTCCAGGTGAAGAAGAAGGACAAGACGGTGGAGGTCTACGACGACACCGATGCGGGAGTGGCATGGAGCGGACCGCTCGTTGTGCTGACCAACAAGTTCAGTGCCAGCGCCAGCGAGATCGTCGCCGGGGCGATCCAGGACTATGGACGCGGGCTGATCATCGGCGACAAGACGACCCATGGAAAAGGCACCGTGCAGAGCCTGCTCGACCTGGCCCGGCAACTGTTTCCCCGTTTCAGCAACGTGCCGTCATACGGCGCCATCAAGATCACGATGCAGCAGTTCTACCGGCCGTCGGGCGCGAGCACGCAGCTGGAGGGCGTGAAGAGCGACGTCGAGCTGCCGAGCATCACGACGCATCTGCCGGTCGGCGAGTCAGACCTCGAGCATGCGATTCCGTTCGACAGGGTGCCGGCCGCGGCCTATTCGGCCCAACCGCGCGGTGGGCAGCTGGCGGCGGAGAAGATGGAGGCGATCCGCGCCAGTTCCAGGCAGCGGATCGCCGCCAACGCGGAGTTCGCAAAACTGGAAAAGGACATCGCCCGCTACCAACGGCGCAAGGATGCAAAGACGATGTCGCTCGTCGAGAAAGAGTTCGAGCAGCAGTGGAACGAGGGAAAGGCAGCCGAGGACGAGGAGAAGAAGCAGCAGGACGAACAGGATGCGAGCCGCCGGCCCGTGGTCCGACGCGACTATTGGTTCGACGAGGCGTTGAACGTCGCCATCGACTACATGCGGTCGCTCGGGGTCGGAACACTGGCGGTTTCCCAGGCGTCCGACGGGGGCGGCGTCGCGCCGCCCTCGGTTCCGCGCTGACCGTGGGTGGCGGCCCATGTCTCCGCGACCACTCAGGTGCCCGCGGGTGCCCCGGCGGCCTGTTCACCCGGACAGGATCGCCGCGACCGCGACGCGGGCATCCGGATGGGCGGGACGAAAGCCGAGATCGGTGAACAGCAGGGTCGGATCGACCCGCTTGTCCGCGCCGCGCCGCGGCGCGACGGATGACTCCCAGCGTGGCGGCGGGCTGCCGACGAGTTCGGCCAGCCGCGCATACCAGTCGCGTCGCAGGACCGGCCGGCCGTCGGAGACGACGTACAGCGGCCGCGGGCCGCGGGCGGCGGCGACCGCGACGACGACGGCCGCGGCGTCATCGACGTGAACGAGATTGAGCCAACTGTCGGGATCGCCGGCGAGCGGGGCTCCGGCCCGCAGGTCGTCGAGCCGCGGCAGCCGCCCCGGACCGTAGAGGCCGGCGAACCGCAGGGCCACGCCGGGGCCAAGAGCCGAGTCGCGGAGCACCTGCTCCGCCTCGACGAGCACGTGGCCGGCGTCGCGCTCGGGGGACGGAGGTGTCGACTCGCTGACCATGCCCCCCGCCTCGTCTCCCCAGACGCCGGTGGAACTGGAGAGGATGACCCGCGGACGCGACCCCGTGACCGCGATCGCGTTCAGCAGCCGGCCGAATCCGTGGACGTGGACGTCACGGGGCGTGGCCGCCGCACGGCGGTCGAAGCCGACCGCCCAGAAGACGGTGGCCGGCGCCGGCAGTGAGTCGAGCCAGTCCGCGTCGCTCGCCGCCACGTCACCGACGAGCGGTTCGATGCCGCAGGCCGCGAGCGCGGCCGCCCGGA
>JBKDUV010000362.1:0-7755 GCA_046339335.1 Planctomycetia bacterium | reverse complement strand
GGCCAGGCGAGCGGTTCACGGGGCACCGTGAACGGGCCGTTGACCCAGTCGAATTCCTCGTTGTATTCGCTGCAGGTCGAGCCCGGCGGGATCACGCCAACCTCCATCGCCAGGATGACCTTGACCAGGCTCGCCATGCCGGCAGTCTCGAGCGTGTGTCCGACGTTGGCCTTGACGCTGCCGATCGGCACCTTCTTCCCGGCGGGAAGCTGCGCCGAGAGGAGGGCCGACAGGGCGCCGAGTTCCGTGGAGTCACCGACCTGCGTGCTCGTGGCATGCGCCTCGATGTAGTCGAGGCTGCCGAGGTCGCGGAGATCGGGATAGGCCCGCTCGACGGCGAGTTTCTGCCCTTCCTGCCGCGGCGCCCACAGGCTCTTCCCCTTGCCGTCGCTGGCGACGCCGATGCCGCGGATCACGCCCCGGATCCGATCCCCGTCCGCCACCGCCCGCGACAGCGTCTTGACGACGAGGGCCACGTAGCCCTCTGCGGTGATGAGACCGTCGGCATCGCGGCCAAAGGGGCAGGAACCGGAGTTGCTCACCGACTGGGCCGCGGAGAAGAGCACCAGGCTGTCGGACTTGCAGTACGACGCACCCCCCACGATGGCCTGGTCGATGGACCCCTCGCGCAGGGCCCGGGCGGCGATCGCCAGTGCCTGGAGCGACGACGCGCAGGCGGCGTCGACGACGAGGTACGGTCCCTCGAGGCCGAGCGCCTCGTTGACGATCTGCGCAGCGCCGAGGGCCACGAGGTCGAGGGTCTGCCCCGGCCGCCGGCCGGGATGGTCGCGGCGGACGGCAGCGGTCACGTCGGCTGCGACGGCAGCGGCCTCGGTTCCGAGCGCGGCCCGCGCGGCCTCGAGGTCCTCGAGCCAGGCCATCGTGCCGTCGATGCACGTCCCGTAGACGAAGTCGCCGATCCGGGTGCTGCCCCCGGTGTGGCCGACGTAGACCCCGGTCCGCCGCCGCCGCGGCATCGCGAACGGATCGAGTCCGGCATCGCGACAGGCCCGCGAAGCGACCTCGAGAAACACGTGGTGGGCCACGTCATACCGGTCGAGCATGTCTCCCCGGAGCGGACAGACGGACCGATCGATCGGCCGATCGGCGACGAGGGCCCCCATCTCCGAGTAGCTCTTGCCGACCCGGCCCTTCTCCGGATCGAAGTAGAGTTCGCGGGACAATCGTGATTCCGGCAGTTTCCCCCACGCGATGCCGCCGCCGACGACCAGGTTCCAGAACGCTTCCAGTCCGTCGGCTCCGGGGAGCCTGCAGTCCATGCCGACGATCGCCAGTGATTCTTGCAAGATTCAAACCTCGTCCTGAAGGAAAGCCGTGGCCCGGGCGTCGCATCCATGGCGACATCCGGACGCGAAGGGCGTCATGCTCGAAAACGTAGGGGAGTGGTGCTGTTCAGAATGCCTGCAGGAAGACGTGCCGCGGTCACCGCCACCCGTCCCTGGGCTCACCACCGCACCCCTAAACCGCCGCCCGTCGTCTGCCGAGCACTGAAGGCCGACTGACGAAGGACCGTGGACAACGGGTGCCCGTCCGTTCGTTCGGCATTCCCCTGGCGCAGGCGGACCGGGGAACCGACTGGTTTTTCGGCCCCTCGAACGGCGATGCCACTGCCAAAAGACTGCCGTCCGTAGTATGAATAGCGGTTTGCGAGAGTCAAGAAACCTCGGGGTTTGCGCCTGGCGAGCGGTGCCCGTGCCTGGTTTTTCGCCTCGCGAGTGCAGTCGCTGCCACGTTCCGGCCGCCGCATGGATTCGCCGGGCAGGGCCGCGCAAACCGGCGAATCGGCATCACCGTTCCGGCCGTCCGCTCAGCATGCCCGCTCACGACACGCTTACGCCCCTCGAGCATCTCCTGCTGGTAGACCGGCGGCCGGGATACCCGATGGCGTTCTACATCCATTGCGACGTGGAGGGTGCACTGTCGCCGGAGCGACTGGCCGCAGCACTGCGATCGGCAGCGGCCCGTCACGCCCTGCCCCGCAGCCGGGTCGGGGGCTGGTGGCGGCCACGGTGGCTGAAGCCCGACCGTGACCCGGAGTTCGTCGCGATCGCGCACGGGTCCGCAGGGACAGGCCCGGACCCCTGGTCTCCCGCCACGATGCACCGCTCGAGTGGGATGCGGTTGATCGCCCTCGAGGGCCGGCCCGATTCGTGGCGAGTCGTGCTCCAGGTGCAGCATGCCGTCTGTGACGGCCTGGCGGCCATCGAGTTCCTCGGAGACGTCTGGGCGCACTACCACGGCAGTCAGCCGGCACCCTTTCGATCGTCCGAACACCGACTGCGAGATCGCGCGGACGTGGAAACTCCTGTCGGCGCAGGTGCGGCACGGACCGGCACCGAGTCGATTTCCGCGGAAGCCCCACGGAGCGTCGCGGCCGAAGCCGGCCGCTTCGCCACGTTTCTCCCGGCCGTCCTGGCACGCGGTCCGGCGGTCGGCCACCATGCCCCGGCCGGCCCAGGCCCGACAGCCTGGCCGGGTCCACCGGCCCCCTACATCACGCTCTCCTTCGACGCCGCGCAGACGGCCGCGTTCAAGCGGCGGGCCGCCGCGGCGGGCGCATCGCTCAACGACATCGTGGTCGGGGCGGTGATGCGGGTCGCGCACGCCTGGAACCACGCTGCCGGACTCGCGCCGCGCAGCGTGCGGATCACGATGCCCGTCAGCCTCAAGCCCGCTGGCACCCGCGGACCGGCCAGGAACGACATGAGCTACGCGTTTCTCGACCGTTCGGCCGACGAATGCCGTCACCCGGCCCCCCTGGTCCGCTCCCTGGCCGCGGCCAGCCGCTGGATCCAGGAAACCCGGGCGGCGGAACTGTTTCTCACGAGCCTCTCCAGCATCGACCGCGTCCCCGGGCTTGTCCGGCTGCTGACGCGGCTGCCGCTGCCGTTGGCCACGGCCGTCGTCAGCTACGTGGGCAACGCGGGGCCGCGGATGCGGGCCAACCTGCCCCGGGATGGTGGCTGTGACCTGCCGGGAGGACTGCGGATCACGGCGGTCGCCGGAGTTCCGCCGGTGCGGCCGGGCACGCGGCTCGCCGTCGGGCTGGTGCTGTACGACGGCCGCCTCCAACTGTCGACGCTCTGCGACACGCGGGCGCTCGGCCCCGCCGCCGCGCCGCTGCTGGCCGAACTGATCCGCGCGGAGGTGCTCGCCGTTGCCGACGCATTGCCGGCCGCGCCGAACGCCGGCTGACGACGCTCCGCGGGTCGCGGGCCGCGGCCATCGTCAGGCGATCATCCGCACCGCGGCAGCCAAAGCCTCGACGTCCGCCACGGAGTTGAAGGGGCCGAAACTCGCACGGACCGTGCCTCCCGGCAGCGTGCCCAGGCACTCGTGAACGCGGGCCGCGCAGTGGATGCCCGACCGCAGTTGCACGCCGGCGATCGCCTCGACCGCCGCCGCCACCTCGGCCGGGTCGTGTCCAGCGACGGTGAAACTCACGATCGGCGCGCCGTCGCCGGCCGCGAACACCCGGACACCCGGAATCGCGGCCAAGTCCACGGTCGCCTGCCGGACCAGTGCCCGGCACTGCGCACCGACGGCCGCGACCGAGCGCTCCTCCAGCCAACCGATCGCGGCGTCGACCGCCGCCAACGCCGGCACGTCCGCCGTCCCCGCCTCCAGCCGGTCCGGATACGCCGCGGGCATGTCGAGCGTGTCGCTCGCGCTGCCGGTGCCTCCGATCACCAGCGGCTCCGGCTCCACCCCCGGCCGGCACCAGAGAATGCCGACGCCGCCCGTCCCCAGCAGCCACTTGTGGGCCGGAGCGGCGACCACGTCGGCTCCGCCCCCGGGGAGCGAAAACGGCACCTGCCCCAGCGTCTGCGACGCATCGAGGAGGAACAGACCGCCCCGATCGCGCACGATTCCGCCGATCGCCGCGGCGTCCTGCAATGCACCAGTGACGTTCGAGGCGTGCGTGCAGCAGACGAGCCTCGACCCCGGCCGCCAGGCCGCCGCGATCGCCTGCGGATCGACGCGGCCCAGGCCATCACAGGGAACGATCGACAGGTCGATGATTCCGCGACGCTCGAGCGCGTGCAGCGGCCGGAGCACGGCGTTGTGATCGGCCGCGGTCGCGATCACGTGGTCGCCGGGCCGCAGCAGGCCGGTGATGGCCGTGTTGACCGCGATCGTGCAGCCGGCCGTGAACGCCACCCGCGCCGGCTCGACGCCGCCGAGCATCCGGCCGCAGGCCGCGCGGGCCCGACTGCGGATCGCTTCCGCCTCTGCCGCCTCGCGGTAGGCGGCCCGGCCGGCCGTCGCCCCGACCCGCGCCGCGGCGTCCATCCAGGCCTCGAGCACGACCGGCGGCTTGGGCCATGACGTCGCGGCGTTGTCGAGGTAGCGGCGGGGCGCGGGAAGGCGGGGCATGAATGGGAGTGTAGCGGCGTTGCTCCGCGTCGTCTTCGCAACTTACTACCCAGAGCATGATGGAGTTGACGTCTGACGTCGATGCATCCGTGAGAGGTTGCCGATGTCCTGACCTGGTTCTAGCCGCCGATCTGGTACATCGACCGTGCCGGGCGGGCGAAGTCCGGCGTGTCGATGCCGTGCGCCGCCCGCTTCGCCGCCACGCAGTCGCGGAGGAGGCCGGCGATCGCCTCGTCGCTGCCGGCGCCGCGGAGCACGGCCCGCACGTCCCACTCGGCGAGCGAGAACAGGCAGTTGCGAAACTGCCCGTCGGCGGTGAGCCGGAGGCGGTCGCAGCGGTCGCAGAACGGCGCCGACACCGGGTCGATGAAGCCGACGCGACCGCCACCGTCGGTCCAGGCGTACTCGGTGGCGGGCTGGCCCGGATCCGTGCCGTCGACCGGAGCCAGCGGGCCGACGTCCCGGGCGAGAATCTCCCGCACGTCCGCGCCGGAGAGAACCTGCTCCCGTGACCAGGTAGCCTCGGCGTCGAGCGGCATGAACTCGATGAACCGCAACTGAAAGCCCTCACGGCGACAGAAGTCGGCCAGCGGGACGACCTCGGCCTCGGTCAGCCCACGAATCGACACCGCGTTGATGCGGATCGAGGGGAAGCCCGCCTCCTTCGCGGCCGCAAGGCCGGCGAGCACGCGATCGAGCCCGGACCGCCGCGCGATCCGCTCGAAGACGTCGGGCCGCAGGCTGTCGAGGCTGACGTTGAGCCGGGCGAGACCGGCCCGGCGCAATGCCGCCGCCTGCTCGGCGAGCAGCAGGCCGTTGGTCGTGACCGCCACTTCCTCGATGCCGGGCAGGGCCGCGAGCCTGGCAACGAGCGCCGCGAGGGTGGAACGCAGCAGGGGTTCGCCACCGGTCAAACGAACGCTGCGGATGCCGAGCCCGGCGGCCACGCGGACGACGCGACCGATCTCGACGTCCGTGAGCATGTCGGCCCGCGGGCGAAACTCCGCCTCCAGGGGCATGCAGTACGTGCAGCGAAGATTGCACCGGTCCGTGACGCTGACCCGGAGGTCGGTATGCACGCGGCCGAAGCGGTCGACGAGCACGCCACCTTCAATCACCGGCGTCCCCCGCGCCCCCCGCGCCCTCCGCGCCCTCCGCGCCGGCCACCGCGGCGTTCCTCCGGGCCGCGGTCCACGCGCAGAGCGGCGCCGCGGTCGGCGGCCGCGGCATCGGGCCGCGGCTCGGGGTGGATCCATTCGCGACGGCCATCCGTCCGCTCTTCGCACTTCCAGATCGGCACCTCGCGTTTGATGCGTTCCATGAGCCACTCGGCCGCGGCGAATGCCTCCCGCCGGTGCGGGGCGCTCGCCGCCACGGCCACGCTCACATCGCCGACCGCGACGCGACCGAGCCGGTGCTCGAGGGCGCAGGCGGCGAGGCCGAAACGCTCCACGGCAAGCGCACAGAGCCGCTCGAGCGCGGGCCCGGCCATCGGCTCGTGCGCCTCGTACTCGAGGCCGCTGGTGCCCGCGCCGCCAGACCGGTCGCGGGCCGTGCCCGTGAAGAGCACGTTCGCCCCCGCCTCCGCCGCCGCCACGGCCGCGAGCAGGCGCTGTGGTTCGATCGGCCGCCTGACGAGGGCCCCTTCCCCGCCGTCGCTCACTTGAAACGCCCCGCCTCGCTGGTCCCGTCCGACACGCTCGTCGCCCATGCTTCAGCCTCCGCTCACCGGGGGAATGATCGCCACGTCCGCCGCCGGCGGCACGTCGGCCTCGTCAGGGGCATAGGCGTTGCCGATGGCCACGGCGCTGCGGGCGAGCAGCGGCGCGATGCGTGGCTGGACGGCTGCCAGCGTGCCGCGCAGTTCGGCCACCGTGCCGCCGGACCAGGGAACTTCCACCACGCGACCGCCGACGAGTTCTGCCATGCCGGCGTAGACCGCCACCCGGAGCGTGGCGGCAGCACGCGGCTCCGGCGGACTCCGACGGTCGCGTTCCACCCCTGCCATTTCCGTTCGTTCGCGTTGCATCGTGCGTGCGGTCTCCCTCGATGATTTGCCGGCGTCAGGACGTGGTCAGCGGCCCGCTGGTGGCGGTGAGGATCTGGTCGAGCCCGCGCGGGCCCGGGCCCGGCATGAGGCCGTAGGCCTTCGCCAGCAGTTTCACCGGGTGCACCACCGGCTTGGTCGTGCCCTGCTCCATTTGTATCCGGCAGGCGCTGCACTCGGTAGCACCCGCCTCGATTCCGCCGCCGCGCATCGCCGAGATCAGTTCCAGACCCACCCGGAGGCTGGCCCGGTAGTGGTCCCGGGAGAGGCCGAACGTCCCCGCCATGCCGGAGCAGCCATGGTCGTCGGCGGCCACGACGAGGCCCGGAATGAGTTTCAGGAGGTGCTCGGCCGGCCCGGCGCTGCCGCCGCTGCGGACGTGGCAAGGGGCATGGTAGAGGATCCTCGTGGGCACGGGGCGGAGATCCAGCCGCAGCCGCCCCTCGCGGTGCAGTTCCCACAGGTAACTGGTGGCGTCGCAGGTCGCCGCGGCGACGCGGGACGCCTCGTCGTCGTCGAGCAGCCGGGGATAGTCGTGGGTGATGCAGGTCACCGCGGCCGGCTCCGTGCAGACGATCCGGTAGCCGAGCCGCACGGCCTCCGCCAGCACGCGCATGTTCCTGCGGGCGACCTGGCGGGCCGCGTCGAGATCTCCCTCGGAGACGAGCGGCATGCCCGCCGCGACCTGCCGCGGGTCGACGAACACGCCGATGCCGTTTCGCTCCAGGACCGAGACGAACGACTGGGCGAGGAGCGGATCGTGCCGCCGCGCGTAGGTGTCGAGAAAGTAGAGCACCCGTGGGCCGCTGCGTCGTGACGGCCGCGTGATCCCCCGGCGCTGGGCCCAGCGCAGAAACTGACCGCCGCTGAACTCGGGCAGTTTGCGGCCACGGGCGGAATGAGCAGATCGAAGGCCGGTCGTGTTCCGCGGGCCGAACATGAATCCGCACGTCGTGGATCGCCTGCTCGCCGCCGGAAAGGCCCACGACATCCCGCTCCAACTGGCCGCCAGCGGCCGCGCGACCCCAACCGATGCCAACGTGCTCCAGACGACGCGCAGCGGCGTGGCCACGGGGCTGGTGAGCGTGCCCAACCGCTACATGCACTCGGCCGTCGAGACGATCTCGCTCGACGACGCCGACCGCACCGCCGACCTGCTCGCGGCCTTCGTGCGGGGCCTCGAGGGGCCGATCTCCTGGGCCCCCTGACGCCCACGGGAGACCGGTCCCCCCGGCGGCGTCATGCCGCGTGCACGCCGGGGCGGCGGATCAGCGTCCAGACCGAGTCGCCGCCGAGGCCGACGTCGTCGA
>JBKDUV010000361.1:0-12991 GCA_046339335.1 Planctomycetia bacterium | reverse complement strand
GGCGCCGCGAAGGGATTCGCATCGTCGGGTGCCGGCGGCGGGTCGAGTGGCTCGGCCATCGTGTCGTCGCTCACCGGCCGTTGAGGCCGGGACCCCTTCACAGACCGCGGGACGACCCGACCGCGTCGCGGATCGCCGGTCGGTTCATGAATACCAGGAGCAGGACCGGGTAGATCATGCCGAGACCGGCGCCGATGAGTCCGCCGACGAGCCCCGCGGTGACAGCGAGCTGGCCCGGCCCGCCGGCATCCTGCATCTTCGCCAGCAGCGGTTGCATCAAGTAGAAGTTCACCCCCATGCCCACGATCGCGGCCACGATCGAGTACCAGCCGTAGACGATCGACAGGGTTCTGCCCCAGGCCTTGGCGAGGAGCAGGCCGATGCCACCGACGATCACCGTCACAGCGACGATGCCGCCGAGCGCCAGCGACACGATGAGAAACGTCCGGTAGCCGGCGTTGGACTTGATCAGGTCAAGCATCGGATTGGGAACCGCCGGATCGCTGGGCAGCTCCATGACGAACGGCACCACGCCGCCGGCAGTGACGCAGATGCCGAGGATGCCGAAGATGATGTTGAGAATTCCGAAGACCGTCAGTGACGCCGGGTGCGCCTTGGGCGTGGCGGGCGGCGCGGCAGCGGAAGCGGAGGGGGAGAGATAAGGATTCTGGTCCATGCGCGAGGTTCTCCGGAAAAACGGCGGGCAGCCGGGAAGGGAACGAGATTGTCGGCCGGAGGGGGGGAGCATGCAAGGGCGTGCGCCGCTGGCCGCGAATGGCGACCGGGCCGGCGGCGGCCCGCTCGGCCCGGGCTTTTGCCAGATCGATTCCCTCTGGTCGCGTTGCAGTCCGACTGCTACTGTCCCTCCCCCCTGAGCAGTGCCGCAATCGTCGGACCTCGAAGGAGCCGGCCCCGTCATGTCACCGTTCCGAACTTCCCTCCGCCTGCCGCTGGTCGCCGCGCTGGCACTGACCGGAGCGGCAGGCCCGGCGCGAGCCCAGCAGAGCGGCTGGCTCCCCGCCTCCTGGTTCGCCCCGGCGGACGCCGACGCCAAGGCGATGTACCCGCTGGCGGAAAAGGACGGACCCTGGCTCGTGCTGGCGGCGACCTTTCGCGGTGCCGCCGCCCGCGAGGACGCCCGGCGATTGGTGCAGGAACTGCGGCGCACCAACAAGCTCCCCGCCTACACGCACGAGAAGGAGTTCGACTACACCGGCAAGCAGCAGGGCGTCGGCTTCAACCGCGACGGCACGCCGAAGAAGATGCGGCACCAGCATGCGGAACAGGTCGTCGAGATCGCGGTTCTGGTCGGCGACTTCGCCTCCCCCGAGGAAGACCGGGCGCAGAAGATGCTCCAGCGGATCAAGACGCTGCAGCCCGAGTCGCTCGGCGGCAAGGGGGCGAAGTCGGGCTTGGTGTCGGAGTTTCTCAGCGTCAACCCGCGGCTCGCAACGAACGCCACGGCCGCACGCGGACCGCTCCGGGCGGCGATGATGATCCGCAACCCGCTCCTCAAGGAGGAGTACTTTCGGCGCCATGAAGTGGACGACTTCGTGCTTCGCATGAACGCCGACGTGACCCACAGCCTGCTCGACTGCCCGGCCCGCTACAGCGTCCGCGTCGCCACGTTCACCGGCTCGTCGGTCATCGGCCGGGCCGCGGCCGCCGGCCAGCTCGACTCCGGCCGGACGGTGAACGTCGAGGAGCTCAGCGGGGCGATGCGCAGCCTCGGCTGGCTGAACGCCTCGGTGCGGCCCAAGTCGGATCGCGACCAAAGCCTGGTCGAGGCCTTCGACAAGAGCCACCGGCTCTGCGAGGCGCTTCGCCGGCAGGGAATCGAGGCCTGGGAGTTTCACGATCGCGATTCGAGCATCGTCTGCGTCGGCAGCATCTCCCAGCTCGCCGTGCAGCAGCCGGATGGAACGACCGTCGTGAACCCCGAGATCGCCCGCATCCTGACCTCGCTCGGGCCGCGGCCGGTCAGGATTCCCCTGCCCGACGGGACCGAGGGCGTGCAACTGCAGCCGCCGATCATCGACGGCATCCTCCTCGACGTCGATCCGAAGCCTGTCGACGTGCCGCGGGTGCCGACGCGGCGCCGCAAGTGAGCCCGGCGGACATGTCGCGGCCCTCCTCCAGCCTCGTCCTCGGCACCACCACCCCCGGCAAGCTCCGCGAGTTGGTCGCCCTGCTCGCGCCGTTGGGGATCGAGTGCCGCTCGCTGGCCGGCCTGCCCGCGGTGGAGGTCGAGGAGACCGGGGAGACGTTCGCGGACAACGCCGCGCTCAAGGCCGTCGCCCAGGCCCGGGCCCTCGGAGCATGGGTGCTGGCCGAAGACAGCGGCCTCGTCGTTCCCGCGCTCGACGGCGCCCCCGGCGTTCGTTCCGCCCGCTTCTCCGGCCCGCTCCCAGCCGGATCGACCGCCACGGTCGACGACCGCAACAACGCCCTGCTGCTCGAACGCCTCGCCGGCCACCGCGGCCGCGACCGCGCCGCCCACTATGCCTGTCATGCGGCCCTGTCCGATCCCGCCGGCACGATCGTGGCGATCGCTCAGGGCACCTGCGGTGGCATGATCGCACCGGCGCCGCGGGGTGCCGGTGGCTTCGGCTACGACCCGCTGTTCATCGTGCCCGAATACCATCGCACCTTCGGCGAGATTCCCGCCGCGGTGAAGTCGGTGATCAGCCATCGCGGCCGCGCCCTGCGGGCGATCATCCCGGCGATCGTGCGGGCGTTGTCGTGAGGACTGCCGGGATCGCCGGCCGGGGCTCCCCGCCGTGCCCGATCCGAGTGGCATGGCCGCGGTACTCCCCGCACATGCTGATGGCGATCTTCGACACGGCGGCAGGGGGAAGGTGCGACGGGAAGCGAAACCGCCGGTCTGTCCGCCGCACCACGGCCGGCACCGGCGGGCACGGACGACCCGTCCGCGTGTACCCGAGCCCAGCGCCCGAACGGAGCCTGATCGTGTACGATCGGTGTCGGAAGGAACAGCGGCCGGCAACGGGCCGGCCGCGGACGGCATCCCGCCTGGAAATCCGATGCGTCGTCGTCTTTGCATGCTCACAGTCGTCCCGCTGATGGCTGCGATCGCGACGGTCTCGGCCCCGGCGCCCGGCCTCGAGGATGACGGGGCGGCGATCGTCGCCACGGTCGACGGCGCGCCGATCGTCCGCCGCGACGTGGAGGCGGCGCTGCGGGCCGCCAGGATCGACGTCCTCGCGAGCCCCGAACGGGCCCTACAGGCGCGGGCCGCGGTGCTCGAGCGGCTTGTGGAGGACAAGCTTCTCGAGTTCGCGATCGCCAAGGCCGGCATCACCGTCGTCCCTGCCGACATCGACACGGCCCTGCTGCAGGCCCAGAACCAGGTCGCCGCGCAGGGCCAGCAATTCGCCGACTTCCTCGCCCGCACCGGCCGCACCGAGGCCGAGTTTCGCAAGACGCTGCAACTGGAGGTCGCGGCGAAGAAACTGGTCGAGCCGCGGGCCACGACCGCGGCGTTGGCGGCCTTCGTCGAGGCGACGCGGCGTGAGCACGACGGCACGCTGCTGCGGGCCAGCCACGTGCTGCTGCGGCCCGACGTCGGCAGGGGAGACGAGGCGATCGCATCGTGCATCGAACGGGCCGACCGCATCCGGCGCGAGATCCTCGCCGGCGACGTCTCGTTCGCGATGGCGACGGAGAAATACTCGGCCGCCCCGAGCCGGCGCAACGGCGGTGACGTCGGGTTCCTGCCCCGACACAGCGCCGCCCACGAGGAGTTCGCACGGCAGGTGTTCACACTCGCCAAGGGGGAGGTCTCACGACCGTTCGCGACTCCGTTCGGGGTTCATCTCGTCACCGTGACCGAGGTCCAGCCCGGCCGCGAGTCGGCCGCCGCCCTGACGGAAAAATTGCGGCCGCTCTTCGTGCTGAAATTGATTCGTGACGCGGTTTCCGAGCAGCGGAAATTGCGCGAGATCGAATATGCCGCCGGGGTGCCCCATTTCGATCCGGCGACACCGCACGGCGGGCCGCTCCCCCGCAGAATCGTGGTCAAGGGGGCGAATTCGCCATAGGGCCGCCGGGCGGAAGGGGCCGTTTTTCGCGTTGCTCGAGCCCACGGCACCGGCTACCCTCTGCCCCCATGAAACTGCGGTCGTTCATCCTCGTCTGCTGCATGGTGATCGTCCCGGGGCTGGCGATGTTTTCGCATCACCTGCCGGACGTGCGTTGGCCGACTGCTGGGGCTGCTGCCGGGCCGAACGCGGCGGTTCCGGCCGACGGCCGGTCCAGCGGCGGTTCCCAAATCGCGACCAGCCAGGCTGCCACGGCGACCGACGCCGGCGAACGCGGCACCACGGTCCAGCCTGCGGTTTCTCCCCCTCCGCCTGCCGGCGCTGCCGACGCAGCCGTGCGGGCGGCTCACGACCGGCTCCTGTCGCTCGGGGCGAAGGGAATCGAGTGCCAGCCGGCGCCGGCCGCGGGTGGCCTGGTTCTCGGCTCGTGTCGGGTCGCCGTCGACGTGTCGGGGCAGTTGCATCGCCTTTTCCAGGCCGAGGCTGCCGACGCGGCCGCCGCGCTGCAGGCACTCGCGGACGACGTGGCCGCCTGGCGGCAGCGGACCGCGATGCGGTGATTCGTCGCCGCGTCAGGATGCCCCCATGCAGCGACGCCCTACCACGTCCCGCAGCCTGGCAGCCTGCATGGCGGGCGTACCGGGATCGCGTCACCCATACGCGGCCATCGAGCGGTACGGCGTGTCGACATGCCGGCGCCGGCGATTGCCGGCTGCGACCCCGTCCGATCCGACTCGGGGTGAGCGACTCGCTCCGGGCCTGCACGTCCGCTCAGACGAACTCGCCCGCCTCGAGGCGGCTCTGTTCCTGGCCCGCGAACCGCTCTCGACCCGCCGCCTGGCCAAACTCGCGGGACTCAGTGACGGCACCCGGGCCCGGACGCTGATCCGGGAACTGCGTCGCTTGCAGGAGGCGGCCGGATCGCCGGTGCGGGTCGAGCAGATCGCCGGCGGATTCCAACTCCTGACCAGGGCACCGTTCGGCCCCTGGATCCGCCGGCTCCTCGAGCCGACGACCAGCGGCCGCCTGTCGCTGTCGGCACTCGAGACCCTCGCGATCGTCGCCTACCGACAGCCTGTGACGAAGGCCGACATCGAGGCGATCCGCGGCGTGGGCAGCGACGAGATGCTCCGCCAACTCCTCGACCGCGACTACGTGGCCATCGGCGGTCGAGCCGAGGATCTGGGCCGCCCGAATGTCTACGTCACGACGCGGCGGTTTTTGGCCGCGTTCGGCCTCGCCAGCCTCGAGGATCTGCCCCCCGTCGACCCGCTGCCGGAAACCGCCGGACGGCCGACCGCGGGGCCGGTTCACCCGGAGGGCTAAGGGGGCCCGCGGTTGACCGGACGCAAAAACCCGTGCCGCTTACTTGCAAGACGGGCCGCCGGCCGCCACACTTCCCCTCGTCTCCGCCGTCGGACATGGGTTTCGGCCCCGGCGGGGTGAAAAGTTTTTTTCCCGTGGCCGATTGGACGATGATCCCCCGATCGGGTACAGAGTCTGGCGTGTTGATCGAGGTTTGGCCGTTTCCCTGGAGGTTTTCGCCGTGACGATCGTTGCGAGTGGACGAGGACATGACGACGTGATGACCGCCGATGTGTTCTCGTGGAGTGAACTGCCCGAACTCCTGGCCGCCGAGGATCTGTTCGCGGCCGAACTCGGCAGGCCAGGCCACCGCGAGGATCCCGTCGCCCGCGGTGAGGGCGACGAGGATGAGGACGACGACGAATTCGACGACGACGACGAGGAGGACGAGGACGAAGAAGAGGAAGAGGAATTCGACGACGAAGACGAGGACGAGGAGGACGTCGAAGACGAGGACTGGGAAGAGGTCGACGACGAGGATGAGGACGAGGACGAGGAAGAAGAGGGAGACGAGGACGAAGAGGACGAGGACGACGAGGACTGGGAAGACGACGACGACGATTGGGAGGACGAAGAGGAAGAGGACGAAGACGAAGACTGATCTGCATCGACGAGGCCCGCCCGCGGTCGCCTCGTGTCGCCCGGTTCAATCGGCGCGTCTCCACAAACCACCGGCTGGCCTGCCGCCGTCAAGCGGGTCATTCATTTCTTCCGGTCTCCCGATGGCCGGCTCACCGATCGGCACGGTCTGGTCGGTGGCCCGGATCAGCGGTCACGGGCCGCAAGCGGCGCGGGCTGCACGCCGAGCACCAGCCGGTAGAGCGCAGGGAGCACGAAGAGCGTGAACAGCGTGCTCGTGATCACGCCGCCGATCACCACCGTGGCCAACGGCCGCTGCACCTCGGCCCCCGTCCCCTCGCTGACCGCCATGGGAATGAAGCCCAGGCTCGCCACCAACGCCGTCATGATGATCGTCCGCAGGGCGTTCGCCGCGGTCTCCTCGAGAGCCACGTCACGGGCGCTCCCCCGGGCCAGCCGCTCCCGAAGGGCGCTGGCCAGCACCATGCCGTTGAGCACGGAGACGCCGGACAGCGTGATGAAACCGACCGCGGCCGAGATCGAAAGCGGCATCTCGCGGAAGGCCAACGCCCAAATGCCGCCGACGCAGGCGAAGGGGACGCTGACGAAGAGCAGCAGGGTGTCGGCCACGTTTCGGTAGGTGAGGTAGAGCAGGGCCACGATGAGGAGCAGCGCCAGCGGCACGACGATCATCAGCCGCTTCTGGGCTCGCTGCATGTTCTCGAACTGCCCCCCCCACTCGAGGCTGAACCGGCCCTCGGGCAGTTCCACGTTCTTCGTGATCCGCCCCTGGGCGTCGGCCACGAAGCCACCCACGTCGCGGCCGCGGACGTTGCACTGCACCACCACGCGGCGCTTGCTCCACTCGCGGGTCACGAACTTGGGACCGGAGATCGTGCGGATGTCGGCGATCCGCTGCAGGGGCACGCTTTCACCGGCCGGTCCGCGAACGGGGATGTTCCCCAGCGCTTCGGGGCTGCTGCGGACGTCGTCCGGCAGGCGGACCACGATCGGAAACCGGACCTGCCCTTCGACGATCTCGCCGACCGCCTTGCCCCCGACGCTCTCCACGACGTCGAGCACCGCCTGGGCGGAGATGCCGTAGCGGGCGATCTCGTCCTGACGGACGGCGATCCGCAGGATCGGCTGCCCGGCCACCTGCTCGACGGCGACATCGGCCGCCCCCGGCACCTCGCGGAGCGTCGCCGCCACCTCGTTGGCCTTGCGGACGAGTGCGTCGAGATCGTCACCGAACACCTTGACGGCGATGTCGGCGCGGACACCCGAGACCATCTCGTTGATCCGCTGTTCGATGGGCTGCGTGAACCAGATGATATGCCCCTGGATCCCCTCCACCGTCTTGCTCATCACCTCCACGAGCGCCGCCTGGGTGCGGGCCCGCATCCATTGGTCCCGGGGCTTGAGCGCGATGAACATGTCGGTGGCCTCGATCGCCCCGGCATCGGTCGCCACCTCCGGCGTGCCGGTGCGGCTCCAGACGTGGGCCACCTCCGCGGGAAACTCCTCGAGCAGGATCTTCTCGATTCGCGTGTTCATCCGACACGACTCCTCCAGGCTCGTGCCCGGGGCGCGGATGATCCCCAGCACGATGTCCCCCTCGGAGAGCTTGGGGACGAACTCGGTCCCCAGGCCGCTCGCCTTGTAGAGCGTGAACGCGAGGATCGCGATCGCGGCCAGCGTGACGGGCACCCGGGCGGCGAGGCAGCCTCGCAGCAGGGGCCGATAGAGGGCCCGTGCCCAGCGGACGAGGAGCACGTCGTGCGAGTCCATCCGGCGCGGCAGGAAGAAGCTCGACAGCACCGGGACCACGGTCAGCGAGAGGATCAGCGAGCCGATGAGGATGAAGATCACCGTCAGGGCCATCGGCCGGAACATCTTCCCCTCGACCCCCTCGAGCGTGAGGATCGGGATGTAGACGATCATGATGATCAGCTGGCCGAAGCAGGCCGGCTTCTTCACGGCGTTGGTCGCCTCGAGGACGAGCTTGAGCCGCGCGGCCCCGGTGGCCCCCGGATGGTGGCCGATCTTCTCCAGGATGCTCTCGATGACGACCACCGACGAGTCGACGACGATGCCGAAGTCGATGGCACCGAGGGAAAGCAGGCTGGCGGCGATGCCCACCTGCCACATCCCGATGAAGCCGAACATCATCGACAACGGGATGGCCGTCGCCGCCACGAGGCCGGCCCGGAGGTTGCCAAGCATGACGTACAGGATCACCACCACGAGGAACGCCCCCTCCAGCAGGTTCTGCCGGACGGTGGCGATCACCCGGTCGACGAGCTGCGTGCGGTCGTAGACGACCCGCGGCTCGACCCCCGCGGGCAGCGTCTTCTGCAACGTCTCGAACCGCTCGCGAAGCCGGGAAGTGACGCTGTAGCTGTTCTCCCCCATGAGCATGAAGCCGAGGCCGAGGACCACTTCCCCCTCGCCGCCATAGGTCACCGCCCCCTTGCGGATCTCGTGGCCGATCACGACCTCACCGACGTCGCGGATCCGGATCGGCACGCCGTCCCGTGAGGCGATCACGATCCGGCCGATCTGGTCGATGTCGACGGTGCGGCCCACTCCGTAGACGAGCACGCTGTCTCCGGACCGGGCGATCGAGCCCCCGCCGACGTTGAAGTTGTTGATCGGCACCGCCTGCACGATCTGGTCGAACGACAGGTCGTACTTTCGCAGCCGGGCGGGATCGACGCGGACCTGGTACTGCTTGTTGAGGCCGCCCCAGGCGTTGACCTCGGCCGTCCCCTGCACGCTCTTGAGTGCCGGCTTGAGCGTCCACTCCTGGAGCGTCTTGACGTCGGTGAGGCTCATCCCCTTGGGCACGAGCAAATAGTGGAAGACCTCGCCGAGTCCGGTGGAGACGGGACCCATCTCCGGCCGCTCGGTGCCCGGCGGCACGGCCACCGAGCCGAGACGCTCGTTGATCAACTGCCTGGCAAAGTAGATGTTGGTGCCGTCGCGAAACGTGACGATCACGACGGAGAGGCCGAACATGCTGGCACTGCGAATCTCCTCCAGGCCCGGCATGCCTCCCATCGCCAACTCGACGGGGAACGTGATCTGCCGCTCCACCTCCTCGGCGACCATGCCGGGGGCGACGGTATTGATCTGGACCTGGACCGGCGTCGTGTCGGGAAATGCGTCGATCACGAGCCGGCCGACGGCGAAATAGCCGGCCAGGCAGACCACGGCCGCTCCAGCGAGCACCGCGATGCGGTGTGACAACGACCAGGCGATGATCCGCTCGAGCATGAATATGCAGGCTACAGTTCGCCCGACTCCATGCGGTCAAGAAGAATCCGGCTCTTGAGCACGTGGCTGCCCGCGGCGACGACGCGGGTCGGCGGACTGGCGGCGAAGTCTTCGCCGGCCACCTGAACCACGTCCCCTTCCTGCAGCCCGGGCCTCACCGGACGCAGCCGGAACGCAGCGTCCCCCGCCGGCTCGAAAATCACCCACTGGGTGCCGTCCCACTGCACGCTCTGCCGCGGCACCACCACGGCATTGCCGAGCCGCGCCACCTCGATCCGACCGCTGCCGAACGTGTTCGCCCGCAGCGGCACGCCGGCACCCGCCGCGACCTCGGCCCGGACCTCGAGCGTCCGCGTCGCGTCGTTCACTTCCGTGCTGATCCAGGAGATCCGGCTCTGAACCTCGTCTGTCGCTCCGTCGGGCCGAAACCGCACCGGCTGCCCGATGGCCACCTTCCCGGCATCCTCCTTGCTGACCGAGAGCAGCACCCACATGTTCGACACGTCGGCAACCTCGAAGATCGGCCGGCTCGCCTCCACGATCTCGCCCAGCGCCGCCTCGCGGCCGATGATCGTGCCGTCGAACGGAGCCCGCAACGGCAGGAGGTTGGAGGTGATCCGGGCCGGATCGGCGGCGGCGAGGACGTCGGGCCCGAGGCCGAGCGTGCGGATGCGGGAGGCCCGCTGCTCGTCATCGAGCGTCTCGAAGTCCGCCGCCGACAGTTCGAAGCCGAGATTGACGAGCGACTGCTCGGCGTTGGTCAGATGAATCCGGGCCTCGCGAACCGCCGACTTCGTCTCGCGGATCTGGCGGCCGAGCACGGCTCCCTTCACCTCCTCGAGGATCGCCAGCTGCTCCCGCTGCTTCTCGAAGGCGACCAGGGCGTTGAGAAATTCCGCCTTCAGCCTGCCGACTTCGCTGCTCTCGACGATCACCAGCACGTCGCCGCGGCGGACGATGTCGCCGAGATGCTTCTCGACCCGCCAGACGCTGCCCGGCACCCGCGAAGAGAGCTGCGCCACGCGGCGTTCGTCGTAGCGGACCACGCCGTTGACCGTGAGTTCACTGACCATCAGCCGTTCCTCGACCGCAACCACCTCGATGCCCGACTGCTCGACCGCGGCCGCGGAGGCGAAGCGAATGATCGCATCCGCCGGGGCGGCGGCGGGCTGGGCGGGAGACGGAGGGGGCTGGGGCCGTTCCGCTGCCGCGTGCTCGTGCCCAGCGGCCGTGCCCGGCGTGGCGTGATCGTCGTGACCGTGCCCGTCGAGACCGAACGTCCAGTGGGTCGAATGGCCGAGCCAGCCGACCGCAGCCAGGCCCGCCACCGTGATGAGCGACACGGTCCACCCGCGGATGGCGGCGACCAGGCCGCCGGAGCCGATGGGGCGTGAGCGGCCGGATGCCATCTGAAGGTTCTCCTCTGGGGTGTCCGCCCTCGACCTGCGGACGAACCGCGAGCCCAAGGCCGGCGAAACTTGGCATCGGCGAAGGCGACCGCGCAAGGACGCGGACGGAACGTGGTCCAGAAGCCACGATCTCCCTCGCCAAACCTTTCTATTATTGTTTCGATTCTGCTTGTGTCCTGTTGCCGCTGGGAATGTGGGGTTCGTCCGGAAAATTCCCCGCCTCGGCCCGCGGCTGCGCCGCGCCGGCCGCCGGAATCGAAGCGGTTGCCCGTTTCCTCCGCGCAGCCCATGATGCCGAAGCGTTCCGCACCGCCTGGGCGTGCGGATCGGGTACCGAGCGGGAGCCGCGGCCATGATCGCCTTTGACCGACCGGGAGGAACGTCGCGCCGCTCACCTGACCGCAACGTGCTCGGCGGAGAACTGATCGCCTGTTCCCGACAGCCACTGACCGGCTTTTTTCGTGACGGTTGCTGCCACACCGGCCCCGACGATGCCGGCGTGCATACCGTCTGCGCCCTGATGACCGGCGATTTTCTCGAGTTCACCGTGGAGGCGGGGAACGACCTCGTGACGCCGCAGCCACAGTGGGGATTCCCCGGGCTCGTGGCGGGCGACCGCTGTTGCCTGTGTGCCGGTCGTTGGCTGGAGGCGTCCAAGGCCGGGCGGGCGCCACCGGTGGTGCTGCAGGCGACGCACGAGAAGACGCTGGAGATCGTTCCCCTGGAACTGCTCCAGCGGCATGCGGCCGGCTGACGGATCGAATCGCGCGGTGGAATGGCGAAACGCCGCGGCCGCTCCCCGGCGCCCGCGGCAATGGCGGCCCTTCATTCCGATCACTGTCCGAAAGAGCATGCAAGCATGGCCGGCAGCCTCCTGATCCTTCTCGACGATCTGGCGTCGATCCTCGACGACGTCGCCACCATGACGAAGGTGGCCGCGACCAAGACCGCCGGCGTGGTCGGCGACGACCTCGCCGTCAACGCGGAACGAATCACCGGCGTGCAGGCAGACCGCGAACTGCCCGTCGTCGCGGCGGTGGCGGCGGGGTCGGCCCGCAACAAACTGCTCCTCGTTCCCGCCGCCATCGCCATCAGCCTGCTCGCCCCGTGGGCGATCACGCCGCTGCTCGTCGCCGGAGGCATGTTTCTCTGCTACGAGGGAATCGAGAAAATCCTCCACGCCTTCCAACGGCCAGCGGGCCGGCACGGCGACGGCTCCGCGCCGGGGCGGGCGGGCCTCGGAAAACAGACCGCGGCCGCCTGTCCGGCCGATGAGCGGGCGCGGATCGGCGGAGCGATACGGACCGACTTCATCCTCTCGGCGGAGATCATGGTGATCGCGCTGGGCGTGGTGGCCGGCCGCTCGCTCGTCGTGCAGCTGGGCGTGCTGACCGCGATCGCCGCCGGCATGACCATCGGCGTGTACGGGCTCGTGGCCGCGATCATCAAACTCGACGACCTCGCCGCGCTGCTCGCCCGATCACACGGCCAGGGCTGGGGGCCGGACCTGCGCCGGGCCTGCGGCCAGCTGCTGCTCGCCGTGGCACCGCTCCTGATGCGGCTCCTGTCGATCGCCGGTACGGTGGCGATGTTCCTCGTCGGGGGCGGGATCGTGACCCACGCCATCCCCTGGCTGCACGGCCTCGTCGTCGATCAGGGCGGGCACGCGGGGCCCGAGCAGGCGGCACACGCCGGATGGTGGTGGCAGGCGGCGGCCGCCCGGATCGTCGATCTCGCTGTGGGCGTGGCCGTCGGACTCGTGGCCGTGGCAGCACAAGCCGGCTGGCGCCGGCTCTCCGGCGGGCCGGCCGCCGGCCACCGATGACCGGGCCTGACCCCGCAGGGCGGCGGCTGTTCACGCCGCACGTCACGCTCCCCAGGCTCGGGCCGCGGGTGCCGGTCGCCATGCCGGGAATTCCCATCGACCGGTTCGAGCTCTATGCCAGCCGGCTCGATCCCGGCGGCGCGGTACACGTCCCGGAAGCGGTGTTTCCGCTGTCCGAGCCGGCATGATCAGCGCCGCCAGCGTCGGAAGACCCTGGGGCTCGATCGCGGCACCGACCGTGACCCACCGGCCTCGATGATCGTGCCCGCCCCGCTGCCGCCGCCGATGACGCCGCCGACCCACGCGCCGGACGACCGCGGGACTGCACGGCCGCTGGCGTTGGAACCCGGCCAGGCTCGCCGGCCCTCCGGCGGGGCCCGTTCCCACTGCATCGCGCCTGAGTTGATCCCCGCGCGGTTGACCGCGCGGACGGGATTCCGCGGCGAGAGCGCCGCGGCCGGCGAGGCCGGCAC
>JBKDUV010000360.1:0-6951 GCA_046339335.1 Planctomycetia bacterium | reverse complement strand
GTCGAGGAGGATGCCGAGGTTGCTGTGCAGCCTGTTGGCCGGATTGGGCAGATTTTGGCCGGTGAGCACCTGGAACAGGGCGGCGCCGGCGGGATTGAAAGCGAAATCGACGCACGGCCGCGTGGTGCCGGGGTCGAAACTGGACGCGGCCCGCGTCAGGTAGCCCCCCGTGACGTTCATATCGTCAAGGATGACGAGTGCCTCCGTCCGCTGGTCGGGCGTTGTCCGGGTCACGAGCCGGGACTGCTCGGCAGCGTCGATCTTGCCGCTGTCGATCTGCACCCAGCGGGCGATGGACCGGCCATCGTCGATGACCGTGGTGCCGGCGGTCCGGCTGCCGAGTTCGATCGCCCGAGCATGCCGCCGATCCTGGGGATCGGCGGTGATCCGGAATTCGAGCACGCCGGCGCTCGAGACCTTCGTCTTGATCAGCTCCACCTCGGCGGGATCGACGTCCGGGACGATCACTTCGATCTGGTCGAGGCCGAACTGGCGGACGGTCACCTCCTTCTGGCCACCGGGGTTCACCCGGCGGCTGACGGCGGCGACGAGCTTGTCCATGTTGACCTGCATCGCGGGGGCGGCCAGTTCGTAGCGGACTTCGCTGACGTCTCCCTGCTGGGACCGGCCGGCGAGGCGGAGCATCGCACCGTTGATGTCGAGTTTCTTCACCGCCGCCACGAACGCATCCTGTGCCGCGGCGCTGCCTTCGAGCCGGACGGTCAGCCTGTTGCCCTTGTCGGACACGACGCTTCCCCTGGCCCCCTCGGGTGAGGCCAGCAGGCTTTCCAGCCGTGCGATGGCGTCGTCTTTGACGCCCGCCGCCTGCCGGGACTGGTCGATTTCATAGACCAGGATCACGCCTCCCTTGAGGTCGATCCCCAGCCGGGGCGGCCAGCCGAACCAGCAGAGCACAGCGCCGACTGCGGACGCCGCCAGCACGGTCGCCAGCCGGCCCCACATGTCGGCTGCCCGGAGCCGCCGCCCGAGGAGCCGGGAAAGGATGGTCGGCACGACGACGGCCAGCAGCAGCGCCACCCACCGTATCCACGGATCCTGCCACCAGGCCGTCTCGACGGCGGTGGATGACGTCGTGCCGGCCGCCACCTCGGCCTGCGCAAAAAGGAGCGAACCAACGACCGCGATGTTCATGCCTCTTCTCTTCCGTTGCGATGCTCAGGCTTTTCGTCCCCGAGCACCCGGGCGATGCTCGCGAGCGTGACGCCGATCTTCACGTTTCCCGCATCGTCGACCTTGAGGGTCACCCGGTCGGCGTCGCGATCGACCGCGGCCACCGTTCCGTAGATTCCCGACGAGGTCACGACGCGATCATTTTTCTTGAGCCCGGCGAACAGTTCCTGCTGCTTCCGGCGCCGTTCCTGCTCGGGCCGGAACAGGAGGAAGTAGGCCAGCAGCGTGATCAGGGCCACGGGGAGCGTGCTGATCAGGTTGCGCAGAAATCCGTCGCCACCGGCAGCGGGAGCCGGATCGGCGGCGGCCTGCGCGAGCAGGGGCAGGATGACCGGGGGCTGCGGCATGGCGGCGAGAGATTTCCGTCGTAAAACCGGACATGCGGATCGGGGCCATCCGCAAGCCCGCAAATGTAGTGGGCAGCGTGCGCCAGCGGCAAGCCCGACGTCTGCCGGGCGAGGCCGACCCCCGGAACCATGCCGGTTCATGCCGGCGACGAACCCGGATCGGCGACCGATCCGGTGGTTGTGGCGAGCGTCGCCAACAAGTCACGCCGCAGCGCCGCGAACCGGCCGGCGACGATCGCCATCCGCAACCGGGCGACGAGTCGCTGATAGAAGGTCATGTTGTGTATCGACGCCAGGACCGGCCCGAGCATCTCGTCGGCCCGAAACAGGTGATGGAGATAACTGCGGCCGTGGCGGCAGGCCGGACAGGGACAGCTCTCCTCCAGCGGCCGGTCGTCATGCATGTGGCAGGCATTCCGCAACCGCACCTGTCCGGCGAACGTATAGACGAGCGAGTTGCGGCCGCAGCGGGTCGGCAGCACGCAGTCGAACATGTCGATGCCCGCCGCCACCGCCTCGATGATGTCCCGCGGCTGACCGACCCCCATCAGGTACCGCGGCCGGTCGGCGGGAAGATGGGGCAGCGTCGCCCGCAGGGCGGCGTCCATCGCCTCCGGCCCCTCGCCCACGGAGAGCCCGCCCACGGCGTAACCGGGAAAGTCGAGGGCCCGCAGGCCGGCGGCGCTTTCCGCCCGCAGGTGCGGATCGAGGCCTCCCTGCACGATGCCGAACAGGGCCTGATCGGCCCGGGTGTGCGCCGCGCGGCACCGCTCCGCCCAGCGGAGCGAGCGGCGCATCGCATCGGCCACGACGGCGGGCTCGTTGGGGAGGGCGACGACGTGGTCGAGTTGCATGGCGACGTCGGCGCCGATCCGCTCCTGGATGCGCATCGAGTTCTCGGGGGTGAACTCGACGGGGCTGCCGTCGATGTGGGAGCGGAAGAACGCCCCCGCCTCGGTGACCTTCACCTGCTTGGCGAGGCTGAAGACCTGGAAGCCGCCGGAGTCGGTGAGCGTGGGGCCGTCCCAGCCCATGAACCCCGCCAAGCCGCCGCCCGCTGCCACGATCTCCTCCCCGGGACGGAGGTGAAGGTGGTAGGCGTTGCCGAGGAGCATCCCGGCGCCGGTCTCACGGACGCGGCCGATGTCGACCCCCTTGACGGTGGCCGCGGTGGCGACGGGCATGAACAGCGGCGTGGGCACGCTGCCATGGGGCGTGACGAGCGTGCCGGCCCGCGCGTCGCCGTCCGTCGCCTGGAGCGTGAATGCAAAGCCGGGCTTCATGGATGCCCCCTGCGTTCGATGCGTCGAAAAGCATGCGCCGGTGCTGAACCGACACCCGCTGTTCGGGGCTGCCCACACCCTCGCGCCGGACGTTCGCCTCGGCCCTCCCGGCCTCGGCTCTCTGCATGTCGGCTTCGCTTCGCCATCCATGGCTTCGCTCGCTCCCACAGCCCGGCTCGCGGGGATGGGCAGCCCCTCACTGGTCCACAGGCGGGCACCCGAGGGGGGCACGTGACGGCTGTTGGGGACACACACGCAAGAGGTGACACGCCGGGGCCTGTGTTTGACTGGGAGGGGATGCCCATGCCCTGAGAGTCGGCGTGTGACGACAAGCGCAGTCGGCATCGAGTGAGCGGATGCCGGGCACCGATCCGCCCAAGCGGATTGGTCAGGCATCCGCGAACGTCCGGCGACGGGGCTGGTCAACCCCGACCCGCGCCGAAGTTATAGCACCTTCGCCCGGCCGGAAGCCGGGCGTCCCCGGCGTGGTGAACCTCGGCTTCACCACCGCCGGGGCAAGGCTGTCGGGGCCAGGGATGGCCCGACAGCGGTAAAGTCAGAAGATGCCCAGGGCCTCGAGCGAGTAGCGGACGATCAGGCCGGCGACCACCACGCTCACCATGCTCATCAGCTTGACGAGGATGTTGAGGCTCGGACCGCTCGTGTCCTTGAAGGGATCGCCGACGGTGTCGCCGACGACAGCCGCCTTGTGGGCGTCGCTCCCCTTGCCGCCGTGGACGCCGCTCTCGATGTGCTTCTTGGCGTTGTCCCAGGCGCCGCCGGCGTTGGCCATGAACACCGCCACGCAGAAGCCCGTCGTCAGGCCGCCGACGAGCAGCCCGAGGACGCCGGAGACGCCGAGCAGGAGGCCCGTCAGTACCGGCACGGCGAGGGCCAGCACCGACGGCAGCACCATCTCCCGCTGTGCGGCCTTCGTGCTGATCGCCACGGGGGCCGCATAGTCGGGCAGTTCGGTCCCCTGCATGATGCCCGGCTTCTCGCGGAACTGGCGGCGGACCTCCTCCACCATCCCCTTGGCGGCCCGGCCCACGGCCTTCATCGTCAGGGCACAGAACACGAACACGCTCATCGCCCCCACGAACATGCCCACGAGCACCTTGGGGTTCATGAGCGTGACGTCGTAGAACCGCATGTAGTCCTGCATGGTTGCCTTCTTGACGTCCACGATCCGGTTCTCGTTGACGAGCTGGGCGACCAGTTCCGGCGCCGGGCCGGGCGAGACCACCGCGTTGCGGACGGCCCCGGCCAGACCCGCGACCGCCGGCTCGAGGACGGTCTTGCCGTCCCTCCCCTTGCGGCCTTCGAGCACCGCCGGATCGAGCACCATGTAGACATGGTTCGCCGCGGCCTTGTCCCCCGCCGCGATCACGAGCCGGTCGGCCATCTTCACCCAATCGCCGGGCTGCAGTTTCTTGCCGCCCGCGGCCACCTCCTGCTTCTCGTCGCGGGTCACGACCGCCGCGTTGCCCCAGCGTTCGAACCCGATCCGCACCTCCTCGACGTAGGCGGCGAGCAGGGCCAGCGCGGTGAGCGCGGCCGAGCCGATCGCGAAGCCCTTGCCGGTGGCGGCGGTCGTGTTTCCGAGCGCATCGAGGGCGTCGGTCCGCTCGCGGACCATCTCCGGCAGGCCGGCCATCTGGGCATTGCCGCCTGCGTTGTCGGCGATCGGGCCGTAGGCGTCGGTGGCCAGCGTGATGCCGAGCGTGGAGAGCATGCCGACGGCGGCGATGCCCACGCCGTACAGGCCGAGGGCGAACTTGTTGGGATCGCTGAAGTTGAAGCCGTTGGCGAAGCCGAACGCCAGGAGCGTCGCAGCGCCGGTGATCAGCACCGGGGCCCAGGTGGAGAGCATGCCCTCGGCGACGCCGCCGATGATGATCGTCGCCGGGCCGGTCAGGGCCTGGTCGGCGAGTTCCTTGGTCGGCTTGTACTCGTTGCTCGTCGCATATTCGGTCCACTTGCCGATCAGCCAGCCGGCTACGAGGCCGACGATGACGGAGACCGCGATCCCCAGGTGCGAGAAGCCGCGCATGAGGAGGAACGTGATCGCGAACGTCGCGACCACGATGGCGATGGTGGAGAAGTTGATGCCCTTGGCGAGGGCCGCGAGCAGGGCCTTCTGGGAGGAATCCTCCTGGGTGCGGACCTGGTAGATGCCCCACACCGAGAGGAGCGTGCCGACCGCGGCGATCGCCATCGTCAGGAAGACGGCGTTGAGCTGCTTCGCGCCGTCGCCGCTGAAGGCGGCGACGCCGAGGGCCGCCGTGGCGAGGATCGAGCCGCAGTAGCTCTCGTACAGGTCGGCCCCCATGCCGGCCACGTCGCCGACGTTGTCGCCGACATTGTCGGCAATGGTGGCGGGATTGCGGGGATCGTCCTCGGGGATCGAGTGCTCGACCTTGCCCACGAGATCGGCGCCGACGTCGGCCGCCTTGGTGAAGATGCCGCCGCCGACCCGGGCGAACAGGGCCTGCGTGCTCGCGCCCATCCCGAAGCAGAGCATGGTGACGGTGATCTCCTCCAGCGACAGCGGCTGAAAGCCGAGCATCGGCACGAGCCAGTAGAGGATGAAGAACCAGAGCATGATGTCGAGGAGGCCGAGGCCCACGACCGTCAGGCCCATCACCGCTCCGGAGCGGAATGCGATCTGCAGGCCTTCGTTGAGCGACCGCTCGGCGCCGGCCGCGGTACGGTTGCTGGCCAGAGTCGCCGTCTTCATGCCGAACCAGCCGGCGAGGCCGGAGAAAAAGCCCCCGGAGAGGAAGGCGAACGGCACCCACAGGCTCTGCACACCGAGACCGACGGCCATCCAGAGGAGCAGCGCGCAGATGGCGAGAAACGCCCAGCCGACGACCTTGTACTGCTGCTTGAGGTAGGCGTCGGCGCCGGTCCGCACGTAGCCGGCGATCTCGATCATCTTCTGCGTACCCGCCGGCTGCGCCTCCATCCACTTGAAGAACTGCCAGGCTTGGAACAGGGCCAGGGCCGAGCCCCCCACGCCGACGAGCCACCAGAACACGTAGAACATGTTGCCGAACCCGGAGGGGGGCGCCGCAGGATCGACCGGGGCGCCGGAGCAGCCTGCGAGGCAGGCGACGAGGGCGAGAGCGACGAGAGCGGGGGCACGTTTCACGATCGGTGGACTCCGGACGGAACGAAGGGAAGACGAGGAATCAGACCGCGCGGCCGGGGAAATCAGCCGCGTGTGCGGCAATTGAACCCTGCACAAAACGGCCTGTCAAACCGCCACCGTCCTCAAACGGGCGCCTTGCCGATGGCGTGGTAGGCGAACCCGCGGCGTTGCATCTCCGCAGGCGCGTAGAGGTTCCGACCGTCGAAGATCGTCCGCGACCGCATCCGGCGGGCCATGGCGTCGAAATCGGGGCGGCGGAAGTCCCCCCACTCGGTGACGATCGCCAGGCAGTCCGCGCCGTCGAGTGCGTCCAGCGAGTTATCGGCGTATGCCAGCCGGTCACCGTAGATCCGCCGGACGTTCTCGATCGCCTCCGGATCGTAGACGCAGACCTTCGCCCCGCCGGCGAGCAGCCTCTCGATCAGGTCGATGGCCGGCGCGTCACGGACGTCGTCTGTCCGCGGCTTGAAGGCCAGCCCCCAGACGGCGATCCGCCGGCCGTGCAGGTTGCCGCCGAAATGGGCCGCGATCTTCTCCCCAAGCACCTGCTTCTGCGCCAGGTTGGTCTCGTGCACGGCGCCAAGGATCCGCGGCACGACGCCGTGGTCGCGGGCCATCGCCGCGAGCGCCTGCACGTCCTTGGGGAAGCAGCTGCCGCCGTAGCCCGCACCGGGAAACAGGAAGGCGAAGCCGATGCGGCTGTCGTGGCCGATGCCGCGCCGCACGTCGTCGATGTCGGGCGCCTTCCGCTCGCAGAGGTTCGCCACCTCGTTGATGAAGCTGATCGTGGTGGCGAGCAGGGCGTTGGCCACGTACTTCGTCATCTCGGAGCTCTCCGGCGACATGACGAGGAACGGGTTCTCCGTCCGCAGGAACGGCGCATAGAGCGTCCGCATCGTCTCCGCGACCTCCGCCGATCGGGCCCCGACCACGACGCGGTCGGGCTTTTGGAAATCCTCGATCGCCGCCCCTTCCT
>JBKDUV010000359.1:0-5990 GCA_046339335.1 Planctomycetia bacterium | reverse complement strand
CGAGGGCGGCGATCGCCAACCGCGAGCCTGCGGTCGCGATCGCCGCCCTCGACGCGGCCCTCGAGGGGGGCGCCGACCCGGGCGGCGTGCTCGCGGGCGAGGTGGATGCCGCCGTCAGCGGCATGGCGGACGATCTTCATGCTCGACACCGCTCCGAGGTTTCCGACAGCCGAACGTGACGCACGTTGCCCCGCAGGCAGGCGGCCAGTATAAGGATTCAGCGGAGCGGCCATACGGTCTGCCGGCCGCCAGCCGCGGCCGGTCGCGATCGGGTTCCGGTCCCGGGTTGGCCGCGGCCTTTGACCGCGGCGGTCGTGATCCGTACAACTCTGGTGTTGGTCGCGGCCGCCGATGAGAGGCCCCTGCGAGGGGGCGCTGTGAACCTGGTCAGGGCCTAACCGCAGCAGCCATAAGCAGTCCGCCCTTTGTGCGGTGGGCCTCTCATCGGCGGCCGGGCCAACGCGTCCGTCGCGTTCCCGCCAGAGGCTCCATGGCCACGCTCGATCCAATCGCCGCGCCGGCCGGCTACCAGGTCGTGGCCCGGCGATACAGGCCGCAACTGTTTGCCGACCTCGTCGGCCAGGAGCACGTGGCCCGCGGCCTCTCCGGCGCGATCACGTCGGGCCGGATCGGCCACGCCTACCTGTTCACCGGCGCCCGCGGGGTGGGAAAGACGAGCGCGGCGCGGATCTTCGCCAAGGCGCTGCAATGCGCGGCGGGCCCGGCCGCTGAGCCCTGCAATGCCTGCGACTCCTGCGCCGCGATCGCCGCCGGGCAGGACGTCGACGTCGTCGAGATCGATGCCGCAAGCAACCGCGGCATCGACGAGATCCGGCAACTGCGGCAGAACGTGGCGGTGCGGCCGGCTCGGGGCCGCTACAAGGTCTACATCATCGACGAAGTCCACATGCTGACGCGCGAGGCCTTCAACGCGCTGCTCAAGACGCTGGAAGAGCCGCCGGGCCACGTCAAGTTCGTGCTCTGCACCACGGAGCCGGACAAGCTCCCGATCACGATCCTCTCCCGCTGCCAGCGGTTCGACTTCGTCACGGTCGACGCGCCGGCAATCGCCCGGCGGCTGGCGCAGATCGTCGAGACGGAAGGGGCCGAAGTCTCGGCCGAGGCGCTGAACCTCATCGCCCGGCGGGCCGCCGGCAGCATGCGCGACAGCCAGTCGCTGCTCGAGCAACTGCTCGGCTCCGCGGCCGGACAGATCGGCGTGGACGACGTCCATGCCGTGATCGGCACGGGCCGCGAGGAACGGATCGGAAGCCTCGTGGCGGCGATCGCCAACCGCGAGCCTGCGGTCGCGATCGCCGCCCTCGACGCGGCCCTCGAGGGGGGCGCCGACCCGGGCGGCGTGCTCGAGCAGGTGCTGGCGTTGCTCCGCGACTGCCTGGTGGCGAGCGTCGGCTGCGGGCCGGAACGGTTTCTGCAAGGGGGCGGTGCCGGCCTGGACGCGACGGCGATCGGCACGACGCTCGGCACCGCCACGATCCTGGCGATGCTCCAGATCCTCGACCAGTCGCTGGCACGGATGCGGTCGAGTGGCCACGCCCACGTGCTCGCCGAGATGGCGGTCGTGCGGCTGGCGCGGCTCGAGGATCTGGAAAGCCTGGCGGAGGCGGTCGATCGAGTCGCCGCCGGCGCGACTGCGGCTGGCCCGGTGCAGCCGCGGGAACCGGCGACATCACCGGAAACGCGGCCCGTGGCGGCCCCCACGGTCCCGGCGGCATCGACGCCCGGGGCTGCTACCAGCCCGCCTCCGCGCGAAAAAAAACCGACCGCCGACGTGACGCCGCCCGCGACACTCGCAACCGTTGAACAGACGACGCCGCGTACCGATGCCTGCGACGGCCGTATGGCCAGCGAGAAGCCGGCAGCGCGGCTTCCAGCCGACCCGCGGGCGGCCTGGCTCAGCGGGAGCGACGCGGTCGGCGGGCTGGCTGTCGATTTTGCGGCCGCGGCGCGGAGCGTCGTCTGGCGGGACGACGTGCTCGTCGTCAGTCTTCCGGCCGACGCCACGACTGCGGCAGCGTTCCTGCGCAGGCCCGAGGTGAGCCGTGGGCTGTCCGCCGCGCTGTCAACGCTGGCGGGGCGGCCGCTGGGCTTCTCGATCACCATCGATCCACCCGCAGCGGGTTCAGCCGCGTCGACCGGGCCGCCTCCGCGTCAGTCGTCGGCGGCCACGCAATCGGCCCGGCTCAAGGCGGCGGCCGATCATCCGCTGGTGGCCCGGGCGCGGACCGTGTTCGATGCGGCGATCCGCTCCGTCGAACCGCCGCGGCGTACGGAGGATGTCGTGGCCGGTGCGGCGCCGGGCCCTGTCGCCGCGCCGACGGGAACGCTGGCGGCAGACGAGGGCGAACCTGACGCGTCCCTGGCCGACGACGATGACGCCGGGAGGGTGCTCGATGGGTGAGGGCCGCGGGGCGATCGCGACGTTGATCGACCGGTTCGCCGACCTGCCGGGAATCGGCCGCAAGTCCGCCGAGCGGTTGGCCCACCACGTGCTCGGCATGAGCCGGGACGATGCCGTGGCCTTCGCCGACGCGATTCGCGCCGTCAAGGACAACCTCCGGCCGTGCCGGGAGTGCTTCAATCTCGCCGAGGCCGACCAGTGCGACATCTGCCGCGACCCGCGCCGAGACCGGACGCTGCTTTGCGTCGTCGAGCGGGTGCGTGACCTGCTGGCGATCGAGCAGGCGGGCAACTATCGCGGACTGTATCACGTGCTTCAGGGACGGATCACGCCCTTGGAGGGAGTCGGCCCGGAGGCGTTGACGATCGATAAACTCGTCGCCCGCGTGCGGGCCGGGGGCATTCACGAGGTGATCATGGGGACGACGCCGAACGTCGAGGGGGACGGCACGGCGTTGGTGGTGGCGGAACGGCTGACGGGGCTGCCGGTTCAACTGACACGGCTGGCCCGCGGCCTGACGGTGGGCGCGTCGCTGGAACAGGCCAACCGCGACATGCTCGCCGACGCGATCGCCGGGCGGCAGAAGTACTGACTTTCGCGGCTGCGAAGCCTGCTCTGGAGAGCGGCTGCGGAGACAGCGGCCAGCCCGGCGGCTTGTCACCTCAAAACCGCGATCGGCGCCGACAACACGTTCCGGCCGGTTTTTACTGCAAGAATCGTGCCGAGGCGCAGCGGATCGGCAAAACCGGTATCCTTACGGCCGGCGGGGGCGTTCAGACCCGCCCCCCACAGGGAGCAGGCGAGCCATGCGGATGTCGTTCGGCCAGGAAATGCGGATGGCGCAGAAGCAGGTGCTTGCGCCCCGCATGATCCAGTCGATGGAAATCCTCCAACTCCCGGTCATGGCCCTCGAGGAGCGGATCGAGCAGGAGATCCAGAACAACGAGACGCTCGAGGTCGAGGAGGCCGGACAGGAAGGGGGTGCCGAACCCGTTGCCACGATCGTCGACGCCCCGGAACCGCCCCCGGAGCGGGCCGCTGATGAGCGGCCGCTGATCGTGGACCAGGAGCATGCCAATCAGGCGGACTTCGAACGCTCCTACGACTGGTCGGCGGAGTACCCCGATTCTGACGACGACCGGAGCCGCCCATCGGCCTCCCAGATCGAGCAGGCCGGCGACCGCTACCTCGACGTCATGGCCAACATGGTGGATCGGCCGGAGACGCTTTCCAACCACCTTCACGATCAACTCTCCAACTACGACCTCACGCCCGCCGAGCGCGAGGCGGCCGACCGGATCATCTACAACCTCGACGCCAACGGCTACCTGCCGATGCAGCTCGAGGAACTCGTCGATCCGGAGGGACCTCCCGGGCAACTCCCGCTGCTCGAACGGGCGCTCGCCATCGTCCAGAGCATGGATCCGCCCGGAGTCGGCGGCCGCGACCTGCGCGAGTGCCTGCTGCTGCAGATCCGTCCGGACATGCCGCAGGGGCGGGAACTCCGCCGGCTCGTCGCCAACCACCTCGAGGACCTGGCGGCCAACCGGCTGCCGCTGATCGAGAAGAAGACCGGCTTCACGATCGAGCAGATCGAGTCGCTCCGGCGCCGTCTCCACGATCTGCAGCCCAAGCCGGGCGCGGCGTTCATCGCCCCGATCGTCCCGCCCGTGAAGCCCGACGTCTACGTCGATCAGATGCCGGACGGCAGCTGGAAGGTGCGGCTCGAGGACATCGACCTGCCCAACCTGCGGATCAGCCCGCTCTACCGGGAAATGCTCGCCTCCGCCGAGACTCCGGCGGCGACGAAGGACTACATCAAGCGGAAGATCAATGCCGCGCAGTGGCTGATCGAGGCGATCGAACAGCGTCGCGGCACGCTCCTGAAGACGGCCCAGGCGATCGTCGATCATCAGACGAGGTTCCTCATCGACGGCCCCGAGGCACTCGAGCCACTGAAGATGCAGCAGATCGCCGACCGGATCGGCATGCACGTCACGACGGTGAGCCGGGCCGTCGACGACAAGTGGCTGCAGACCCCGCGTGGCCTGCACCCGCTACGACGATTTTTCGTCGGCGGAACGACGAGCGCCGATGGCGAGGAGGTGGCCTGGGACACCGTCCGGCTGAAGCTCCAGGAGATCGTCCAGACGGAACCCAAGGATGCCCCATACAGCGACGACGACCTGGTGGAGCAACTCGCGAAGCGCGGCATCACCCTCGCCCGCCGCACCGTGACCAAGTACCGCAAAGCGATGAAGATCCCCAGTTCCCGCCAGCGCCGCGACTGGAAGATCGTCCGCCCCGCCCGCGAGGGCGAACCGGTTCCGGCGGCCACCCCCGCCGACCAGGTCGAGGGCGACGCTGCGGACGGGTCAATGCACGACGACGGCTCACCCTGAACGCCGCCGAGTTGTCGGTTTGCGCGGCCCACCGGTACCATGACGCAACTTCTGGAGTCCACCGCATGCGCTGCCCCTTCTGCCGGATCGACAACGACCGCGTAATCGATTCCCGCTCGGGCGACGACGGCGCATCGATTCGCCGCCGGCGCGAGTGCCTCGCCTGCCGCCGGCGGTTCACCACCTACGAGCGGCTCGAGCGTCAGACCCTGTCCGTGGTCAAGAAGGGAGGCGTTCGCGAGCCCTTCGATCGTGACAAGCTCAAGCGCGGGCTCGCCAAGGCCTGCTGGAAGCGGCCGGTGACCGAGGACGACATTGAGGTCGCCGTCTCCTCACTGGAGGCGGAACTGTACGGGTCATACGAGTCCGAGGTGCCCAGCCGCGTGATCGGCGAGCGACTGATGGAACTCCTTCGCGACCTCGACCAGGTTGCCTTCGTCCGCTTCGCCAGCGTGTACCGCGAGTTCAAGGACGTCCGCGACTTCGTCGAGGAACTCGAGCCCATCCTCGCGGAGACGAACCGCGTGCCGGAGTAGCCGGCCCGCCCGCGATCACGCGCGGCGAAAGTCGCCGCGGGTGCCTCCGGTCTTCTCCTCGAGCCGCACCCATTCGACCGCCATGGCGGGGTCGATTCCCTTGCACATGTCGTAGATGGCGAGCGCTCCTGCGGCCGCGGCGACGAGAGCCTCCATCTCCACCCCCGTCCGCCCGCTGGCCCGGACGACCGTCTCCACGACGACCGCCTCCGCTCCAATCACGATCGTTGCCTCGACCGCGTCGAGCGGAAGCGGGTGGCAGAGCGGAACGAAGTCACTCGTCCGCTTGGCGGCCATGATCGCGGCCAGCCGGGCGACCGCCACGGCGTCCCCCTTCTCCAGGCTGCCGGCGCGGATCCGGCGCAGCTTCTCCGCCGCCGCCCGCAGCCGTGCCGAGGCCCGGGCAGTCCGCAGCGTCACCGGCTTGCCGCCGACGTCGATCATCCGAATGTCATTCCGGGAATCGTCCATCCTCGACATCATACGCTCTCTGCCCCAAACGACACCGCGGGCCGGCGCGAGATCGCGCCGGCCCGCGGGCATGGAGTCGATCGAGGTGCCCGCCGCGGCCGGGGCCGCGGGGGTCGGCGCACTTGCTGGCGGGCGCCGGTCAGCGGCCGGGGTCGCGCG
>JBKDUV010000358.1:0-12221 GCA_046339335.1 Planctomycetia bacterium | reverse complement strand
CGTATGCCCTCATCCGACGATTCGGGCTTCCCGGCAATCGGGCACGACGGACATTCAGCGTCGCTTCAGAAGCGTAGATACTGCTCTGGTGATGAGGCCGGGACGGCCGGGTTTGTTCCAGGGGGCCGTCAGCCGGCCGACTCCACCACTTCGCAGGCTCCGCCGGTGAGGACCCGGGCGAAGCGGATGTCGAGCGTTCGCAGGTGGGTGTGCAGGCCGGCGTCCTGGATGGGGAGGATGTGGGCCGGATGCCCCGACTCGTTGTGGTGGGAGTGCCACAGCCCCGGCGGCGTCACGAACACCGAGTGCGGCTTCCAGTCGAACCGCTGCCCGTCCTTGATCCGTCCATCCTTGTCGAGCATCCGCCCCACCATCGAGTAACAGCCGGGACGGGCATCGACGACGAGATCGACCGCCACCGACTGGTGCCGGTGCGGCGCCTGCACCGCGTCCACCGGCAGCAGCCCGAACATCGCCCAGACGACGTGCGTGATCGTCAGCGTCCGCGGAAACAGCCGGTTGTCGAGGAGCACGCTGAGCCGGTTGGCGGCGGCGCTCGATGGATCGCGGATCACGGCGTCGAGCGCCTCCATGATCGCCTCGCGCCGGTAGAGCGTCGGGGCAAACTGCCGCTGGCTGGCCTCGACGCCGAGGTAGCGCAGCAAGGGCTCGTCGTGCACCCAGTACAGCCCCGCGTCGTCCGTCGCCACGTGCGTCGCCCGCGACCGGGCCGGGAGCGTGAACAGGTCCCCCGCCTTCCACTCGATGTCGGTGCCGTCGGCGAGCCGGCTCGCGCCCGCCCCGCGCATCACGAAGAACAATTGGCTCGTGGCGTTGGCGTCGGTGATCAGGCCGTCGCCGGGGCAGACGTGGATGAAGTTCGCGCACAGTCCGGGCGACGTCGCCGGTCCCGGGCAGCCGAGCTGGCTGCTCGTGTCGAGCGGCAGCGTCCGCGTCGGCCCGCGCTCGTGCAGATCGGCGGCCCAGTGGGCACCGGGGATCGGCGGCAGCGTGCCATCGGCCAGCGGGTTCGAGGCGTAGCGGTAGTCGTGAAACCGGGCCGGCTCGGTGAGGCTGGCGGCGGCCCGGTCGGCGGCGGATTGGGTCATCGAGCATTCCCTCTGGTCTGGCGTCGCACGGCGGGCCTGATCCCGATCGATCGCATCGATTCTACGGCAGTCCCCGGTCCGACAGCACTCTGCGGGCAACCACAGTCTATATATACGGACCATGACCACCGCCGTGGACAACGCCGCCGGCCCGCCGGAACGGATCGTCTCGCTCGTGCCCGCCGCCACCGAAATCCTGGCCGCTCTCGGCCTCACCGAGGCGCTCGTGGGGAGATCGCACGAATGCGACGAGCCGGCTGCGGTCGCCCGACTGCCGGCGCTGACCGCAGCCGCGATCGATGCCGCCGGGTCGAGCCGGGAGATCCACGAGGCGGTCGGCACGGCCTGCACGGCGGCGGCCGGAGGGACGCCGGCCCTGTACCGGCTCGACGCCTCCCTGCTGGCCCAGCTGCGGCCTGACCTGATCGTCACGCAGGCCGCCTGCGACGTGTGCGCGGTGTCGGCCGACGACGTGGCGCGGGCGGCGCGGGCGCTGGGGCATCCGGTGCCGATCGTGTCACTCGCACCGCTGTCGCTCGCGGACCTGTGGCGCGACATCCTCGCCGTGGCGGCCGCCACCGGGACACTGCCGCTGGGCCGCGAGGTCGTGGCTCGACTGCGGGCCCGCTGCCGGTCCGTCGCCTGCCGCGTTGAGGCGGTCGCCAGGTCGGCCGGCGGCCCCCGGCCCCGCGTCGCCGTCATCGAATGGCTCGATCCGCCGATGGCGGCGGGCAACTGGGTGCCGGAACTCGTGGCCCTTGCCGGCGGCAGCGACGTCCTCGGCAACGCGGGACGCCATTCCCACTGGATCGGCTGGGATGACGTCGCCCGGGCCGACCCCGACGTCATCATCCTCGCGCCGTGCGGCTTCACCCGTGACCGCACCCTGCTCGAGGCGAAGACGGGTGCGGCCTGGAACGTCCTCGCACCGCTGCGGGCGACCCGCACGGGACGACTGTTCGTGGTGGATGGCCATCACCTGCTGAACCGGCCTGGACCGCGGCTCGTCGACTCGCTCGAGGTACTGGCGCAGTTGCTCCATCCGGGCCTGTTCACTTTCCCGGCAACGGACCGGCACGCTGTCCGGCTCGGCTCCGACTGACCGCCGATACAGGGCGACGCGGGCACGCCGTCAGCGCATGTCGGCCGGCGTCAGCCCCGTCTGCCCCCCGTTGAAGCCGAACTTCGTCGGCGTGAACGTTCCCACGACGTCCACGTTCGATGCCGCGGGGATCTTCTCCTCGAGGCCGACCGCCCAGTAGCAGCCGTTGACAACCAGTCGGCGCGTGCCGGCGGCGACCAGGTCGGTGGCCGCCCCCATGGTGGTCGTGAACGCGCGGCCGCGGGGGCCGTCATCGACGGCATACGTCCGCACCCAGGCGACCGGCATCATCGGGTCGTTCTTCTTGCCCGCCACCGGCGTTGACTCGGGCGTCATGCCGGAGAGTACCTGCCCCAGCAGCAGGGCCTTGCCGTCCCCGGCGAGCGGGAGATTCACCGCATAGACGTCGGTCGGACCCCAGCAGTCGCCATCCTCGATGCCGCGCATGATGGGATGATCCCGGCCCGTGGAAGCCACGATGCCGCGGGTGCTCTCGTGCCCGTGCGAGCCGTGGTGGGCCACCCAGTCCTCGCCGACGACGATCGGCCCGAAGCGGTTCAGGTAGGCATACGTCTTGCTTTCGAGCTTGAAAGCATGGGTCGCGGTCCGCAGGGCCACGACCGGCTTGCCGGCCCGCAGATAGGCGTCGATCTCCTTCATCTGCTCGTCCGGCAGGTTGCGCCAGCGGGTCGCGATGACCATCAGGTCGGCCGACCGCAGGGCCTCGAGGCCGGGGATGTTGTCCCGCGTGTTCGGGCTGATGTGGCCCGTCGCTGGATCGATGGCATACAGCACCGTGCAGTCGAACCCGTGCCGGGTGGCGAGGATCTTGGCGAGCTGCGTGAGCGCCTCCTCGCTCCGATACTCCTCGTCGCCGCTGACGAGCACGACCTTCTTTCCCTTGCCCGGTCCGTCACCCCCGGGCAGCACGAGCGTCATCTGCTGCGGCGGCTTGGAATCGGCGCCGGCCACGGCGGCCGAAACGATCAGGCAGCAGACAATCGCTGCGCGTCGCGATGCGGGCATGTGCAAAGGCTCCGATGGGGTGCTGAGACGGCATCGAATCATACTACCGGGAGCAGGTTCTTGTTGACATTCCGCGCCGCTCATCCGTGAGGGGTTGCCCATGCCCTGAGAGGCGGCGTTGCGGGCACGTGAAGGAGGGCACCGATCCGCCATGCGGCGGATCGGTCTGCCGACACGCAGCCAGCATGTCGGCGGGAAAACAGCCGGCCACGGCGGGCTCAGGACGCCCGCCGCCGGCGGAACCATCCTCGTCTGGCCGGTGCATCACGAACGGCGTCCCAGGCCCGGCAGGAGATGTCGGGCTGAACCGCGAGCAGCGTGCTGAAGAGCCGCTCCATGATGAACGGGATGTAGCAGGCGTCGATGACCCGATCGGCGCGGCCGTGAAGCAGACGCTGGTCGGCATCGTCAAGCCCGTGGAGCAGGCAGTTGCGAACCGGCTCGCAGAAGGCCATGTAACGGTCCCAGAACCGGCGTGTGCCCGCCCAGTAGTAGCAGTACAGAACCTGGCTCTCGGACATCCGGACCGTAGCCGGATCGCAGTCGATTCCGACACGTCGGAACACCTGCCGCGCCAGGTGGAGGATCCCGGGGTGGTGGTGCTCGCCCTGAAGCCAGACGTTGCCGAACGAGCGTGGCTCGATCCCCGGTGGACTGATGCAGTAGACATCGTGCCCCGGATGCCGGGAGATGAAGTCGCAAAAAGCCGCGCCTGTGATCCCGGTCTTTCGGCCGAACTTCCACGACACGTAGCCGGTGACCCCCGCTGCCGGGACGGCTTCGCGCAGATACTCCGACCGAAACACATGGTACTCGCGCCAGTCGGGATCCGGGTTCGACCGGTTGTCGTGGGGGACAAACGCGGGGTCGAGCGACCGCCGCTGTGCGTCTTCGTAGAAGATCTGGTGGATCACGATCCGCATGCAACGCTCACACGGGGACAAGCGCGACCACCAGTTGCAGTGGATCGCACGCGTTCCATTCGACCCCGGCGATCGACCAGCCCGAGGCCAGCGCGGCAAGGTGGTCGAGCGTCATCGAAGTGTCACCGTAGATGATCTCGCCCTCGATTTTTTCCCCTTTGTGGGGCATGAAGACGAATCCCTGGCTCCGGTGCCGCTCGATGCACGCGGGCTCCCCCTTCGGACCGTGGTGCTGCCAGTACTCGACGGGGCGGATCGTCAGGCAGAGCATGCCGTCCGCGGCGATCGACCGCCGGATCGTGGCCAGCGCCGTGCGGGCCGTCGACTCATTGAGGTGCGTGAACACGCTGAACGCATAGACGAGGTCGAACGGGCCCTCGAACGGCAGCGTGCGCGGGATGTAGTCGCTCAGAGCAAGTCTGCACGACATGCCGTGTTCGCGGCACAAATCGATGGAGCGATGCCATGGGTCGACGCCATGGAGTCGCTCGGCCGGCACGTACTTGAGCAGCAACCGGAGCAGCCGGCCCCAGCCGCAGCCGAAGTCGAGGATCCGCAGGCCGCCCGTCGGCTTCCCCCCGCGGTCGCCGCGCATCGAAAGCATGGTCCGCACGAACGCCACGGACTGGTTCAACAACGGCTTCCCGCAGTTGCCCGTCCAGTCGCGCTGCACCTTGTCGGAAGCCATCGTCGGCAGGCGGGCGCGGAGCGCATGCAGGGGTTCGGGCACGGCGAGACAGAGTTCGCCGAACACCTCGAGCGGAATCCTGCCCATCACCTGCGGAAGTTGCAGGGTTGCGTCGTGGGCAAGTGCGCGATTTGCCACGGCCAGTTCGGCAGCGAACGTTTCCAACATCAGGCAGCCCTCGCGGACAAGGATAAGAGACCGGTCGCATCACTCGTCGCCGCCGCCGACACACGGCTGCAGATGAGATCCGCGAGCGCACGGACGTCACGACGCTGCCGCTCCGCCGTCGCGGCCAACTGCTTTCGCAGCGTCTCCGGCGCCGGCGGTGTGGCGAGAATCGTGCGGATCCCGGCGGCGATCGATTCGAGGTCGAAGGGATCGCAGGTCACGGCGGCGGCGCCGCAGACTTCTGGAACCGACGTGTTGGCGCCGATCAAGCTCGGGGTGCCATGGGTCATGGCCTCCAGCGGCGGGTAGCCGAAGCCCTCGTTGAACGAGGCGTAGGCGAGGAATTTCGCCCGCGCGAGCAGGTATTCCAGGCGGCCGGCGGGAAGGTGCGGGAGGCAGACGAACCGCTCGGCATGCCTCAGCCGCCCGAGGCCGAGATCGGCGACGTCACCGAGGCCCGTGAGCACCACCCGGAGACCGGGCCAGGCGGCACCGAACTGCGGATCGGCGAACAACCGCTCGAACGCGGCCACGATCGACGCCGCATTCTTCTCCTCGCGGCCGGCATTGACGACCAGGGCGAAGGGATCGGAGGCGAGATCGATTCCCGGCCAGGCGAACGACTCGATCACCGCACGATCCTTCTCCGGGGAATACAGCACCGTCACCTGCCGCGTGTCGCCCAGCCGGCTGGCGATGCTCGTCGCTGCATAGTTCGACACCGTGATCAGCGCGTCCAGCGACCGGCTCGCACAAATTTTCTCGTACATGCCCTGCAGAGCCTCGGCATGCCGCCGTTGTCGCTCCGCCTCGGCTGCCCACTCCCGCTCGATCAACTGCATCTCGCGGCGGCAGCCGGCCGTGCGTCGCGCCCGGGCGATGCGGTCCCACTCCTCGGCGAGGGCCAGATCACGGAGGTCGTGCAGCGTGCCGATGACCCGCGTCCTGCCCGGCACGAACCGCAGGTCGCCCCCAACGCGCTTCATGTACTCATAGCCCGTGTAGACCACGATCGCCGGCGCGAAGAACGAGGTGAAGTGGCCGGCATCCACGAGCCTGACGATGTCGTCGTACGACTTCACGGCCACGACATTCACCCCGTGGTCGCGGCACGCCTGCCACACCCAGTCGTCGATGAACAACGCCGGGTCGATGGCCGCCCAGAGCTGCACGTCACCGCGGCCGGCGGCCGTGGCGACGAGGGCCTTGAAGACGGCCTTTCCGTATTCGCCGCCGCCGTGCGGCCCCGGCTGGCTGAAGAACAGGTCGACGAGCACGTGCGTCCGGCCGTCACCGACGAGCCGCGATACGGCGGGGTCGTCGGGCTCCAGGCAGGCGCCGCGGGCCGCCGCCGCGAGCCGCTCCAGCCGGGCCCGGCAGATCGCGGCCGTCTCGATCACGGCGCGATACCCGTTCTCGATCTTGCTGCGTTCCGGAAGTTTCGCCGTCGACACACCCTCCTCGTGGGCGATGATGATCCGCGGGTCGTACACGGTCGCGTGCCCCGTGAGCAGACAGTCGACCGCCAGCAAAAACTCCTCACCGTAGAGGAAAGTCCGTTCGTCGAAAACCTGTTCCCGCTCGGACGTGAAGACGGGGGAGAAAACGAAGGCCGCACCCTGGAGGATCGACTGTCGCAGGCGGGCGGCCTCGGGGCTGCGGTCGCCGAGGCGGCGAAACTCCGCCGTGCCGCCCGCCAGCCAGGCGTCCCGCTGCCGCTCGTAGAGCCGGCCAAGCGCGGCCCACTCGTCGGCCTCGTATACGTGGTCCGTCCAGGGGTTCTCGCGCCGGCCGTCGGGCGTGACGATGTCCGGGCCGAGAACCGACCAGGGCTCTTCCGCAAACGAGGCCAGGCACTTCTCGACGAACGCGGTATCCTCGACGACGGTGTCGTTGTTGATGACCGCGATGAAGTCGGCGCCGAGCACGTCACGGGCATGCCGATAGCCGACGTTGTTGCCCCGGGCGAAGCCGAGGTTCTCGTTCGTGACCAGGAGCGTCACGTCGGCCATGCCGGCAAACGCCTGCCGCGTGCGGACGACGGCGGCCGGCGTCGAGCCGTTGTCCACCACCACGACGTGGACGCGGCGGGACGAGCCCGCGAGCCGCCGCAGCGAGGCGACGCAGCGGAGGGTGACCTCGGGCTGGTTGTACTGCAGGACGACGAACACGAACGGCCGGTCGCATCCGGCAGCGGCAGCCACGGCGCGTGAAACCGCCGCGGGGCCGTCAAGGGGAAAGGCGGTGTCGCCGACAAAGGCCACCGGCCGACCGGCGTCGCACCGCAGCGTATGACCGGCGGCCACGAGACCGGCGAGGGCCGCGACATGATCGTCAAGGAACTCGGGCATCGGCTCCGGGGGGCAGCCGCCGAAGAGCAGCCGCAGCCGCGCCACCCGCTGCCTGCGGACCGGTTCATGCCGGTCGCGCCGGAGCGCCGCGGTTCCGGTCGCGGCCGGCGCGGGGATGAGCGCCGCCGCCGTCTGCTGCAAATTGCCGTAGCCATTCTGGCAGTCGGGCTCCAGATGAGCGCCTTCCGCCCATTCGTTCCAGGCGTTGATGAAGACGATCTGCCGTTCCGGCGGCTGTTCGCGCCGCATCCGATCGATCGTCCCCCGGAGCCAGAGGCCGTACCGTTCCGGTGACGAGTTGACCCAGACGGTGCCCCGCTCCATGCGACGCGCCGTGTTGTCCCAGCCCGGCATCACGCCGCGGTAGAGCGGATACTCGGGAGTCGGGCGGGAGAGCGAGTTGCTCATCGCGGCCCGGTAATCGAGCACGCCGCCGCGAAACTCCGGCGCCAGCCCGGGCATGCCCGTCAGGGCGAGGTTCACAGTGGGAATCTGCAGCGGCGGAAATTCCACCGCCGCATCGAATCCGTAGGTCCGTGGATCGGTGCGATCGAAGCTGTGGAAGGCGACGAGGTGCAGGCCCGGCAATCCCTCGCGGGCGCAGATCGCCCGCCACCGGGCTGCCGTCTCGGCCGGCGTGGCGAGCAAGCCCGGCCTGTAGACGGCCAGCAGCGGCTTGCCTTCGACCCGAATGTACCGCGGGTCGCGCAGGGCCGGCAGCAGTTCACGGATGAAACGTTCGTCCGATTCGGGAGAATGCCGCTGCTCCAACAGCACCTCACGATCGTGCCCGTCCCACGTGCGCGTCCAGTTTTCGTTCGCCCAGCAGAGGCAGAAGGGGAAATCAGGCCGCCCGCTGCGCAGCAGCCTTTCCACGGGCTTCTCCAGGATCCGCCGGCCATCGAACCAGTAGTGGTAGAAGCAGAAGCCGTGGATGCCGTGCTTGCGGGCCATCGCCGCCTGCCGCTCGAGCACCATCTCGTCATCGAGGTCGTAATACCCGACGTCGGGATGCGGCACGTGCGGCTGGTGGTGGCCTGTGAACATGGGCCGACCGCGGCGGACGTTCGTCCACTCGGTGAAGCCTTCCCCCCACCACCGGTCGTTCTCGGGCACGCGATGGAACTGCGGAAGGTACGTGGCGATCGCCCGCACCACGGCGCCGCTGTTCGAACCGGCTCCAGCGGCCGGAGGCTGCGGCCGGACGTCCGCCGGCGCGTAACGGCCGACGAGCTCGGCGGCGTCCGCCGCCGAGTGGGCCACCGGCTCGTACTCGGTGACGATGAAATGCACCAGTGGGTTGACGCCGGGATCGAGCGGCCGTGGCCGGCATGCGACGTAGGCCGCGAGCGACATTTTCGGGCTCGCCTCTCGGCCCTCCTGCCAGCCGTGTTCGAGGAAGTGCGTCAGCGGCTCGATGCCAGCCGCCGCGACGTCCGGATACCGCGCCAGATACCAGTCGGCGTCGAACAGCGGGTGGGGCTGGCGGCCCTCCTTCCAGCCGTGCCCGAGATAGTGGGACAACGGCTCGATCCCCGCGGCGGCGACGTCCTCATGGGCGGCGAGGTAGCCCGCGGCGTCGAACAGCGGATGCGGGCTGCGGCCCTCGCGCCAGCCCTGCGTGAGATAGTGCAACAGCGGCTCGGCACCGGCGGCAGCCACGTCGTCGTTGTGCCGGAGATACCAGCTCACGTCGAATGCGGGATGCGGGCTGCGGCCTTCCCGCCAGCCGTGAGTTACGTAATGCAGGAGGGGATCGACGCCGGCGGCGACGACATCGGGATACCGGCGGCGGTACCAGGCCGCATCGAAGAGTTGCCGTGGCGATCGTCCCCGGCGCCAACCCCGGCGCCGGTAGTTCGCCCACGGTCGATACCACAATGATCCGCGATCGCGACCGTACCGCGTGACGTACCAGGCGGCGTCGAAATAGGGCTTCAGATCGGTGACCGTCTGCGATCGCATGCGTCCAACTCCACACCCCTGACCACGACGGATACCGAACCCGTCGGCCGGTCGCGAGGCGGTGCCAATAGCGGATTCGGGCTTGTGCAAGCAAGGCCGGTTCGCCGCTTGTCCCCGGCCACGCAGCCTGGCCAGGATCCCCAGTCAGCGGCTGTCGGGCGGCATTGACGCTTCGGCAAGAACATGAAATAAGCCGGGCAATTCACCGGCGGTTTGCCTCCGTCGGGCATCCTGGAATCACCCTCACGACACGCGGTCCTTCTCCATGTCACACCCTGCACTCGTCATGGCGGGCATGCACCGCTCGGGGACGTCGCTCACCGCCTCCCTTCTGGCAGATGCCGGGCTGTACATCGGCGATCAGCTCATGGGGGCTTATCCGGGCAACGTCCGGGGCCACTTCGAAGACCTCGAATTCTGCGCCCTGCACGAGCGCATCCTGGCGGCCGGTGGCCTGTCATCCGAGGGCTACACCTGCCTGGATGCCATCATCGACGTGCCCACCAAGGCCCGTGCCGAGGCCGCGGCGCTGGTCGCCCGCCGCCGGGCCGCAGACCGGCCCTGGGGCTGGAAGGATCCGCGCAGCACGCTGTTTCTCGACCTCTGGAGGGAACTCCTGCCCGAGGCGCGGTTTTTGTTCATCGTCCGCTCTCCCTGGGAAGTCGTCGATTCGCTCTTCCGACGCGGCGACGAGCCGTTCGTCGTCAACCCGCGATTCGCGGTCGATCTTTGGCTGGCATACAACCGTCGAATTCGTGATTTTTTTCGCTGTCATCCCGACCGCTGCATGATTGTCGAGACGACCGGCGTGGCCACCAATCCGGCGGTGCTCGTCGCAAAAGTGGCCGGCCTGTTGGAGACGCCGCTCGTCCGGCCCGCGGCCCTCTACGACCCGCAGCTCTTGACCCACGACACCGAGGGAAATCATCGAGGTCTCGTGGCGGCTCTGTGCCCTGAGGCAGAGGAGTTATTCGACGAGTTGCGCAGCCTAGCCGGTCTGCCGCCGGTGGGGATCGACGCCGGGCCGATTCAAGGCGATGTGCTCGGCGCGGCGTTGGCGGAGTGGTCGGCCAAGACCACGGTGATTCGGCACGCGGCGGAACGTGACAGCGAGCACGCAGCCGCGTTGGCCCGATCCGAAGAGACGATCGCGACCCTTCACTTTTACGACGCCCAACGGGTGGCCGAATTGAATGCCGTGCGCGAGACTTGCAGCCGGCTCGAGGTGGAACTCACGGCCTGCCGCGGTGAGATCGAAGGCCTGCGGTCAACCGTTGCGACGTCGCAGGCAATGCTCGCCGAATCACGGGCCACGACGCGAACGCTGCAGGAATCCCTGGCCGAATCGCAGGCCACCATCGGGAATCTTAAGGCATTGCTCGACGAGTCACGGGCGACGGCGAGGAACCTGCAGGAATCGCTCAGCAAATCGCAAGGCAACGTGCGCGACCTGCAGATGTCGCTCGACGAGTCACAGGCCGCCGAGCGGGCCGTGCGGGAATCGCTCGCGGAGTCACAGGCAACCGCCAGAGCCCTGCAAGCATCGCTCGTCGACGTTCGGGCAGCGCTGGCGGACTCAGAGGCAACTCGTGCGCTCGCCCAGACGGTCCCCATTCCGCTCACCGTTGTCAGGCCGGAGGACGAGTTCCAGGTCCGCAATGATGCGGCCGCCCTGGAGGCCGCACGTGCCGAGGTCGTGGCACTGGTCGACCAGTTGCAGGCGGAGCGCGAGTGCTTCGAGGCCTTGCGTCTCGACCTCGTCAGTCGGCTGGAGACTGCGACCGCCGGAATGGCTCGTGGTTGGTCGGACCGCGCCGGCCGCGGCCGCAAACCACTCGGGCAGCGAATCGCGGCCGAGTATCGCAGGTTCGTGCGCAGACGCAGCGACCGCCGGCGGCGGAGTGCCTAGGCACTGGCGGGCTAGGCATCCACGATCGTGGCTGGACGCCGCTTCCTGAAAGCCGCATAACGAATTGCGCGGGCCCGTAGCTCAGCGGTTAGAGCAGGGGACTCATAATCCCTTGGTCGTGTGTTCGAATCACACCGGGCCTAGTTGTTTTTGATGATTTTGGGAGAGGACAAAGTGCCAAACCCATTCCGAACCCATAACTCTCTACCTTCGAGGGGTGGGTGTGAGTGGGCATGAGGACAGGACGGAGGCGGATCGGACACGCCGTTCCCCTGGTAGGTCACCCTTGGACGAACGCACCAACTTCTTCGTCGGATGGGGAACGCTCGCCCTCATCAACGCCGGGCTGGCCCAGGGCAAAGGCCGGAGCGGCCTTGTCTGGTGCCTGCTGTCGCTGTTGCTCGGCCCGGTAGCGACCTTCCTGATCGTCGTGCTCGGCCGGGTGCCGGCAGACATTGAGTGAGGTCAGGCGACCCCCTGCCCCTCGCTCTGGTCAGCGCCGTCATCCAACCTCTTCTGAAACCTCCGCCTCTGAATCGGCGTGAGTCTCTTCATGAGGGCATCCATCTCCCGCTCAACCGTGATCTCCACGGGATCACATCCAAGTCGTTCGGCCAGGGCAGGATAATCCTGGAGAGCGACGGTCATATTCTCGTAGAGGCCGTCGGCGAGGAGCCTGTCCTTCCTCCTGATGCGAGCGAGGTAGTTGCGTTCCATATTGCCGACCGTGGTCTGCAGCTTCGCCGCCGCGGCCTTCCTCTTGTCCCGCATTTCCCCCTCGTTGGTCAGTTCGTGAGCCGTTCGCCGAAGGGCATGGTGGGTGATTTCGGGACGGCCGATCGATAAAGCAACCCCTCTTCTGTAAATGCCGGGATGAGCGGGCGGGTCATCTGGCTTTCATGTTCAGGTAAGACCTTTCAGTTTCCCAGTCGTCGCTGATCTCGCTGAGGACTGCCGAGACGAGCCTCAGCACGGAAGCC
>JBKDUV010000357.1:0-9888 GCA_046339335.1 Planctomycetia bacterium | reverse complement strand
GGGCCGTTGAGAAGTGGCGCCGCAGGCATCGCCGGAGCAGGTGACTCATACGGGTCACACTCGAGCCGCGCGCGATTCCCTGGCGGGGCTGCCCAGGCCCCATCGCCGGACGCTCGCTGCGGATCGAGACGGGTGAAAACGACTACTTCGATTCCGCCGGTGTCGTGGTCGACGGCGCGCCGATCGAGCGGCACGGCGAGTTTTACAGGCCCTGACAAAACCTCATTTGGCACGAGATGTGCGCCATCGCCCTCGAGGTCCACACAAGCCTTGGAGGGAGCCAAGATGGCAGTTTCACGGATGCCGGAAGAGTTCTTTGATGAGTTGCAGCCGTTCCTTCCCGTCGAGAAGCCGGTCGGACGACGTGGTGGAAGGCCCCGGACACCAAACGCGTAGTCGTCAAGGTGATCTGGTTTGTTCTCGTGACCGAATGTCTTTGGGAAGACGTGCCGTTGGAACTCGTTTGCTCGGACCGCACGGAAACGAACGACCGAGCCGCAGCGGAGCCGGGGCGAGTGACAGCTCTGGAGGCGACGTGGAATCGGATCGCCGCGGAGTGTCGCGGCCTCGCCGATGACTGATGCCGCCTGGGCCGCGGTGGCAGCCGCGTGCAGCGGATCGCTGGGCCGGTCAGCCCCGCTTCCGCTCCAGAAGCGTCATCATCAGAAATGCGAGCACACCCCGCAGTTCCTCGGTTCCGGTGCAGGGCCCGCAGCGGTCGATCAGGAATCGCGATTCGAAGAACGCCGGTTGCTTGGTCAGGCGGAGGAGTTCCCTGCCGGTCGCGTCAGCCAGGCTGTAGACCGGATGGAGGATGAAGCCGGTCACGAAAGAGACGCCGGGCACGTTGCCCAGCAGCTGGTCGGCGAACGAGGCCAACGGGTTGACCTCGGTGATGGTGCCACATTGCCGGTCCTGCTCGTCGAGAAGGTCGTACCTGGCCCGCCACAGCGACCGCAAGCCGCGACGCCGCACGGCGCCCGATGACCGGCCTGCCGCGTCGGTGAACCGATAGGTCGCCGAGAAGTCGATCATCCGGTCGGCATGGATGTCATACAGCAGCCGCGACCGGGATTCGTCCGCGAACACCTCGACGTGTTCCTTGAGCCGCATCAGTTTCTGGCGGACGAAGAAGACCGTGGTGCCTTGCAGATCACGAACGTGTACCTGCGGCGCCAGGGCGAGGATCCGAAACGTCATCGTCAGCGGGAAATGCATCGTCGTCTTCGGGGAGATCGGCAGCCGGTCAGCGGCGGCCCGTGGAAAGGGCGGGATCACGACCGGCAACGACGAACCGCTTCGGCGCCTCGGCCGACCATTCGATCCAGAAGACAAGCGTCCAGGAGGCATCTGGTGCGATCCGCACCGCCTGCCGAAACGCTGCTCCGCCGGGCCTGTCGATGCCGTCGATGGCAAGGGTCGCCTGCGTCGCCGGGCCGGGCCAGTTCCGGACCTCGACGCACAGATTGCGGATCGGCCGTCGTGCCGACGCATCGAGCGTGAAGGCGAGCGGTGCACCGCGGCACTCGAAAACATACGCCCGGCGGCCGGCGGCGTAGTCGCCTCCCGTGCCGCCTGTGACGTCCGTCGCCGCCGGCGGATCGAGCCAGGAACGGGCCAGCGGCAACAGCTCGGCCGCCGGCCGGTTGGTGAGGCCCTCCATGAGGATCTTTTCCTGGTAGGGCACGATGCCGCGCTGCTGGCGGCTCACCGGCCATTCCAGTCCGGAGATCGAGGCGTGTGCCGCCCTGTCGGGAAAAATCGCGTTCCGCCCCGAGGAATTGATCTGGGCGGTGGGCCAGTGATTCCAGGTGGGGAACACCGAGTACCAGGTCCGCTCCCCGAGATACATGCGTCCGCTGTCGAACCGTTGGATGGCGAACGGTTTGTAGTCGCCCGTCAGGTGCACCAACTGGATCGACTGGTTGCCGAAGTCGGGCCGCGGCGGATCCGGGTTCCAGTCATAGGCGGTCGCCCGGCCCTCCCCGTCCACCAGCGTCATGACCGGCGTGCGGCCGAGGACCTGTTCGGGATGCTGCCCTTCGCCGAGGATGACGATCTGCTCGTTCCACTCGTGCCAGGTTTCCGGCTTCGAAGAGTAGCAGCGCATCACCTTGACGGCCACGCCGTCGGGGTAGACGGAGTAGTGCCAGTCGGCGATGTCCCCCCAGCCGTGCTCGTCCATGTTGGCCCAGTGGTACTCGGAGTTGACGAGCCGGTACCGCCAGTGAATCACGGCCCGCGGGCCGTCCGGCTCGATGATCCGCACGTGCGAGTCGCGGCAGCCCTTGTCGGACATCGGCTCGCAGTCGCCGGGCGCCGTGGGCGTGAAGCCGGTCTCGTTGAACTCCTGCGTGAACCACTGACCGGCGTCGTTGACGAGCATGGGGATGTAGCTCACTCCGCGCCAGAAGACGAGCTTCGTCGGCAGCCGGTCGAAGCCGACCACGACGTCGGCGTGCGGGCCGACCCGCCAGAGGTTGTCCCACGTCGGGTGGTAGCGGAGCCGAGTCGCGACCGCGCCGAAGGAGTTCCCGGTATCGGTGCGCGGCAGGGCACGGGGCGGCATGGCCTCCGCGGCGACCGCCGGCGGCGATGCGCCGGCCACGGCGGCCGCCCGGGCGATCGCGTCGCCGCTGACCGCAGCCGCGTGGACGCGGACCTCGTCGATGAGCCCGTCGAGGCCGAACTCACTGGCGAGATTGTCATGCGTCCCTTCCGTGGGCACACGCAGGATCCCGGCCTTGCCGATCCGCAGTTCGGCCGGCGGCTGGGCCACGCCCCCCGCCGGGGCCGCGCCGCGGGCCACTTCCCGGCCGTCTACAAAGAGCCGCATCGTGCCCGTCGCCGCCTCGTACGACCCCGCGAGGTGGTACCAGCGGCGCAGGGTCAGCCGGTCGGCAAATGGCGGCTTGCCCGGCTGGGCGAGCAGTTCCCAGCGGTCGCCGGCCCGGATGCCGAACCCCGGATAGCCGTGGCTGTCGATGCCGAGGAAGAAACCGGTCTCGTCCCCCTGCTGGACGAGCGGGACCCAGTTCCAAGGGTACGCGCCCAGTGCGACCCAGCCCTCGACCGTGATGCTGCCGCCGAGTTTCGGGACGCGGTCGGCTGGAACCACGATGGCAGAGTGGTACCCGTCGAACGCCAGCGCGCTCCCCGAGACGCCGGGCGTCCAGAGCGTCTTGTGTCCGCGCACCTCGGGTGCGACGCCGGACCGCTCCTCACGGGTCGTGTCCCCGTGGCCCTCGTCGAACCGAAACCAGACGGCCGGCACGGCGGCACCGAAATCGAGCCGCGGGCTCCCGGCGACACGCGGCGGCCGCGTCGTGATCGACGGCCGAGGGACCGCCCGCTCCTCGATGCCATCGGGATGCAGTCGCACCCGTTGCACACGCCAGCCAGCCGCGTCTTCCCAGGCGTCGATGCGCGGCGTGGCTCGGCGGATGGTCCGTTCGACCGCCCCGCCGCGGGAGATGACGAACGTCTCCTCGACGATGTTCTCCTGACGCACGTCCCCGTGCGGATTGCCGGGGGTGAATCGGGCGAGATACCGCCAGCGGACCGTGACCTCGTCCGCTGTCGAGGCGACGACGGCCGCGTTGGAATAGGCGTTGACCCGGTCGGGGCGTTCGGGCGGGCCGTCCCCCTGCCGCGGCACGATCTCGGCCAGCCGCCACGTGCCGCGCGGCGTCCGCCACTCGGGCAGGTAGCTCGTGCCGCGCCAGAAGACGAGGTCGCCTCCTGCATCGGCCACCCGCACGACCACGTCGGCATGCTCGCCCGAGCGGCAGCGCGGCTCCCAGTCGGCGCCGCCTTCGATCCGCGTGTGAAAGCCACCGAATCGCAGCGGCTCCGCGGCACCGGCGGCTGCCGCCACGACGACCGCGAGGACGGAGGCGATTTGCCGTTTCATGGGAGGCACCTGGACAGATCCTCCATGATACAGGAGTCGTCGTTTGGACGGGCGACAGCGTCAGCAGATCCCGTCGAGGGGCCCCGTACTGTCGCCGAACGAGCGGCACTCGACTCCCATGCGGTGCAGCAACGAGAGCCAGAGGTTCGCAACCGGGGTCTCGGTCGCGAGCCGCAGGTGCCGTCCCCCACGAATCGTGCCGCAGCCACCCCCAGCGACGAGGATCGGCAGGTCGTCGTGGTTGTGCCGGTTGCCGTCGCTGGTGCCGCTTCCGTAAGCGATCATGCAGTTTTCCAGCAGCGGCCGGCCCGCCTCCTCGACTGCCGCCAGGCGATCGAGCAGGTGGGCGAGGTGCCCGACGTGGAAGGAGTTGATCCGGGCGACCTTCTCCATCTTGGCCGCATCCCCGGCATGGTGCGAAAGTTCGTGGTGCCCGTCGTTGACGTCGATCTGCGGATAGGTGGCCATGCTTCCCTCGCCGGCGAAACTGAGCGTGCAGACACGCGTCGCGTCGGACTGAAAGGCGATCGCCAGCACGTCGCACATCAGCCTGGCCCGCTCGCCGAGGTCGGTCGGGTTGGCCGGCGGCGGCCCGACACCGGTGGGCGGAACGGGCACCGGCCGCGACGCAACGCCGTCGAGCCGACGCTCGACCTCGCGGAGCGACGTGAAGTACTCGTCGATCTTGCGGCGGTCGATTGTGCCGAGGCTCCGCTCCAGCCCCCGGGCATCCTCGCGAACGACGTCAATGAGGCTGCGGCGACTGGACTCCCTGGCCCGGCGTTCGGTCGACGAGCCCGCGCCGAACAACCGTTCGAAGGCGAGCCGGGGATCGGTATCCATGGGCAGCGGCTGCGATGCCGACTTCCACGACATCGCCCAACTGTAGACGCAGGCGTAGCCGCTGTCGCAGGCTCCCTTGAGCCCCCCCGGCTCACAGCCGAGTTCGAGCGAGGGGAGCCGCGTCGCTTCACCGACGACGCCGGCGGCAACCTGGTCGGCGGAAATGCCGGCGAGGATGTTCGTGCCGTCGGTCTTGCGCGGATGAGCACCGGTGAGAAACGCGGCCATGGCCCGGGCGTGGTCGCCCACGCCGTCGCCATGGGCCCGGGCCTTGTCGGCCGCGAGGCCGGAGATCACGAGGATTTTCTCGCGCTGGGAATCAAGCGGTGCGAGGATCGGCGGCAGGTCGGCCGGGAGCGGACCCTCCGCAGCCGGCCGCCAGCGCGGCATGTCGATCCCATTGGGAACGTAGATGAAAGCCAGGCGGCGCGGCGACCCGGCGCCGGCGACAGCGAGTGATTCGAGCCAGGGCAGTCCCACCGCGGCTCCGATGCCCCGGAGCACACTGCGGCGGCGAAACCGGATGCGATGGTTCATTCAACCCCTTCCTGCGGGTTTTGTCGCGGCGACGGGCCGACGCCGACCGCTCCGGCCGGCCGGCGGAGTCGAAACGGAGGACTGCGGACGACGGCCTTCACGAGGTCGGACCATCCCACGCGGCCATTATCGACAGTCCGCTCGACCTCCGCCAACGCGGGCTCGTCGCCAGGCTCCAGACCCCTGCCGATCGCATAGATGAGGAGTTTTTTGGCCATGGCGCGGATGAATTCCTGACGATGGACCCGCAGGTGCTGGCGGAGGCCGGAGATGCCTTGCAGCGGCCGGCCGGAGCCCATGTCGCCCCGGTCGTCCACCGGCCCGCCGTCCGAATCATGGTCGCGGAGCCGGCCCAGCGGGTCGAACCGCTCGAGTGTGAACCCGATGGCATCCATCCGCCGGTGACAGCCGGCGCAGGCCGGATCGGCCCGATGTCGTTCCAGGCGGTCCCGCAGAGATGCCGTTCCCTGTCCCCGGCCGGTCTTCTCGAGCGCAGGCACATCCGGGGGCGCCGCCGGCGGCGGGGCGTCGAGCAGCGTGTCCAGCACCCACTTGCCGCGCTTCACCGGCGAGGTTCGGCCTGGATTCGACGTCAGCGTGAGAATCGAGCCCTGTGCCACGAGGCCGGCCCGCGGGGTGCCGGCGAGCGACACGCGGCGCCACTCCCGCTTCCCGAGCGGCGGATCGACTGCGAGGCCGTAGTGCGCGGCCAAGGCGTCGTTCACGAACGTGAACTCACCGTCGAGCAGCCGCAGCAGGCCATCCTGCCCGCGGAACACGGCACGGATGAATCGGCGCGTCTCCTCGACCATGTCCGCGTTGAGCTGCGGGGTCCAGGTCGGCAGTGCGCGTGGATCGACGGCGTGCGCGGCCAACCGCTCCAGCCCCAGCCACTGAATGGCGAACTGGTCGACGAGGGCATCGGCCCGCGGATCGGCGAGCATGCGGTCGACTTGGTCGTCGACCGCGGCACCGAGCCGGCCCTGCTCCGCGAGCGTCAGCAGTTCCTCGTCGGGGCAGGAGCTCCAGATGAAGTACGAGAGCCGGGTGGCGAGTGCCACGTCGGGGACCGGCGTGACGGACTGTACGTCGGCAGCGGGGGGCGACTCGAGCCGGAACAGGAAGCGGGGTGAGGCGAGCACTGCGGCGATGGCTCGGCGCAGGCCGACGATCGCGGGCTCGCCTGCCGCCAGCGCATCGGTGACGACGCGGCACAGGGCGTCAAGTTGGGGTTCTGCGACCGGTCCGCGCCAGGCACGGCGGGCGAAGGCCGCGAGGACCGGCCGCGGATGGGCGACGGCGTCGGCCACCGACGTGTCGCCGAGAATCGCCCGCATCGATTCGGGCCGGGTGTCGAGCGGCCCCGTGACCTCGACCCACTCCACGTGCAGCGTCGGCGCGGGGAGTCCCTCGGGCTGCTTGAGGCAGCCGACCGCCACGCCGCCGACATTGTTGCGGTGCGCGACCGTGACCTCGATCGTCTCCGCCTCCTCGGGCGTGCGGGCGGCGATCGTGTGCGTGGAGAGGATCTCCCGGCGTCCCTCCGCCGGCGGCGCGCCGCCGATCTGCGCGTCGTCCGCCGGCGGGGATGCGCGGGCGGCGTCCTTCCCCTCGGCCATCAGGGCGACCTTGACGGGGTGCCCGGAGGGGCTCGTGGCGTAGAGCCGAGCCCGCACCCGGTATGCGCCGGTCGGATCGAGTGCGATCGGCATCCAGAGGGGCCCCGTGAATGCCGGTTTCCCGCCATCGGCACGGACCTCGCGAAACTCGACGCCGGCGAGGTCCTCGCGGATCGGCCACAGCTGCCTGCCCTTCGTTCGCCGGACCGGAGCCGACGGCAGTTCGGCCGGTATCGCCTGCCCGGCGATCACCTCGGCCGCATCGAGCAGCCGCTCCATGAGGAGCGTTGAAACCGTGAGGACGTCGGCGATGTTTGCAAACCCGTGGCCCACCTCGTCCGCGGGAAAGGCGTTGGCCGCGCGGAAGTCCGTACGGAACAGATCGCGGATCGTGTTGTCGTACTCGGCCCTGTTGAGGCGGCGGATGATGGCCGGTCCGGGATCGGGCGGGCCGGCGTCGGCGGCGGCGAATGCCGCCCGGACGGCGGTCACGAAGGCGTTGCGGTCCGCGTCGTCGGGTTGGTCGGCGTCGGCCGGCGGCATTTCTTCATGCGTCACCCGGCCGAGGATCGCCTGCCAGCGCGACCGGTCGGTGCGGATCGTGGCCGCGGTGGCAAAGCCGTCGAGCGTCAGCCCGGCATCCGGGGTCGGCCCGGCGTGGCAGCCGAGGCAGTGATCGCGCACGAAGGCGGCGATACCCGGAGCCAGTTCGTCCGCGCGGCCTCCGGCCATGGGCGGCACGGCTAGCCAGACGGCGACGAGCAGCGCGGTGCGGGGTCGCATGTGGGACGGAAGGCCCGGCGGGACGAAGATACTACCCGGAGCGGGATCTTGTTGACAATCATCGTCGCTGAATCCGTGAGAGGCAACCCCGAACCGCCGGAGCGTTTCGTCAACTGTTGGATGCTCCCGGTAGTAAAGGAGGATACGGACAGTCCGCACGTGCGGCTTCACCCGCCGTGGCCGACGCCCTGGAGGAGCGGTAGGATCTCGACCTGATCCGTCGGACGTCTCTGAAGCTGGAGCGGTCATGATCGGCAGGCATGGATTGGTGGCGTTGATCGCGGTCTTTGGCACCGGACTTGCGTCCGCAGATGCTCCGTACGAACCCGACGACCTGGCCGGTGTCACGTGGCTCGAGCAGCCGCGGCACGATCCCGTCATGCTCGTCCACGAGGGAACGCCGCACGCGGTGATCCACATCGCCGCGGACCGCTCGCCCAAGGCCGACGGCACGGCCGCTCCGCCGCCGTTCCTCAAGCAATTCGTCGGCGAACTCGTGGGCTGCATCAAGACGGCGACCGGGGCGACGCTCGAGGTCGTCGAGACGGCGCCCGCGCCGGACCAGCCGGCGATCATCGTCGGCGACTGTGATGAAAGCCGGAAGGCGGGGATCGACGCCGCAGACCTCCCGCTGGAGGGCTTTGCCGTCAAGACCGGGCCGAGTCGCGTCTATCTCGTGGGCAGCACCCGCCTCTCGCCCGTGAAGAAGTCGAATGCCGGCGTGGCCTGGGCGGTCGCCGATTTCCTGGAGCGGGTCGTCGGCGTCCGCTGGTACTGGCCGGCCAACTTCGGGGGCCGATCGGTGCCGCGTCGTGCGTCGCTCGCCGTCGCTCCGCTTCACTATCGGGATCAGCCGGTCTTTCAGCTGCGGCGCATGTACCAAGACTGGTGGTTCATGCAGGCCCGCTCCCGGGACGAGGGCCTGCTCCCGTTCGACGGCGAGATTTTTCGGCAGGCCGACAAGCCGCTCTGGGTCGGCAATCACATGCTCCTCGTGCGGGGCGAAGACTCCTGGCCGTACGACCGCGTCATGCAGGGGGCACGGGTCTTCGAATACGGCCCCGGCCTGCCCCCCGAGCCGGCGGCGATGTTTCAACTGCAGGCCGACGGGAGCCGGTCGCGGGTCGCCTTCTGCCTGTCGGCTCCGGAGACGCTCCAGTTCTACCGCGACGGCCTCGACCGGGCCTGGGGTGGCGGCGGCAAGGGACCGCGGCCGGGAGGCATCACGGCCACGGGCATCAACCTTTGGTCGCCCGGATCGGCCGGCTGGGAGCCTCTGGTCGGTACCTGCCTCTGCGAGCGCTGTCGGGAACAGGTCGCCCGCCACGGCGAGGCGGCGCTCGTGGGTGGGTTCCTGCGCTCGCTGTGCGTGGCCGTGAAGGAACGCTGGCCCGAAAAGCGGGTGATCTACGCACCGTTCACGGTCCCCGACCGTCCGCCGGGCGTCGAGTTTCCAGACAATCTCGTCGTCAGTTTCCTCGACGTGGGCACGCTCGGGCTTTGCCAGCAGCCTGCGGTCCGCGCGATCACGGACCGCCGGATCCGTGACTGGCGGGAGGCTTCCGGGCGGAAGATCGGCCTCTGGATCGACTACCAAAGTCCGAGCGACTGGACGTACGGTCCAGTCCAGTTTCCGCACCTCGTCCGCGATTTCGTCGCGGCGAACCGCGACACGATCGCCGGTGCGCAGGCCCTCACCTACGGCGCGGCATGCCACGTCACCGCGGCACCGACGGCCTACGTCTGGATGCGGTCGTTGTGGAATCCCGATCTCGACGTCGATGCGACGCTCGACGAGATGTGCCGGCGGCTGTTCGGGCCGGGAAAGGAGCCGGCCCGCGAACTGCTCCGTCTGCAGTGCGATCGTTGGCAGCATCTTCCGGCCGACGTCCGACTGCGTGTCGGCGAGAATCGGATTCCGCCGGCTGCATTTCGCCTGATCTGGCCGGCGGAGATCGTCGCGCGGATGAAAGCGCTGCGGGACGCGGCCCGGGCCGCCATCGAGAAGGCGGACGACGCCGACGCCCGCCGGGCCTTCGCCTACTGGACCTGGACGTTCGACGAGTTCGTCCGCTACGCGGCTGAGGTCGAGGCCGCGAGCCGGGCGGATTCGGCGGCCGTCCCCGCGTCGGAGCCGGCGGCAGAGCGGTTTCGGGGGGGCGATGCCGCTGCCACCATCGTCCAGGTCGGGCC
>JBKDUV010000356.1:0-14720 GCA_046339335.1 Planctomycetia bacterium | reverse complement strand
TGGGCGCGGAAGGGGTTGCCCGTGCGCTGGAGTCGCGCCGCCGACACGGCGTCGGCGCCGGCTTACGCTCGCCGGGCAAAGCCCGGCTCCCCCGGTGCCTTCGTTGGGCGCGGAAGGGGTTGCCCGTGCGCTGTAGTCGCGCCGCCGTCCCGGCGTCGGCTCCGGCTTACGGTCGCCTGTTTTTTGGCGCGGAAGGGGTTGCCCGTGCCCCGAGAGCCGGCGTATGCCGACAAGCGAAGCCAGGATGGCGAAGCGTAGTCGGCGTCGAGTGAGCCGAGGCCGGGAGGGCCGAGGCGAACGTCCGGCAAATGGGGCACGGGCAGCCCCGTCTGGTGGCATGCAGCTGCCCAGCCCCGGGCCGCTCAGCCACGGTCGCCGTCGAAGCCCACCGTGCGGCGCACCCGGTACGGCCTCCGATCGCCCGCCACGTGCACCACCAACTCCGCGATCAGCCCCGTGGCCAGGATCTGGACACCGATCACGATCAGCAGCACGCCGAGCGTGAGCAGCGGCCGCTGACCGATGCTCTGCCCGGAAAGCCAGACGACCGTCAGGTGGCCGCAGATCGCCAGCCCGGCGAGGAACGAGAGCGTCCCTATCCAGCCGAAGAAGTGGAGCGGCGTGCGCAGGTACTTGGAGAGAAACGCGACCGTCAGCAGATCCATGAGGCCGCGGAAGAAGCGGCGGGCACCGAACTTCGAGACACCGTGCCGGCGCGGATGGTGCTCGACCACGATCTCGCCGACGCGAAACCGGTTCATGGCGGCGAGCGCCGGAATGAAGCGGTGCAGTTCGCCGTACAGCCGCACGTCACGGAGCACCTCGGCCCGGTAGCACTTGAAGCCGCAGTTGATGTCGTGGAGGGGCACGCCGGTGAGGCGACGGACGAGCCAATTGAAGATTCGTGAGGGGAGGACCTTGTGCCACGGGTCGTGGCGGGTCTTCTTGAAGCCGCTGACGACGTCGAGGCCGTCGTCGAGCGCCGCGAGGAACCGGGGAATCTCCCGGGGATCGTCCTGGAGGTCGGCGTCGAGCGTGAACACGATGTCGCCGCCGGCCCGCTCGAAGCCGGCGGCGAGGGCGGCGCTCTTGCCGAAGTTGCCGCGCAGTTCGACGAGCCGGACCGCGCCGGGATGGCGGGCGGCCAGTTCGGCGGCCCGGGCGGCGCCGCCGTCGCGGGAGCCGTCGTCGACGAGGATCACCTCGAAGGAATGGCCTGTCGGCCGGGTCGCCGCGGCGATCTGCGCACAGAGATCGGCGAGCGTCGGCTCTTCGTCGACGAACGGGATCACGAAAGAGATCGAGGGGGGCATGGCGGCACCACGGACGAAAGGTCGGTGGCCGAAACCGGCCGGCCCAACTATAACCCGGACTTCGACCCGGACCGGACACGAGCCCGAGGCCGCGTCCACTACCGCCCGGCACACCCGTCATGACGCCCACGCCCCCGCCGGCTGCCGATCCGCCCGCGGCGCTGCGTCGCGGCATGTACCTGCTGCTCGCCGCCGTCGCCGTGGGGAACATCTCCGGCCGGCTCGGGGCCGTCAATTCGGTCGACATGATCCGGCTGGAGCGGCACCTCAACGAGGAGGCGCGGAAGCAGGCCGGTCCGGAGGACGAACCGCGGCTTCGCAGCCTGCAGCGGCCCTTTCTCAGCGGCAACGATCGGAGCCGCTGGTGCACCGTGCGGGCGCTCGTCGAGCACGGCACCTACGCCATCGACGAGATCGTGGTGCAGCCCGGCTGGGACACGATCGACATGGTCAAGCACGACGGCCGCGGCAGGCCGGCACCGGGCCCCGACGAGGGGCATCTCTATTCCAGCAAGCCGCCGCTGCTGGCGACGATCATGGCCGGCGGCTACTGGGCGGTCCGGCGACTCACCGGCAAGACGCTCGGCAGCCACCCCCACGAGCTCGGCCGCATCCTCCTCTTCTGCTGGAACGTGCTTCCCTTCGTCGCCTACCTGGCGATCCTCGCCCGGATCGTCGAGCGGTACGGCAGGACCGACTTTGGTCGCGCGTTCGTGTTCACGGCCGCCGCCCTGGGCACGCTGCTCTCCGCCTATGCCGTGGCATTCACCAATCACTGGCCGGCGGCGTTCGCCGCCATGGTCGCCCTCGACGCCCTGCTGCGGATCGCCTGCGACGGGGAGCGGCGCCGGCGCGGGTTTTTCGTCGCCGGGCTGGCCCTGGCATTCGTCGCCGCCTGCGAACTGCCCGGCCTGGCATTGCTCGGGCTCGCCGGGCTTCTCCTGCTCCGGCTGGCGCCGCGGCAGACGCTCGTCGCCTCCCTGCCTGCGGCCCTGCTCGTCGCCGCCGCCGCCTGCGGCACCAACTACGCCGCCCATGGCACGATCCGTCCCGCCTACACCGAGCGGCACGTCACCGGGGGCTGGTACGACTATCAGTTCCGCCGCGGCGGCCGCGTGATCGACAGCTATTGGAAGCCGACGATTCCCAAGAGCCCGATCGACCGGGGGGAGCCTTCGCCGGCCGCCTACGCATTCCACGTGCTCGTCGGCCACCATGGCATCTTCTCGCTGACGCCCGTCTGGCTGTTGAGCCTAGGCGGGCTCATGCTGCTCATCGGCCGGCGGGATGCCCCCGCAGCGGCGCGGGGGCTCGCCGTGGTGATTCTCGCCTGCACCGTGGCCTGCCTCGCGTTCTACGTCATGCGGCCGCTCGAAGACCGCAACTACGGCGGCACGGCCACGGGCTTCCGCTGGGCGCTGTGGTTCGCGCCGCTCTGGCTCTATGCCATGCTCCCCGCCGCCGACGTCCTCGCCGCCACGCGGCCGCGCCGGCTGCTGGCCGCGGTCCTGCTGGCCGTGAGCGTCGCCAGCGCGTCCTACCCGACCTGGAACCCGTGGACGCTTCCCTGGCTGCAGGTGTTCTGGACCTACTGCACCGGCGGCTGACCGTCGCGCGCGGGCCCGAGCAGTTTCAGCAGGGAATGAGCAACGACCGGGCACGTCGCGGGACAGGTCTGCCGCCGCAGGATGCGGCGACCGCCGATGAGATCCTTCCCCCGCACCTCGTAGATCAGGTCCTCCCCCTCGAATCGAAACCGTTTCAGCCCCCTGTCGAATGCCATCAGGTATTTTCCGTCCGCGGTCATCCGCAGGCCCCAGAACACCTCGTGGATCGGCCAGCCGGTGGTGTCGTCGATCGGCGGCGGCTGCTGGTACTTGCTGAGCGAGTGCAGTTTTTTGCCTGTCTGAAAATGGACCACGTGAAATTGCTCCCCGTAGGCGACCCCGATGTCGCTCTGTCGGGTCCGACCGCGGGATCGAGTTCCACGACGCTGGCCTGCGGGATCGCCTTCCAGACGCCGTTCGGCGGCGGAGAAAGCAGCGGATTGAGATCGTTCTTTCCGGGCTGCCCGAACCGCACGAGCAGCCGCGGGTTCCGCATCCGCCGCAGCGGATCGGACACGTAGGCCACGATGCCGTACGTGATCGACTTCAGGTCACCCTTCAACGGCACCGCCGCCGCACGAAAGCAGGCCGGTTCGAGGGCGGCCGCCAGCGCGCCGCACCGCATCGCCGTTGATGCGGAATCCCTGGCCGTTGGCCAACTCCGTGGTCAGCGTGCCGTCGGCCAGCCGCGGTGTGAATTTCTCCGGCGCCTGCGCCATGAACGTGAACCCGAATACCTTCACGGCCCGGGGGATGACGATGGCGGGCTGCTTGAACTCCAGCGGCGGCGGCAGATCGGCAGCCGGGGCCGAGGCGAGGAAAATCGGCTGCACGGCGTTCACCATGGAGGGCGCCACGAGCTGCGCCGTCCACGTCCGCATATCCCCTGCGCTGGCGAACAGACCGGTCAGGAGAAGGATCGCCATGGACCGTCTGACCGAGCGAAAAATGAACTGCATGCCGCGGTCTCCGGTGCGGGCGAAGACGTGTCGCAGGGGCATGGCCGCCACCCGACGCCGGGAGCGTACGCGAACCGTCAGACGCGGGGCAAAGTCCACGGCCGTTTCTGCGACTTTGTCAGCGTGTCCTGATCGTCGCCTCGGTCTCGAGCGGCTGGCCGCCCGCCTGCGCGAAGCCGACGACCACCCGCACGGTGTCACCCGCCGGGCCGCGGCCCTGCCAGGGGAGATCGAAGTGCAGGCCCCGATTCCGCGACGTGCGCCGGAAATGACCGGCCGCCTGCGCGGCCGGAATCTCCCACCGCGCCAACGGCGCGGTGTCGGCGGCGTCAAACACCGTGACCGTCACGTCCCCTGCCGTGGCCACGAGCCGTTCCTCGTCGTCGCGCACCTCGAACACCAGCCGCAGTCCCGCGGCACCGCCGCTGCCGTCGAGGCAGGCCGTCTGCTGCGGATTGACGACGAGCCGGGCCGGGGGGCCTTCCGTCGTCGGGGCGTCGAACGAGGCCCGGCGACCGGTGGGGGCTCCGGCCGTCGACTCGACCGGCCGCGCCGCGGGATCGATGACCGCCGGTGCCGGTGGAAAGGCGAGACCGCTGCCGCCCGGCAACCCTGCCGGTCGGCCGGCATCACTTGTCGGCAGCGGCGGCACCCCCTCGAGATCCGGCGGCGCGGGCTTCACCGCCGGCGGCCGCGCCGGACCGTCGGGAATCTCGATCGCCGGCGGCACCGGCACTGCTCCCGCCGCGGGCCGGCGGGCCGGCGTCGACCGCGGCGCCACTTGGTCGGCCGGACCGAGACCGAGCTGCCGTCGCAGGCTGGCATTCTCCCCCGCCGTCTGCTCCAGCCGCATGCACTTTTCCTGCAGCTCGTCCTGTAGCTGGTAGATCTGGTCCTCCTGGTAGCGGAGCTCCCGCTCCAGGAGTTGCTGACCGAGATCGCTGCGGCAGCCGCCACTCAGCAGGCTCACGGCTCCGGCCAGCCAGAGGCCCGGCATCCTCCCCGACACGTCGCGGATCCTGGTCTGCATGATGCGCCTCCCTGCGCCTCACCGGGCCGCGGCCGGCCCGTCGTCTGCTCCGATCCATCGCCGCCGGCTCCACCGGCGAACCCGGTCACGCTCCCGCGGCCGGCATTCGTTCGAGCACCTCGTCGATCAGCCGATAGTCGAGCGCCTCCTGCGCCGACATGAACCGGTCGCGATCCGTGTCCTGCTCGATCTTCTCCAGCGGATGCCCGGTGTGCCGGAGGAGGATCGTGTTGAGCTTCTGCTTGACGTTCTTGAACTCCTTGGCGTGAATCATGATCTCCTCCGCAGTGCCCTCCATGCCGGCGAGCGGCTGGTGGATCATGATCCTGGCATTCGGCAGCGCCCGCCGCTTCCCCTTGGCACCGGCGGTGAGCAGGACGGCCCCCATCGAAGCGCACTGGCCGATGCAGTAGGTGGCCACGTCGCAGGTCACGAACTGCATCGTGTCGTAGATCGCCAGGCCGGCAGTGACGCTGCCGCCGGGGGAGTTGATGTACAGGTGGATATCCGACTTCGGGTCGTCGGACTGCAGGAACAGCATCTGGGCGACGATCGCGTTGGCGACCTCGTCGTTGACCTGGCTGCCGAGGAACACGATCCGGTCCTTGAGGAGCCGGCTGTAGATGTCCATCGCCCGCTCTTCGCGGCCGCTTTTTTCGATGACGTAGGGAATCAGGGGCATGGGATTCTTTCGCGGACGGGAATGGGATGCGGGGGTGGCGGCGCGGCGTCAGTCCTTCTCTTCCTGCTCGTCGGCGGACACGGGGGGACGCGTCAACACCTCGTCCACCAGGCCGTACTCCTTCGCCTCCGTGGCCGTGAGGTAGCGGTCGCGGTCGGTATCTCGGGCGATCCGCTCGATCGGCTGCCCCGTGTGACCGGCCAGGATCTCGTTGAGGATGGCCCGCGTCTTGATGATCTCGTCCGCCTGGATTTCGATGTCGCTCACCTGGCCCCCGACCTGGCCATAGGGCTGGTGGATCATCACCTTGGCATGGGGCAGCGCGTATCGCTTCCCCTTCGCGCCGCCGGCGAGGAGCACGGCGCCGCCGCTGGCGGCGAGGCCGACGCAATAGGTGGCGACCGGGCAGGTCAGGATCTGCATGGTGTCGTAGATCGCCATCGTGGCCGTCACGCTGCCGCCGGGCGAGTTGATGTAGAAGTGGATGTCCTTCCGCCGATTTTCGCTTTGCAGGTAGAGCAGCTTCATCACCAGTTCGTTGGCGTTGCCGTCGTAGATCTCTCCCTGCAGGAGGATGATCCGATTCTCGAGCAGCAGGTCACCGAGCGTCATCTGCCGCTGCCGCTGGTAATCGCGGTAGGCGGACGAGGCCAGCGGATCGAAAGGTCGTGGTTGCATCGCTATCTCGACAGGGGTGCGGGGGGACGGGGCTCTAGCCACGGCCGCCGGGGCGGGCCGCCGGCTCCGGCTGCCGGGCGGTGGGAATTTCCTCCTCGCCGACGACCGCGCCGCACACGGCGAGGTCGATGGCCTCCGCATCCGGCTTGCTGAACTCGAACGGGGTGTCCTTGAAGGTGGCGTGAGACGTCACGAGGTCGATCGTCTTCCGCTCGATGATCTGGTTCCGCAGCACGTCCATCAGTCCGCGCCGTTCGAGGCCGGCGCGGACGCGGCGCGGCGACTCACCGGCCTGCGCCGCGATCGCCCGAATTTCCTCGTCGTAGTCGGCCGCCGAGTCTGTGATTTCCGCCTCTGCGGCGATCCGCTCGAGGAGGAAATGCTCCTTGAGGGCCCGCGACGTGCTCGCCATCACGGTCTGGCGCAACTCGTTGACGAAGCGACGGATGGCGTCGTCGTCGAAGCCGCTCCGCCGCAGCTCGAGGATCGACCGCTCCAGTTCCCGCTGGGCCTGACGACGCAGCAGTGCGGGGGGCAGATCCCAGCCGGCCGAGGCCGTCAGGGCGCTGGCGACCTGCTGCCGCACCTGCCGCCGCCGATGCCACTCGAGCTGCTTCTCCAGCTGGCTGCGAACCATGGTGCGGAGCGCCTCCTCCGACTCGAAGCCGCCGAGGTCCTCGAGCAGGGCCGGTGTCAGCGGCGGCAGTTCGTGCTTCTTGACGTCGAGCACGGTGAACTCGACCGTGACGTCCTGTCCGCGGAGATCCTCCACCGCGGCCTCGTCGGAGACGCGGACCGTCGCCGACAGGGTCGTGCCGGGGCGGGCCTTCTTGACGAGCGCATCGAAGCCGGCGAGTTCCGCATCGGCGAACGAAAGCCGCGGGCGGACGACGATCTCGACTTCGCCGGCCTCGGCGAGGAGCCTGTCCCCGGCGGAGCAGCGGACATCCGCCACGATCAGGTCGCCCACGGCGGGCGTTCCGTCGTGCGGGATGAACCGGCCCCGTTCACGGAGCAGGCTGGCCACCGCCTCGTCGACGTCGGCGTCGGAAATGTCCCGGGCCGGACGGCTGATCGAGAGCCCCTTCCACTCCGGCAGGTCGAACTCCGGCCGAACCTCGATCGAAAACTCGAACGTCATCGGGCCGTCATCCGGGAGCAGGACGGCGGCGGCGTCGAGTTCAGGCTCGCTGATCGGCGTCAGTTTCTCTTGCTCCGAGACCTGGGTCAGCGCGTCCGTGAGGAGCTTGGACCGGATCTGGTCGGAGAGTTCGCTCTTGAACCGGCTGCCGACGAGCCGCCGCGGGGCGCGGCCGGGTCGAAACCCGGGCAGCAGCGCCGACGGCATGAGGTCGCCGAGGGCGTCGTCCTGGTAGCGGACGATGTCTTCGCGGGGAATGGTCACTTTGACGCGTCGCTCGCAGGTGGACACCTTGTCGATGACGACGTCGAGCCGAAGCGGCTGCGGAGTCTCGGTTTCGGGAGGAGCGACGGCGGTGGTTTCACTCGACATGGACAGTTCCAAAGGCTGCTTAAAGGACAGGACGATATGACGCGAACGATGCCCGACGACCTTCCGCGACCAGGCCTCGGAAAGCCGGCCCCGTGCCGACTCTCAGCCTGCGAACGTCGCCGGAGCGCGGCCCGCGGAGCGGGCGGCGAACGTGATCGGATCGGGGTGATTCGAAGCGGGTGATGGGATTCGAACCCACGACAACCACGTTGGCAACGTGGTGCTCTACCAACTGAGCTACACCCGCAGGAGCAGGGGCCGCCGCCCGAAGGTCAGCCGGGCCCCTGAACCGTTGGAACCCCGCGATTATAGAGGTGCGGGAACCCGCCGCAAGGTCATCGTCGGGGCAAGGCAGGGTTTCTGCGGAGGACGGGGCGGCCGGAAGGCGGCGGTGTTGCGGTGCCGGCAGGCGAGGTAAAATCGAGGCCTCCCCGCTCGGCAGCCTTTTGCGTCTCGCTTCCGCCCGCCTTCCGAATTCGCCGATCGCGGCGCGTCTCATGCTCGTTCGCCTCGTCCTCGTCGGCACCCCGAACCAGAACCGCGCCCAGTCGATCTCCCTCCCGGCCGTCGTCGGCCGCGGTCCCGAAGCGACACTCCGCATCCCGCAGGAAAGCGTCAGCCGGCGGCACTGCGAGATCTTCTCGGCCAACGGGGCCGTCTTCGTCCGTGACCTCGGTTCGACCAATGGCACGCGGATCGGCACCGAGCGGCTCACCGCCAGCGCGGCGATCGCGATCGAGCCCGGGGTCGTGATCCGCGCCGGCGACGTGTCGTTCAGGGTTGAGTACGAGCAGGCGACGACGGTCGCCCAGGTGGTGCCGGCCGCGGCGAGGACCGAGCGGGAGCCGGCGGCCGTCCCCGGCAACTCATCCGAGCCGCCGCAACTCCCGCCGCAACTCCCGCCGCCGCTCCCGCCGCCGCTCCCGGACGAACTGCCGGACGACATCCAGATCCCGTCGCTGGTCGTGTCCGACACGACTCACGGGCCGGAAGAGTCTGGCGTGGCCGATGCCGGGGCATTGCCCGAGGCACGCGGCCCGGCGCTGCCCGATGGCTTCGCGTTGCCAGAGACCCCGGCCGCCGAGCCGACGGCTGCCTTCGACTTCATCGCGGCCGAAGCGGGCCCGCCCGCCAGCGAGGACGCCAATCTCGACGATTTCCTCAAGGGCATGACATGACCCTTGAGCCCGCGCCGGCCCGGCCGCTGACCGTCCGCGACCTGGCGGCCGCCCACCGCGACCGGCGGCCGATCACCATGGTCACCGCGTATGACTGGCCCACCGCCCGTCTCGCCGATGCCGCCGGTGTCGACTGCGTGCTCGTCGGTGACAGCGTGGCCATGGTGGTGGCCGGGCGGTCTTCCACCATCCCGGCCACGCTCGAGCAGATGATCTATCACGGCGAAATCGTGGCCCGGGCCGTGACGCGGGCGCTCGTCGTCGTCGATCTCCCCTTTCCACTCCAGCACCTCGGCGTCCGCACGGCCGTCGAGTCGTGTGCCCGGATCCTCAAGGAGACCGGCTGCACCGCGGTCAAGCTCGAGGGCACCGCCGGGCAGGCCGAGGTGATCGCGGCGATCACGGCGGCGGGCATTCCGGTGTTCGGCCATGTCGGCCTCCGGCCCCAGGCGGTCCACCAGCTCGGTGGCTACCGAATGCAGCGGGACATCGACCGGTTGATGACCGACGCCCGCGCCGCCGCGGATGCCGGCGCCTGCGGCGTCGTGTTGGAATGCATCCCGGCGGCGGCGGCGGCGGCGATCACCGCAGTGCTGTCCATCCCGACGATCGGCATCGGCGCCGGGCCGGACTGCAGCGGACAGGTGCTGGTGATGCACGATCTCGTCGGCCTCTCGATGGACCGCGTGCCGCGGTTCGTCCGCCGCTACGCCGATGCCGGCGGCACGATCGGCGATGCGCTGGCTCGCTGGCGGGCCGACGTCGAGGGGGGCCGGTTTCCCGGACCGGCCGAGACGCTCGGGTGATCGAAAGGAGGCCGCCGATGGTGTTCACGGGCTGCTGGATCGGTATCGGCCTCGTGACGGGGGGGATGTGCATCGCGGGGCTGATCGTGTTTTTCGTCCAGCGGATCTTCCCCGAGCACGTGCTGCGCACGGCGCATGACGCGACTGGCAACCTGCTCTCGATCGTCGGCACGCTCTACGCGGTGCTCCTCGGCCTGATCGTCGTCGATGCGATGGTGCGGTTCGAGCGGGCGATGGACATCGTCCAGCAGGAGTCGAACTGCCTGGCCGACATCTTTCTCCTCGCCGAACGGCTCCCGGATCCCTACCGCAAGAACGTGCGGGATCACTGCCACGACTACGCCCACACGGTCATCCATGAGGAGTGGGCCCTGATGCAGGAGGCGCGGATGAGCGTCAAGGCACGGCGATCGGCCCTGCAACTCGTCCGGTCGCTCGCCACGTTCGAGCCGACGACGGAAACGCAAAAAGCCGTTTTCCCGTTGCTTCTGGAGCAGGTCCGCGACCTCTGGGACCGGCGTCGGGAACGGGCCACGATGGCGCAGTACGGCATCCCCGTCATCGAGTGGGTGACGCTGCTCATCGGCGCCGTGGTCACCGTCCTCTTCGCCGGCCTGTTCAGCGTGGGCAACGGCCGGTTGCAGTCGCTGCTGACGTCGCTGGTGGCCCTGGTGATCGGGCTCAACCTGTACCTGGTTTCGCTCTTCGGCTACCCGTTCTCGGGCGAACTCTCCGTGTCCGTCCGCCCCTTCGAGGTGGACATCGGCATCTTCGAGGGACAGTTCGACGCCGGTCCGGCCCACGCCGGCGAGGCCCACAACGTCAAGGCCGTCGACTGATCCGGGCCGCGACGCATGGCGGACCAGGCTAGGGGATCACGACCTCGTCCGAGATCACCACCGGCTTCGACACGACACCGCGAAAGTTGCTCTGGACCGGGTTCGGCCCGATGGCGGGCGCGCCGCCCGGACCAGCCGGTGCGCCGGCGGCGGCAGGCGGGCCGCCCGGCAGCATCTGGCCGCCTGGCAGCACCTGACCGCCAGTGCATTGGTCGCAGCCTTCGGTCGTCCCCTGGCAGCCGCTCTGACACGGTCCACCCTGGCCGCAGACGCGTCCCGGCGCGGCGGCCGGCTGTTGGGCGCCCGGCGGCACGAAGCCGGGGGGAAGATGGCCGAAAAACCTCTCGTATTTCCAGACTTCCAGCGCAATGTACTTCTCGGAAACCGACTTGCAGCCCGGCAGGCTGCCGCCGATCACCAGCAGCGCGGCGCTCGTCACCACGCGGGCTAGCCCGCTCTCTCCACGAACTTTCATCGAAGTCTCTCCTCGTCGGGCGGCGGGGGACACCGCCGGACGGTCGCGGCCTTCGTTGACCGCCCCTCGCCGCGTCACGTGCGACCGGAGCCGAAAGCCTCGCAACCCTACCCCATGCCGCGGGCGCAGCAACCGGAGAGAGACGGCCCGACACGACGAACATCGTGACGGGCGGAAAGATATGCCGGTCCTGACACCGGCGCCCGCCCGTCAGCCCTTCCGGTGCCGGATCCGGGCCCGCATGCGCCGCTTCTTCTGCCCGAGTTTCCGCCTGCCCTTGCCTGTTTTCTTGACGCCCATGCCTGCCCTCCGCGAAACGACCTGGCCAATTCCGACCGGTGTCAGGTTGTAAGATGAGGGTCCGGCAGTTGCAAGAACCCGCCCGCCCCGGGACCGCCTTCCCGGCCCAGATCATGATCGTTTTCTTCCCCACCTACGCGCGGCGCAGCCCGGACGCCCGCGGCTGGCGGGTGACCGTGGCCGGCATGGTGGTGCGGCCCCTCCCCGTGGGCAGCCGACGGCGCGGGCTCGCCGTGGCCGTGCTCAGGCGGATCCTCGAACTCGATGAAGCCGAGATCGCACGCGACGTCTTCCGCACGCGGGCGGATGCGTTCCTCTTCCAGCGGGTGCCCGGACAACGGGTCCGGGTGGCCTTCGGCGACCGGGCCGTGGAGGCCGGGATCTCCGACCGCAGCGGCCACTTCAGCACCGAGATCGCGGTGGACGACGACCTCGTCGAGCGGCTCACCGCATCCGCACCCGGCGACGGCGGGCGGCTCGAATACAGCGGTCTGCCGGCGGACGACGACGACGGCATTCCAGTCGGCGGCGGCACGGTGCACCTCGTGGAGAACGCCGGCGTGTCGCTGATTTCGGACATCGACGACACCGTCAAGGTCACCAACGTGGCCAACCGGCGCGAACTCTGGCGCAACACGTTCGTCCGCGAATTCACCGCGGTGTCGGGGATGGCCGAGATCTACCGGCGCTATCAGGCAGCCGGCACCGCCTTTCACTACGTTTCGGCGAGCCCCTGGCAGCTCTCCGCATGCCTCTGCGGCTTCCTCGGCGCCGCCGGCCTGCCGGCGGGCTCGATGCACCTCAAGCTCTTCCGCCTCAAGGACTCGACGCCCCTGGGCCGGTTTCCCTCGCGAAAGCGGGCGAAGCGGCGGGCGATCGAGAGGATCATGGACGACTTCCCGGATCGCCGCTTCCTCCTCGTGGGCGACTCGGGGGAACGCGACCCGGAGGTCTACGTCGACGTCGCCCGGCGCCGGCCCGACCAGGTACACGGCATTCTCATCCGCCGTCTCGACGACGGGCACACGCCCGCCGCCACCCTCGACCGCCGCCTCGCGCGGCTCGGCCGCCGGCTTCCTGCCGGCGGCCTGCGGATCTTCACCCACGCCGAGGAACTCGCCGACCTCGGCCCCGATCCCTGACCGGTCTTCGGCTGACACCGCGTCCTCAGAGCGGGCTGTCGAAGGCGTTTTGGTAGTGTTCGACGACCGGCCTGCCGGTCGCGGGAAAGGTCAGCGTCACAACGTCGATCCGCACCTGGCAGTCCTCCAGCCGGTGGCGGCGGATATAGGCCGCGGCCAGTTCGGCGATCCGGCGTTGCTTGACCGCACCGACCGTTTCGGCCGGATGTCCGTGGGCCGTGTCGGAACGGGACCTGACCTCGACGAAGACGACCGTCCGGCCGTCGAGGGCGACGATGTCGATGTCGCCGCGCAGCACCCGCTCCCGGCGGCCGACGATTCGGTAGCCGAGACCCCGCAGGTATCCGGCCGCGGCGTCCTCGCCGCGGCGACCGAGTTCGTCGCGGGACGGCATCGCCACGGAGGCACCCCGCACTCAGGCCTTGGCGGCAGCCGGCTTCCGTGCCTTCGCTCCGGCCGGCTTGCCGGCGCCGGCCTCGGCGACCGCGTCCTCGCGCTTCTCGCGAAGCCGCGTCGACTTGCCGGCACGGTCGCGGAGGTAATAGAGCTTGGCCCGACGCGAGACGCCCGACCGCTTGACCTCGATCTTGGCGATCTTCGGCGAGTGGAGGGGAAACTTCCGCTCCACACCCTCGCCGGCCACGATCCGGCGGACGACAAACATCTCCCGGCTGCCCGAGCCGCTGCGGGCGATGACGACGCCGTTGAAGATCTGCACCCGCTCCTTCTCCCCTTCGAGGATCCTGGTATGGACGTCGACGGTGTCACCGATCGCAAAGGTCGGCACCTGGGACTTGAGGCTCGAGGCCTCGACCGCGGCGAGAATTTTCTGGCTCATGACGCACTCCTCTGGGGCTGGGCTGAATGCTGGACTGGATTCTGGCTCGGGTCGGCGTCCCGGTGGCGGGTGGCGGCGACCGCCTGCTCATGTCTCCAGGCGGAGATTCGGCGATGATCACCCGAGAGCAGGACCTCGGGAACCTCGAGGCCGCGGAACTCCCGCGGCCGCGTGTATTGCGGGCCTTCGACGAGCCGGTCGGCACCGGAGAAGGAATCCTGGCGGGCACTCTCCGCGTCGCCGAGAACGCCGGGCACGAGCCGCGACACGGCGTCCACGATGACCATCGCGGCCACCTCGCCGCCGGAGAGGACGTAGTCCCCGATCGAGATCTCCTCGGCCCCGAGCGACTCGCGGACGCGGGCGTCGAACCCTTCGTACCGCCCGCAGACGAGCACGAGCCGCTCGCGGCGGGCGAGTTCCTCGACGACCCGCTGATCGAGGCGGCGGCCGCCCGGCGTGAGCATGACGACGTGGCCAGGCCGCTCATCCTCCCGTTGCAACGCCTCGACGCATTCCACGACGGGACCGGGCATGAGCAGCATGCCGGGGCCGCCACCGTAAGGTCGGTCATCGACCTGGCGATGCACGCCCACGGCGAAGTCGCGAAAGTTTCTCAGCCGGACATCGAGGATGCCCCCCCGTCGCGCGGCGCCGAGCAGGCTGCCGTCGAGGACGCTCGCGAACATCTCGGGAAACAAGGTGACGATGTCGATGCGCATGGCGGTGTGGACCGTGGTCCGGTCATAGGCATGCCGTGCCCGGAGGACGGCCCGCGAGCAGCCGTAGTCAAGGCCGCTTGGTTACTCCGCCGGCGTCTCGGCCGCCGGTTCCTCCGCAGCGGCGGCGGCGGACTCTGCCGCAGGCTCCGCGGCGATCTCGGCCACCGCAGGGACGGCTGCCGGCTCCTCTTTTGTCGCGGGCACGAACGCCGGCTCCCCGGCTTCGGGCACGATCCGCGGCATCGCGAGCTTGGCCCGGGCCGCTTCCATCTGCTGGAGGTGCGTGCCGTTGGTTCCGTACTTCTTGATCAGCACCCGGACCGCGTCGCTCGGCTGGGCGCCGACGGACAGCCAGTAGTCCACCCGCGGACCGTTGAGCGTGCAGCGGGCGTCGGTCTCGCGCACGTGGGGATCGTAGGTGCCGAGTTCCTCGATCACGCGTCCGTCCCGGGGACTGCGGCGATCAGTCGCGCAGATCCGGTAATACTCGCGGTTCTTTCGCCCCATCCGCTTCATTCGAATCGTGACTGCCACGGTCTCTGCTCTCCCTTGTCGCTGCCCTGGTGATCGGTAAACAATGGCTCGACGCCGGCACCGGTCGAACCGCGCCCGAACGCCGCCCACCGAGCCCCCTATGG
>JBKDUV010000355.1:0-3019 GCA_046339335.1 Planctomycetia bacterium | reverse complement strand
GGATGTAGCAGCGGTCTGCCTCGATCGTCCGTTGCAATACCGCCCGCTCGTCGGCACAACCCTTGGGACTCGCCGATGTGGCATCGATCCGCACGGCCTTGCCGCTGAGCACTTCGAAGTGGGTGTGCAGTCTGTAGGCTGGGAGATGCTTGCCCTTGCCCTTGGGCGTCCACGAAAGCTCCGCCACACGCTTGACCGTCTCGATGACGGTGCCGTCCAGCCCGGCGATCGAGAGCCTGCGTGACCTGCAGCGGGCCTGGGTCCGGCCATGGCGGGAACCATAACGCCATCACAATCAGGGCGCAAGTTCCCTATCTTCCCAATCACTATCAGATCCGATGCGCAAATCCCGTGCCGAACAGGATTGCCGGGAAGGCCGAAGCGAACGTCCGGCGATGGGGCACGGGCAGCCTCGACCAGCCAACCGCGAGAGGCTCACGTGGGAGCCGTATCAGCCGGCGAATGACTCGCGCAGTTGCTCGAGCTCCGCCCGCGGATCGTCGCCGGCCGGACTACGGCCCGCCCGCCGATACCAATAGCCCGCGTTGGCCCGATCCCCCTCGATCGCGTGCAACAGGCCATGGATGAAGGCCGCGTGCGGGTCCGACTCGTCCTGCTGCACGACTTCGTGCGCCTCGTCCCAGCGATCGGCGATCGCCAGATCGATCGCCCGCAGCAGATCGGCCCGGTTCACGGCTCGACCTGCGCGACCATGCCGATCAACGCATTGAATGCCAGCGCCACGACACCCTCCGCCGGTGCGGCGGCGGCCACGGGCGTCTCGGGCCCCCTCTTCCTCCAGCCGACCGCCACCCAGCCATCCTTGCGGGCCACGAACTGCTCCATGGGGAGCGGGCCGGCATGGGCGAGTTGGGCCGGCAGCCGCAGCGGCTTCACGTCGCTCACCTCTTCGAACACCTTGTTGAATCGCTTCTGGAGAATCCTGCGCAGCGACGTCTCGGCCATCGTCAGCTTTTCCGCTCCTCCCGGCACGAAGCCCGGCGGGTAGATCTGCACGTCGCCGTCGCGGACGAGGCGAATGCCGTTCGGACCCGGCTCGATCCGGTAGGCGGCCCAGATGTCCATGGCGGGAAACTCGCGGTCGCCCGACGTGAACCGCGAGCCGCGGACCGTGACCTTCACCCGGTTGTCATCGGCGTCGAGCTGGACCGGCTTCCGCTTGGCGAAGGTGATCGACCAGGGCTTTTGGTCGGGGTCGTTGCCGAGCGCCTCCGGCAGCGTGCCGTTGTTTTTCCGGAGCTGCTCCTCGACGAACTCCTGCGTGATCGTCCGACCGCCGAGCGTAATTTCGGCAACATTGTTGACCGCCGTCTCGTGCACGCGGGCGGCGAGGACGGCGTCGGCATCGACCGCCGGCGGTGCCGAGAAGGCGGCGATCTGGTCGGTGAGCGACTTGCGGGCCACCACCGACAGTCGCGACTCGCTGGTGTTCATCGCCAAGAGCTCGGGAAACCAGCCGCGTTCGGCGAGTGGCCGGCGGAACCGCGTCTGGTAATCGCGGGCCGCCTGGCCGATGGCGGTTCCGGTCTGCTCCTCGAACTGGCCGCGGACCCGCTGCCGCGCCTTTGCCGCGGAAATCGCCTCGGCCCGGGGCCGCATCTCGGCGATCTTCCGGCTGGCGATCTTGCGAATCAGCCGCTTGCCGAACCGGGCGTTGACGCCGATGCCGGCCGTTTGCGTGTCGGTGGAGGCGTGCACGTCCGCCGGCTGGGCGCTGACGCCGTCGCCGTCGATCGTGATCCGCTTTCGGGCATCGACCTTGGTCGTACCCAGCGTGTGCACGGTCACCGGCCCCTGCGAACCGCGGGTCCGGGAACGGTTCGTGGCATCGAGCTTCAAATCGATGACGGCCCGGTCAGCCGACGGCACAAAATCGAGGAAGACGATGCCGGTCGTATGGCCGCTGCCCCGGACCCGCGTGCCAAGCAGGGTCTCGTTCACCGGCGCCACCTCGTCCACCGCGCGGTTCACGGCGGCCCCGAGCAGGGATTCATCAACGTCGAGGAACAGATTTGGCCGGTTGACCGCGGAACGGATCCGGGCCACCGTCGCCTTCCCCTGCCCCGATTCCTCCAGCCTCGCCAGCAGCGGGCCGACGGAATCGAGAGGTTCCATCGTCCCCGCCGCAGCCCCGGCCGCGACCGCCGCCGCGAGTTTTTCAAGCCGCTGCGAGTAGACCGTGCCGGCATCGGGGTTGCGCGACGCTTCGACGGCCTCCGCATACCCGGCGACGGCCCGGCGGACCGCAGCGAACTGGGGCATCTCCAGCCCGTTCTCTCCGGCGTCGAGCAGCTGGAACAGACGCCGCAATTCACCGGCATCGGCCTTCGAGCCGGCGGCCGCCTGGGACTTGAGGGCGGACCAGTCGAGGTACCGCCGCCAGTCGGTGCCGCTCGTGCTGCGGGCGAGGAGGGCGTCGAGCGGTCCGAGAGCGGCCCGCAGCCGTCCGGCGGCCGTTTCCAGCCTCGCTGCCGACACGGGCGAAAACGCCTCGCCATCTCCAAGCGGCTGCGTGGCAAGGTCGGCGAGATCGGCAGCTGCGACCGTCTTGCCAGTGGTCGCGGTCCAGGCTGCGACACCCACGACCGCCAACGCGACGAATCGTCCGGTCCATCTGTTCATGCTCATGCCTCTCATCGCGTCGCCGCCTCCGGGGAATATTGGTCGTGCCGACGGGAAACCACCGGCAAGCCATCGGTCGGGAGAGAGTCTATCCGGACAACCGTCCGGGCCTCCACAGCAGAATGCCGTGGCGGACGTCCCGGCACCGCCGCCGCCATGCAGCGGTCAAAATCGCCGGTATTTCGCCCGCGACAACCCGTCGCTCAGCCGACCGGGTGTGCGACGGCCGGCAAAATGGGTCCATCGGGGATTTGTGTGGGTAGCTCCATAGGGGAGAATGCGGCTTTCCCCTGGAGGCAAGGCGCATGTTCGACACGGAGCTCTATCAGCAGGTTCTCGGCTTGACCACTCCTTGGAAGGTGACGGACGTGAGGCT
>JBKDUV010000354.1:0-8698 GCA_046339335.1 Planctomycetia bacterium | reverse complement strand
GCCTGGGTGTTCTTCAAGGCTCGGCCCGCGGGGGCGACCGAATGGCAGCACGTCCGGCTCGCGGCCGACAAGGTGACGAGCCCGCGCGGCTTCGGTCAGGCGGCCGGCGCGACGCCTTCGACATCCGCCAGGGCTCCGGCTCCGAGGGCACCGCCAGCGAGCCGGTCGTCAACGGCCTGGCCCTCGAATACATGGTGCAGCTCGCCAACGACCTCGACGCCGACCCGTGGTTCAACATGCCGCACATGGCCGACGACGGCTTCGTGCGGTCCTTCGCCACCTACGTCCGCGACCACCTCGAGCCCGGTCGCACCGCATACGTGGAGTGGTCGAACGAGATCTGGAACTTCGGCTGGGGCTTCGAGGCATCCCACTGGGTGCAGGAGCGGACGGGCCTGCCCGAATACGCCGGCCTCGACAACTGGCAGGTGGCGGGCCGCGAGGCGAAGCGCGACCTCGACATCTGGAGCGACGTCTTCACCGGCCAGAGCCAGCGGCTCGTCCGCGTGGCGGCGGGCTGGGCCGCCGTCGAGTGGGTGACGAACCGGGTCGTGGAGAGCATGGGGGGCGCGTTCGACGCGATCGCGATCGCTCCGTACATCACGCCGACCGACGAACAGCGGGCCGGCTATACCGCCGCCACCACGGTCGAGCAGGTGCTCGCCGACACCCGCGCGAACATCGCCACGTCGCTCGACTGGGTGGCGAACCACGGCCGGCTGGCCCGCGACTGGTCGGCCCGGCTGGGCCGGCCGATCACGCTTGTCGGCTTCGAGGGAGGCCCGGATCTCGTCGGTCGCAACAAGCCCTATCAGGACGCGTTTTATGCCGCCACGAACAACCCGCGGATGGGAGACATCTCCCGCGACTACCTGCGCGGCCTCGATGCAGCCGGCCTGAATCTCTACGTCGACTTCCAGTTCACCGGCCAGGCCGGCGCGGCCCCGTGGGGCGACTTCGCCAAGCTCCACCGCATGGACGAGCCGCTGGCCACCGCCTGGCGGTATGCGGCCGTGACGGATGCGGCTTCCGGGAATCTCTGGGCATCCACTCCGCTCATGCCGCCGCTCCCGCCCCCTCCGCCACAGGCTTCCATCCTCTCGTCCGCGATCCTCGAAGGCGGGCCTGGCCGCCGGCTCCTCTCGTTCACGATCGCCCTCTCCAACGCGGCGGCGCAGCCGGTCACGCTCCGCTGGGGCACGGCCAACGGCACCGCGGTCGCGGGCCGCGATTACGTGGCGGCGTCGGGCACGGTGGTCTTCGCGCCGGGGCAGACGGAGCGGACGGTGGGCGTGTGGGTGATCGGCGACCGCGTCTCCGAAGCGGACGAGCGGTTCAGCGTCCGCCTCTCGGCGCCGGTGAACGCCACGCTGGCGGCAGGCGGCTTCGTGGCCACCGGCCTGATCGTCAACGACGACGGCCTGTCGCGGACCCGCCTGGCGGCGGCCTTCGCCAGTGTCGAAACCTTCAACCGCACCGCCCGCCCCAGCCGCGGTGTATCATGAGCGGGTTCCGTCCGCAGTCGCACCGCGGAGACTTTTTCCATGGCATACGACCGCTCTTCCTGGCCCGCGCAGTCCGGCGGTCGGCGTGACGCGATCGCCGCCGAGATCGACTCCGAGTCGGCCTCCTTCTGGCAGGCCACTGCCACCCGGCTGGCCCGCGAGATCAACCTCGGCTGGTGGCTCGCCGGCTGGCTGCCGTGGGCGGTCGGCGTCGGACTCGTCGGCACGTTCGCCATGCTCGCCACGCGGCTGCGCGGCGGCAGCCCGGGCTGGGTGTGGACGGGCATCGCGCTCCTGCTCGGCGCCGCCGCCATCGTCGCCTGGCAGCGCAACCGCCACCGCTTCGAGACCACGGCCTCGGCCCGCGTCCGGCTCGAGGAGGCGCTCGGACTCAAGGCCCGGCTCACCGCGGCGTCGGCAGGCGTCGGTTCCTGGCCCGACCGGCCTGCGGTGCAGGCTCTCGCCTGGCCGGTCCGCTGGCGTTGGGAGCGGCCCGCGGGCTGGGGGGCCGTCGTCGCCGCGCTCCTCGTGATCGCGGCCCGGCTGCCGGTGGCCGACGCGCGGTCCGCCCGCAAGCACGCCATCGAGCGGCCGACAGACGCCCGGGTCGTCGACTCTTGGCTCGATGAACTGGCCCGCGAGCAGGCGGTGGACGAGCGGTCGATCGAGCGGGTTCGGCAGCGGATCGCCGAACTGATGGAGCGACCCGACGAGAAGTGGTACGAGCATGCGAGCCTGGAGGCCGCCGGCACGCTCAAGGAGCAGACCGCGGCCGAACTCCGCGAGCTCGCCGAAAACCTCGCCAAGGCCGAGCAGGCCGCCGCGAAACTCCGCGAGATGACCGACGCGGTTCCGCAGAAACTCCGCGAGGCCCTCGCCAAAGATCTGAAGCTGGCGGCCCTGGCCCTCGAACTGGGCGACTTCAAGCCGCCGGCCGACCTCGCTGAAATGCTCCGCAACCTCCAGGGCCGCGACCTCGGCCGGCTGACGCCGGGGGAATGCCGGGGCCTGTGCAAGAAACTCAGCGAAAACCGCGAGTCGCTCCGCAAGGCGTTGGCGGAGTCGCCGGAGTTTTCCTGGGAAGACTTCGCGGTGCTTGGCGACGGTGAGGACGAGGGCGAGAACGGAAGACCGGGCCAAGGGGGCCTCAGCCGCGGCCGCGGCGACGCCGAACTCACGCTCGGTGCCGAGAACGATCTCGGCACGAAGCGCAAGGAGCGGGTCACGCAGCCGCTCGATCCCGACCGGGCCGCCCCCGACGAGCTGCTGGCGGTGGTCGAAGGGGAACACGAGATCGACAAGGAGGCCTACACCGGGCCGCAGGCGGGGGGCACGGCCAAGAAGGGAAACGGCGGCACCGCGGTGCAGGTGGACAATCTCTTGCCGGGCGAGCAGGCCGCCGTCCGCCGGTTCTTCGCGGAGTGATCGCACCGGCTGACCGGCCCGAGGCGCCGACGCCATGACCACCGATGCTCCAGACAGCAGCCGCGCCTGGCGGCGATCCCTGCGCCGGATCGCCATCGGCATCGTCGTCCTGTTCGTCGCCACGCTCCTCTGGGGCCTGTTCGGCCCCGAGCCGCCGATCGGGGTCGCCCGCGAGACGACGTTTCTCACCGCGCCGCTCGCCGCCGACGGCCTCCCCGACTACGAGGCCGGGCTGCTCGCCATGGCCGGACCGGCACCGGCGCCGGAGGACAATGCCGCGGTCGAATTGCTTCAGGTGATGTGGCCGCTGGGGATCGACGCCAAGGACCTGCCGGTTGTCTGCAAGGCCCTCGGCATCCCTGACACGCCGCCGGCCGATCCGCTCGTCGAGCCGACCCGCGATCCTGCCGGCAAAGTCTCCGACGAGGTTTTTACCGCGACGTACACGTGGCCCTGGACGACCGCCGAACATCCCTACATGGCAGCCTGGCTTTTGCGGCACGAGGCGGCGATCGATCGCCTCGTCGCGGCCGCCGACAGGCCGCGGTTCTGGCTGCCGAGCCCGTCGCTGCTCGATGGCGCGCCCGCGATGCTTTTCGAGATGTCACTCGAGTCGCTGCAGTCCCTCCGGTCGCTGTCACGGTTCGTGCTCGCCCGCGCACTGTTGCACGTGGGCGAAGGCCGGCATGCCGCGGCCTGGCGGGACATCCGCGCCGTGCATCGGCTCGGCCGCCTCAGCGTGGCACGCGAGTCGGGCCCGCAGACGCTCATCGGGCTCATCTTCGCGATCGCCCTCATGGCGAGCGCGGACCAGATCACGACCAGGCACCTGCTCGGCTCCCCCACGCTGCCCCCCGATGTTCTGGCGACCATCCGCCGTGAACTCGATGCGGGGCCGCCGCTGCGAGAATCTGCCGATGCGCTCGTTTTCGAGCGGCTCCTAGGCGTGGACGCCGTCGTCTGGTTTGCCCGCCGCGTGCCCGGTGGTCGCCTGGCCCGCGCTCGAGCGATCAATAACGCGATCTACGGCGGTTCGACCGGATTGTCCCTGGCGTCCGCCACGAGCATCGACTGGAATCTCGTGCTCCAGCGGCTCAACACGTCCTACGACGATGTCGAGGCCGCCCTGAGGCTGCCGACCTATGCGGAGCGGCGGGCCGCTTTGGATCGCCTCACGGCGCCAACCGCGTCCGCTCGTTCATCGTCATCCGGCTGGCGGGCCACCGGCGACACGATACTCGGGACATGCAGCCGGCAGTACCGCAGTGCCCTGATCGCCGACACGTTTGAGTCGCGTCTGCTTCCCGGAGTGCTGGGTGTCGACGACGCCACGACACGGTGCCGCGCGTTGATGACCCTCACCCGCACGGCCGCGGCGCTCGCCGCCCGGCGGGCCGACCAGCCGGCCGGTTCGCCCCCCTACCCCGAGCGGCTCGACGACCTCGTGCCCCGGTATCTGCCGGCCGTGCCAATCGATCCCTTTCCCGACAAGCCTCTGATCTACGAGCGACGCGGCGACGGCTATCTGCTCGCGAGCGTCGGCCAGAACGGCGTCTTCGACGGCGGCGACGACATGAGCGGCGACATCGTCGGCGGCGAGTGGCAGGAGCAGACTCGCGACGTGGACTACCCCAAGTCCGACCTCGTCGTCCGCATGCCCGTCCCCGACCGCAAGCCTGCGGTGAACTCCACGCCGTAGGTTGGCCGGTGCCGGACCGGGTGGTATTCTGCCTCGGGTTTCCTGTCCTTCCCTGCCCCGCCTCCCCACGAGCCGCCCCATGTCGCTGCCCGCCTCCGGCACCACCCCGATCACCGAGCAGCAGGCCGGGTTTGCCGCCGACGCGATCGACGGCCTCGCCAAGGCGCTCGGCAAGGTGCTCTTCGGCCAAGACGAGCTCATCGAGATGGTGATCGTCGGCCTGCTGGCCCGGGGCCACATCCTTCTCGAAGGCCTTCCCGGACTCGGCAAGACGGAGCTCGTCAAGGGGCTTTCCAAGGCACTCGCGCTGACGAGCAAGCGGGTGCAGTTCACCCCCGACCTGCTCCCCGGCGACATCACCGGCAACCCGGTGCTCGAGGAGGTGGACGGCCGGCGAAAGTTCGTCTTCCAGCCCGGGCCCGTGTTCGCCAACATCCTCCTTGCCGACGAAATCAACCGGGCGAGCCCCAAGACGCAGTCGGCGATGCTGGAGGCGATGCAGGAGCGCCGGGTGACCGTGATGGGGCAGACCCACCCGCTCCCCGCGCCGTTCTTCGTCCTCGCCACGCAGAACCCGATCGAGCTCGAGGGCACCTACCCGCTCCCCGAGGCCCAGCTCGACCGATTTCTCTTCAAGCTCGACGTCCGCACGAACGACGTCGCCACGCTCGAGCAGATCGTGCTCAACCGCGAAATCGGCGTCGAGCCGCAGGTGCCGGCGGTGATGGACGCCGCGACGCTCGAAAAACTCCTCGACCAGGTGCGGCGGGTCTACATGCCCCCGACCGTGGCCAACTTCATCGCCCGGCTCGTGCAGGCCACCCACCCGGGCGGGCCGCATGCCGCCGGCGTCAAGTTCGGGGCCTCGCCGCGGGCTGCACTGGCCCTCGCGGCGGCCGCCAAGGCCCGGGCCCTCCGCGACCGGCGGATCAACGCCGCCTACGAGGACGTGCGGGCCGTCGCCGCGCCGGTCCTGCGGCACCGGGTCGTCCTCGACTACGGCGCGAAACTGGAGGGGCTGACCACCGACGCGCTCGTTGCCCGGCTGCTGGCCGCGGTGCCGGCCCAGGACAAGGCCCTGCCCTCGAGCCTCGCGGCCGCCAAGGTCTGACCCATGCACGTGCATCCCGCAGCGCGATTCGACACGCGGCGACGACGGTTGCTCGTCGCCATTCTCGCCGTGGCGGCGGCCTGCGGCCCGGCGACCGGCAGCGCCGAAGTGCAGACCATCGCCACCGATGCCGGCAGCGGCATCGCGATCGAGGTCGAGGGCTGGGCCGGGCTCGGCACGATCCCGATCGGCCGCGACGTCGGTTTGCTTCCCGTCACCGTAAAGATCACCAACGGCAGTTCTGCCGACCACGTCTGGACCGTGCGCTCGACGCGGGACTTCGCCATGAGCACGAGCATCCTGCCCGACGCGCGGATCGCCGTGGCCGCCGGCGCCACCGGCGCAGCCACGCTCTACACGAGCGTGTCGCGCGGCTGGGGGCATGCGAATTTCGAGATCGTCGGCCCCGGGGTCGTGGGCGGCGGCTTCCACGTCGATCTGCAGACGCCCCGATCCCGCCACGGCAGCAGCGGCAGCGGCGACCTGCTCAGCGGCATCAGCAAGGGCGTGCAGGCCGCGCAGGGCAACCCGTTCGCCAAATACACGCTGTCGGGCAACGCCCTCGACATGGCGACGGCGCCCGACGACTGGCGCGGCTGGTCGTCGTTCCGCAACGTCATGCTCACCGCGGCGGAATGGCGGGCGATTTCCGGCGGCTCCCGCAAGGCGGCCCTCGACTGGGTTGCCAGCGGCGGACGGGTCGGGATTCTCTCGGCCAAGGCCGATACGAAGCAACTGGAGGGCGTTCCCGCGGCCGGGCCCGACGGCCGGCGCCGGGTCGGTTCGGGCGAACTCGTCCTCATCGACTGGGATGGCAACAGGCTGACGGCGGCTGCGGTGGAGACGTTCCTCAAGAACACCGAAGACGCAGCGCTGGAAAAACTCCTCGGAGAATACAGGCCCGGCTTCGGCTATTCCCCGCACCGCGGCGGCAGCACCATGCCCGGCACCTGGGACAAGGGATTCGGGGAGCTCGCGAACGTCTTCGGTCCACGGACGCTGCCGATGACATGGATTCTCGGCTTCCTCAGCGTGTTCGCCATCGTCGCCGGGCCGGTCAACGTGCTCGTGTTCGCCCGCCAGCACCGCTCGCGGATGTTCTGGACGACGCCCGCCATCTCGCTCGCCGCGACCGCCTTCCTGCTCGGGCTCATGTTCCTCAAGGACGGCGTCGGCGGCGCGGGGGCGCGGCGGATCCTCGGCCTGCTGGCCCCCGAGCAGAATTCGCTGGCTGTCATCGAGGAGGATTTCAGCCGTACTGGCGTCCTCCTCGGGTCATCGTTTCCGATCGACGAGCCGGCCTGGCTTCAGCCCCTCGCTCCCGACGGACAGGAGCAGTTCATCGAGGTCGACGCGCGGATGCGCCGCGGCGACTGGTTCCGCAGCCGGTCCGATCAGGCGTTTCTCGCCACTGCCGTGCGGCCTTCCCGGGCCCGCGTCGAACTGACCGAGACGGACGGCAAGCCGGCGGTCATCTCCAGCATCGACGTGGACCTGCCGCTCGACAGGCTGTTCGTGATCGACGACGAGGGCCGGCACTGGACGGCGACGGACGTCGGCAAGGGCGAGAAGAAGACGCTCCAGCCGAGCGACGCGGAGGCGTTCAGGAAGTTCTTCGCGTCGCTCCGCGAAGACGCCGGGCCGGTGCGGGCCGCGGCCCTCGACCGGCTGGCGAACCTTCGCGGCTACGCCTACGCATCGACCCGCGGACAGGTCGGCAAGGTGGCAGTGGAGACGCTGCCGGCGATCCGCTGGATCGACGAACGGGCCGACTTCATCGCCCCGCTGACGAAGACGAGGACCGCGCCATGACCGACGCCGCGCCCCCCGCGCCGCCGCCCCTGCCCGCCAAGACGGACACGCTCGTCGAGGTCAACGGGCTGCACCGCGTGTTCGACTCGGTGCACGCCGTGCAGGACCTGTCGTTTGCGATCCGCCGCGGGGCCGTGGTCGGCTTCATCGGCGCCAACGGCGCCGGCAAGACGACGACGATGCGGATCATGGCCACGCTCGACGAGCCGACGTCGGGGTCGGTCGTCGTGGACGGCCTCGACGTCGTCGAGGAGCCGGCCCGTGTCCGCCGGCTCGTCGGCTGGATGCCCGACGCCTTCGGCACCTATCCCAACATGACGGTCTTCGAGTATCTCGACTTCTTCGCCCGCTCGTACGGGTTCTCGCGGCAGCAGCGCCGCAGCCGCGTCGAGGAGGTGATGGATTTCGCCGACCTGACGCCGCTCGCCGACCGGCAGATGGGAAAGCTCAGCAAGGGGATGGGGCAGCGGCTGTGCTTCGGGCGGATGCTGATTCCCGATCCGGCGTTCATGATCCTCGACGAGCCGGCGGCGGGCCTCGATCCGAAGGCCCGGCTGGAGTTCAAGAACCTCGTCCGGCTCCTCGCCGCCCGCGGCAAGACGCTCTTCATCTCCAGCCACATCCTCAGCGAGCTGGGGGAGATGTGCGACTCGCTGCTGTTCATCGACGGCGGCCGGCTCGTGTTCCACGGCGACGCCGACGACCTCAAGCACGGCACGACCGACGCCGGCCAGGGGGAGGAGATGGCGGTGCTCGTCACCGTGGCGGGCCCGACTGGCCCGCTCGTCGAGTGGGCCGAGATGACGCCGGGCTGGCGGGTGCTCGAGGAACGCCGCGACGGTGCCCGGCTGGCCTGCGCGGGCAACGACGCCGCCCTGCTCGCCGACGGCCTGCGCCGGATGGTGTCGGCAGGCGTGCCCGTCGTGGAGTTCCGGCGCGAGCAGCGCCGGCTGGAGGAGGCCTTCGTTGACATGGTGAAGGAACGGCGGCCATGAAATCCTCCGGCAGGCCGACAAGAAGAGTGGTCGCGTCCGGGAGGGGCCGTCCGTGCCCCGGGAGCCGGCGTGTGCTGACGAGCGCAGCCGGGGATGGTGGAGCGAAGTCGGCATCGAGTGAACGGAGGCCCGGAGGGCCGCAGTGAACGTC
>JBKDUV010000353.1:0-2630 GCA_046339335.1 Planctomycetia bacterium | reverse complement strand
ATCCACATCGACCGGTGCGGTTGCTCGCTGTAGGTGTGGTGGGTTCTCGGTGCCCTGATTCTCGGTGTCACCGTTTGTAGCCAGTCCTTCGGGTTCGAGCTTCTGAACAAGATGCTCGGCCACAAGGGCTGCACCTCGTGCTGTGAGCCCGATTGCGGAGCCGGCAACGGCTGTGCGGGCGCCTCTGAGCCCGGCTGTGGGGCTGGCAACGGCTGTGCGGATCCGTCCTGCGGAGCCGGCAACGGCTGTGCGGAGCCGGCCTGCGGCGCCGGGAATGGTTGCACGGAGCCGGCCTGCGGGGCGGCCTCGTGCACCGGTGTGCGGAAGTTCAAGAAGCATGACCTTTTCGGCGGGCTGAAGGGCCTGTTCGAGAAGTGCAAGCGGAAGCACAGCTGCACCGGCTGCACCGAGCCCGCCTGCGGAGCCGGCAACGGCTGTGCGGAACCGGCTTGTGGGGCTGGCAACGGCTGTGCGGAGCCTGCCTGCGGAGCCGGCAACGGCTGTGCGGAGCCGGCTTGCGACGCCGGGAATGGCTGCTGCGAGCCGAGCTGCGGTGCTGCCGCCGGCTGCTGCTCGAAGCGGAAGTGCCCGACGCCGATCCGTGACCTCCTCAAGGCGATCCACGCCGCGAAGAAGGCCCGGAAGAGCTACACCGGCTGCTGCGGCAGCGAGCCCGACTGCTCGGCCGGCAACGGCTGCTGCGAGCCGGGCTGCGGTGCGGAGCCCGCCTGCGGCGCCGGCAAGGGCTGCGTCGAGGCTGCTCCGACCCCCGATGCGTCCGCGTCTGCCAAGACGCAGACCAAGGTGGTCGCGGTGAGCCGGACGGTTGCCGCCAAGTGAGTTGACGGTCGATAGGTCGAACGGAGATCTGTTGCCCGACTTCGGCCAGTGAGCTCCGCCCGGGACCAAAAGTCCCGGGCGGAGTTTTTTGTTTTCCGCGGTCGGGGGCGCGTGCGCCACGATTACGCCCGGTGGCAGGCCCTCAGAGACGTACGCAAAGACGTTCCCAAAGACCCACTCCCAAGACCACAAGAGCCCGGCTTTCGCGCCGTGGTGTAAGGTCGGGGCCACCGGCAACGACTTCTCTCTTGGGTGGGCATCGTGCCTGCCCCGGCCCGCCCGGCGGGCCGCCGGCCAACCCGCGCGAGTCCCGTCATGCCCGCCGCCACTCCCTGCACCGGCACCGACTGGGGGTCGATCGTCCGCGAACATGGCGACACCGTCTGGCGGCTCGCCCGCCGGCTCCTCCACGACGAGGCCGATGCGGCCGATTGCTTCCGGGAAACGTTCGTCGCCTCGCTCGGCGGCAGCCGCAGCGCCGCCGTCACGAACTGGCCGGGCCTGCTCCGGAAGATCTGCGCCTCGCGGGCGATCGACCTGATCCGGCGCCGGATCCGCGACCGGCGCCGGTCCGCGCCGCTCGATGCCGCCGCCACGCTTGCCACGCCCACCCCGAGCCCGGCCGACCGCGCGGCATCGGGTGAACTCGCCGACCGGCTGCGGCTGGCCCTGACCGCCCTGCCAGACCGCCAGGCGCAGGTGTTCACGCTGGCCGTCATCGAGGCCCTGCCGCATGCCGAGGTGGCGACGCTCTGCGGGATCACGACCAGCCACGTCGGCGTCCTCATTCACCGCGCCCGCGGCCGCCTCCGCACCCTTCTCGAAAACCGCTCGCCCGCACCGGCCCCCAAGCCACTCCACTCGCAACCCGAACCCCCACGGAGCACTTTCCGATGACCACGCCGCCATCACACCCGGACTCCATCGTCGATGCGGCCGTAGCATCCCTCCGCGACTCTGCCGTGGCGGAACACCCGTCCGCCGCGCTCGTTGATCACACGATCGCGGCCTCATGCTCGACACCGAAGGCAAGAGTGCGACGACGTTTTCGAACGATGAGGCCAAGGATAACCGCAGGCAACGCCCGGATGTGCTGACAAAGTTCCGGCAGGCTGACGGGTCATGGGGCGAACCGATCGAGGGTAAGCAGGTGGGCACGGTCGCCGCTCGTGGCTATCGCATGACGAAGAAGTGGATCGGCGAAGACGATCCGGAATGGGTCAGCATGCGGGTCTACGTCGATCCGGCGACCGAATTGCCCGTGCGGGTCGAGCAGGAAGTCCGGCTGTCGTACGATGACAAAAGCCAGCGTGTGGCCTCTGTGCTCTCGGACTTCGAGTGGGATATCGAGGTTGATCCGGCGCTTTTGTCGCTCGACCCGCCTGCGGGCTATCGCCATGAGAAATCGGACGAGGAAGCCACCGCAGTGGTCTCGCCGCCCGAGGCGATCGCCGCGGGCCTGCGGTTCTATGCCGACCACTTTAAGGGAGATCTGCCGAACGGAATCGACGGCTTTGAACCGATGTTCGCCCTGCAAGGTGCTGTCTTCGACGACGCCGCCGGAAAAGAAGTCTTGGCACTCGACATGGGAGCCAAAATGAAGTTCGTCGAGCAACGACTTGCACCATGGTTTGGCTTGGCACAAGCCCTCGACGATCTCGAAAAGCAGGAAATCAAGGTCCACTACCTCGGCACGGGCCTGAAGGCGGGGGATGCGACGCAGATCGTCGCCTGGTGGAAAGCGGAGAAGGCCGGCCGGGCGATCGCGATCTACGGCGACTTCTCCGTGA
>JBKDUV010000352.1:0-17252 GCA_046339335.1 Planctomycetia bacterium | reverse complement strand
CCGGTCGACCCCCGCCACGCCCGCGAATCGGCCGTTCACCGTGATCGGGTAGGTGTGCTCGACCATCAGCGTCAGGTTGTCGTAGAGGTAGGGCTCGGTCACCATCGCCTTGTCGGTGGCGGTCGGATCGGCGAACCGGCGCCGGCAGCCGTCGTAATACAGCCCGTCGAAATCGGTCAGCTGCCGGAGGGTGATCTGGGTGGGATCCGCCGGGTCGCGAAACCAGTAGGGGATGAACCGGCCGGACGCATCGACGGCCTCGCGCGGCACGGCGTCCCGCGGCACGGCATCTCGACCGGCCGCCGTGTTGGGAGGCGCGTTGGCAGTCTTGCCGGCGTCGGCCGCCGCCGCATCGCCGCCGTCCGCGTCGGGCTCGTAGCCGTAGTAGGCGGCGAAGAATCGCGGATTGGCCTCGAGCACCTCCCGCGCCAGCCGCAGCGACTCGCGGCGTCTGCCGAAGAAGCCCGTCTCGGCAGCCTGGGCCATCGTCCGGGCGGCCGTGACCGCCTCCAGCGTGTCGCGATCGATGTCGCCGGCGATCGCGGTGACGCGATCGAGAAGGATGTCCCGGCCCAGGGTAAGGAGCGTCTGCCGCGTCCGCAGGTGGTTCATCGTCAGCACCCAGGCGAGGAGCAGGGCCGCTGGCAGCAGGCCAAACAGCAGCAGCCGGGTGCGAATGCCGAGTCGCAGAGGGAAAAATCGCATGGCGGACGCCGGGAATGCGGACGGAGATGGTGCTTCGCCGAAACCATAGATTACCTTGGCGCTCCCGGCGGGCCCGGCTCCGGTCCGATAATCGACACGTCCCGCACGACCGGACGGCCCGCACCACCGGACAGCACGGTCCCCGCCATGTGGCAGCACCAGAACCACGACGCTCTGCTCTTCGATTGCGACGGCACCCTCGCCGACACCATGCCGGCCCGGCGGGCGGCCTCGATGCCGAGGTCGCTGCGGGCGTTTCACCGCCCCCGGAGGGTGAGCCGGCCATGAGCCACGAGAGCGTGACGATCGACGACGTGCGCCGGGCCCAGGAGCGGATCCGCTCCGGCATCCAGCGGTCTCCCTGTCCGGCCAGCCTGGCGCTCTCGGCGGCCACCGGCATGAGCGTGTCCTGCAAGCTCGACCTCTTCCAGCGGACTGGCAGCTTCAAGGAGCGCGGTGCCCGCAACGCGCTCCTGCTCCTCGACGCCGCGGCGCGGAAGCGGGGCGTGGTGGCCGCCTCGGCCGGAAACCACGCACTCGGCCTCGCCTATCACGGCGGCCTGCTCGGCATTCCGGTCACCGTGGTGATGCCGAAGTTCGCGCCGCTGGTGAAGGTGGCCACCTGCCGGCGGCTCGGAGCCCACGTGATCCTCGCGGGGGAGACGTTCGACGACGCCCGGAAGCATGCGGTGGAGATCGCCGCCCGCGATGGGCTCGACCGGATCCACGGTTTCGACGACCCGCGGGTGATCGCCGGCCAAGGGACGATGGCCCTGGAGATCCTCGAGGACGTGCCCGACGTCGAGGCGATCGTCGTCCCCACCGGGGGAGCGGGACTGCTGGCGGGCGTGGCGCTCGTGGCCAAGGCGCTGAGGCCTGCCGTGCGGATCATCGCGGTCGAGCCGGCCGCCGCCCCGAGCTTCAGCGCGTCGCTGGCCGCCGGCCGGCCGGTGCAGGTGCCGATCCGCCCCACGCACGCCGACGGCCTCGCGGTGGGCAAGGTGGGCGAACTGTCGTTCGCCATCGCCGCGCCGCTCGTGGACCGGGTCGTGACGCTCGGCGAGGACGCGATCGCGCTGGCCGTGCTCCTGCTTCTGGAACTGGAGAAGACCTTCGTAGAAGGCGCCGCCGCGGCGGCGCTCGGCGCGGTGCTCGGCGACCGCGGTCCGGAACTGCGTGATCGCCGCACGGTGCTCCTGCTCTGTGGCGGAAACATCGACCTCACGATTCTCGACCGGGTGATCGACCACGGGCTCGTGGCCGACGGGAGGCGCTGGCGGTTCACGACGCGGGTCAGCGACCGGCCCGGCGGTATCGCCCGGCTGACGGCGGCGATCGCCGCGGCCGGTGGGAGCGTGCAGGAAATCGTGCACGACCGGGATTTCGCCGGCCCCGACGTGTTCTCGGCGAGCGTCCAGGTGACCGTCGACACGGCCGACCGGTCCCACGCCGACGAACTGTTCGCGGCCGTCCGTGCCGCGGGGTTCGCGCCTGCCGTGGCGGATCCGGCGGCTGGAGCCGCGGCGGACTGACGGCGCCGGCAAACCCTGCGGCTTGTGCCGGTCGGGGGGCCGTCTGCGGAGCGGGCGAAATCCGCCCGCCGTTCCTGCCGATGCTCTTCGGTGCGACATCGGGCCGGATGCCGCATGACGACAGGAGAGTCGATCATGATCACCCCTTCCAGCGGCCTGCTCGCGCCCGCGGCGAGACCCGTCCCTGTGAATTCCGAGGAAAGCGAGCGCGAGCGGCTCCGCCAAGAACTGCTCCGGCGAATCCTCATCCGCGAGTCGCTGCGGCAGTCGAAGCGGGGCGGCCCGAAGTGACCGTCTGAGGTACGGGCGATGGCAACCGCGAAGGAGCGGTCCATGCGACGCACGAGCCCTGTGGCACGCATCATCGTGCCGGTGTTCGCCTCGTCGGTACTGCTCGTGGCCTGCCAGCAGGCGGCGTTCGCGCAGGGGGCGGCCCGGGGCTGGGGGGTGTTCGGCAATCCCACGACCCGCTGGTCTCCCGACGCAGTCTCCGACTACCTGCTCACCGGCCAGACGCCGCGGCCGGCCGTCGTCCGGATCGTCGCGCCCGAGCAGGGAGGCACGTCGCTCGGATCCGGCGTGCTCGTGGACGTGAATCGCACGCAGGGGCTGGTGCTGACCAACTGGCACGTGATTCGCGACAGCCGCGCGGCCGTGCTTGTCCAGTTTCCCGACGGCTTCCAGTCGGCGGGCACGGTGATCCGCTGGGACGAGGCCTGGGACTTGGCGGCGATCGTGGTCTGGCGGCCGCCGGCGATGCCGGTGCCGATCGCCGCCGCGCCCCCCGTGCCGGGCGAGCAGCTGACGATCGCGGGCTTCGGTCGCGGCACGTATCGCGAGGAGTCGGGACCATGCACCGAGTACCTCTCTCCCGGAGCAGGCTATCCGAAGGAGTTCGTGGAACTCGCGGCCACCGCCCGGCAAGGGGACTCAGGCGGTCCGATCTTCAACGCCGATGGGAAGTTGGCGGGCGTGCTCTTCGGCCAGAATGACGGCCGCACGCTCGGCAGCTGTTCCACGCGGGTCCGGGCGTTTCTGGCCACGGCAGGCTCGAGCGGCTTCACGCCGACGCCGATGGGGCAGTTTTCCAATGCCCGGCCGATCGATCACGGTCAGGGCGGGGCGGATACACCGGTGATTCGCACGGCCGCTGCCGCGATCGGCCGGCCGCAGGCCGGGTCCATGCCCCCGCAGTCCGGTGTTGCCGGAGATGCCGGCGTCGGACAGACGGTCATTCCCGTGGCCGATCACAACGCCATGAACGTGGACGATGCGGGAGGACTGCAGTCGACGTGGCCGCCCCTGCAGCCGGCCGAGTCCCGCGACATCTGGGAGATCCTCGACGTGCGCACAAACGGCCCCGCGCTGCTCTCGACGGCTGGCGGCATGGCGCTGCTCGTTCTCGGCCTGCGCACCGTGCTCGGCGGTCGGCGCCGGCCGCCACCGCCGAACGCCGGCGGGCCGTGGTGATGCGCGGGCCCGATCGGGCCCGGTGACCGGCGGCTGGCACCGTCGGCTGCGGCACGCGGGGAGATTTGCGGAGGGATTCGGCCCGGTCGATACTTGCCTGCGATGGATTCCGCCCGCACGTCACGACCGGTGGCCGAGGATCTTTCCGGCCGCCGGCTGGGGGGCTATCGGCTCCTGCGCCCGTTGGGCAGCGGTGCGATGGCCGACGTCTACCTGGCCGAGCAGACGTCGCTCGGCCGGCACGTGGCGGTCAAGGTGCTGCGGCCGGAAACGCTGCGGCACCCGGCGGCGGTGGAACGGTTCGACCGTGAGGCCCGCTCCGCCGCCGCGCTCGTTCATGGCCACATCGTGCAGATCCACGAGGTGGCCTGCGTCGAGGGCGTCCATTTTCTCGCGGAAGAATACGTCGCCGGCCCGTCGCTGCGGCACTGGCTCGAAGAACGGGGACCGCTCGATGCCCGGCAGGCGCTGACGGTGCTTCGCCACGTGGGATCGGCGCTGATGCGTGCGGCGGAGCAGGGGATCGTTCATCGCGACATCAAGCCCGACAACCTCCTCGTCTCGTCCACCGGCGACGTGAAGGTCGCCGACTTCGGTCTCGCTCGCAGCGTCGGCGAGGATGTCGAACTCACGCAGGATGGCATGACCCTGGGCACGCCGCTGTACATGAGCCCGGAGCAGGGGCAGGGGAGCGCCGTGGACATTCGCAGCGATCTCTACTCCCTCGGGGCGACGGTCTATCACCTTCTCGCCGGTCGTCCGCCCTTCAGCGCGGCCACGGCGCTGGGTGTTGTCATGGCCCATGTGCATGAACCACTGCAGCCGCTCGGCCGGCAACGGCCCGACCTGCCGGCCGGAGTCTGCGGGCTCGTGGAACGCTTGTTGGCGAAACGTCCCGAGGACCGGTTTGCGACGCCGGCGGCGCTGCTCACGGCCGTGGATGCCTTGGTGGCTTGCTTGCCCGACGTTCTGCTGGCGACGGCAGCGCCGCTGGCGTGGACGGGGGAGAGGGGCGTCGTTCCGGAACCGGACGGTGCCCGCGAAATGTCGTCGCGGTTCGGCGCGGTGCAGGTCGCCACGCAGCATCTGCGGGCGGCCGTTGCCCGGAACGATGAGCGTCGGATGCTGCGGCGCCGGACCTGGTGGACGACGGCCGTGGTCGCGGCCGGGGCGGCCCTGTTCGGATTCGTGCTCGGCCGTTCGCGGGCCGGCGGCCCGGCGGGTTTTCGGCGGCGAAATCGGCCGCGGTGAGTGGTTCAGAGGGGCGGCGGTGGCGCCGGTCGTTCCGCGGCGACGCGGCCGGCGACGGCCGGTTCAAGTCTGCTTGACACCGAAACCGACACTGCTAGAACGGGTCGAGACGGTTGCCAGAAAACCGATCGAACTTGCCCCCATCGTCTAGTGGCCCAGGACGTCGGGTTCTCAGTCCGAAAACCGGGGTTCGACTCCCCGTGGGGGTATCCCGAAGGCCGTGATCCTCGTATCTCTCGGGGATTGCGGCCTTCGTCGTTCAAGTGTCGGCTCGTGTCGGCCCGTGTCCGGCGGTGACCGGGCCGGAATCTGGGCCGGAGTTTTGACCGCCCGCGCGAAGTCGTCCTCGGTCGTCAGCATGGGGTAGTGGTCTTCCGCGACCTGCTTCGAATTTCCCAGCCACGCATGGACGATGTGGGCAGGGTCGCGCGGTTCGCAGGTCGGGGCTGCCCATGCCCCATCGCCGGACGTTCGGTGCCGGCCTCCGGCCCTCGCTCTCGCGGACCTGCCTGCGCGCCGGACTCCTGCCTGCGCTTGGCAGCTTACGCCGGCTCCTTGGGCACGGGCAGCCCCGCCCGTCATGCGATTCGGGACGATGTTGTGATGCGCAAGAAACAAGTGGGATCCGTATTACTGAGAAAGAAGTGTCATTGACGCCCCGCATCGACGCCGCTGAAATAAGGAAGGCCCATGGCTTTGGATCGGGACTTCGACTGAATCGAGGAATGCCCCATGCATCGTTGCCTCATCGCAGCCCTGAGCGGTGCGCTGATGCTGTGCGGCTTGTCTCCCGAACCGAGCAACGCCGCTCCGAACACCAAGGCCAAGGCCGCCGCCCAGGCGCGACAGGCCCAGCAGGCCCAGCAACGCATGGCGGCCCAACGGGCTGCTGCGGGGCGGGCGCGGCAGGCCAGGAATCGTCAAAAGGCCGCCCAGGACGCCGCCGCGAAAGCGCGGGCGGCCGACCAACGCAGGGCCGCGCATCAGGCCGCGGCCAGAAAGGCTCGCGAAGCGGAAGGCCGCGAACGAGCCGCCCGGGCGGCGGCGGACAAAAAGCGGAACGAAGCGGTCGCCCGCAAGGCCAAGGAAGAGAGGACGCAAAAAGAAAGAGCCGAAGAGGACAAAGCCAGGGCCGATCAGGCGCGGGTCGAGCAATCCCGCGAGCAGATCGCGACGGTCGTACGAGACGCGTTCTCGAAATGTGGTCGAAAGTTCGTCGTGCTCGACCGGGACCGCGACGGCGGAATCGTCGTCGATGCCGCCGATGGTGACGCCGAGAAACGAGTGGCGGACGCGCGTGCAGTGAGCACAAACCTCGGCAAGGACTACACGGTGATCATCGAAGAGGTCGACCGGGGCGGCAAGAAGCAGACGAACACCCGCTTTCAAGGGGGCAGGCAGATCGGCGCGACTGCCGACGTTCCCCCCTCTGCCCGCTCGCCCCGCTTCCGTGTCCAGCCCGGCAAGGTCGGCACTTGAGCCGGGCACGAATGACCCCTCACCTGGCAGTCGGCCGAACGCCGCGGAGCCCGTTGCCGGGCCAGGCGTCGGCGGCGTCACGGTCGTGCGGATAGCGGGCCTGCTTGAGCAGTTGGATCAGCGACCGCAATGCCCTGCGGTCGAGGTGGCCGAGCTGGTCACGGCCGCACCGACGCACGGCAGCGGCGAGCCGGGTGACCACCGCGCGGCCCGCCGGCGTGACCCAGACCTCGACCCGACGCCGGTTTTCGACGCTCCGTTGGCGGCGGACGAGCCCCTGTTCCTCGAGCTTGTCGAGCATCCTCGTCATGTCGGGCGCCCGGGAGACGAGACGGGCTCCGAGCGCCGAGGTCGTCAGGGGCCGTGGCGAGACCGACCGCAGCACCCGCAGGGCGTTGTACTGCTGGGCGCTGATGCCGTGCCTGGCGAACACGCGTTCGTCCAGCTCACGCAGCCGGTCGTAGGTCCGCCACAGTTGCAGGTAGGCTTCCTGCTCGAGCGAGTCGAACGACGCCGGCCCCGCCGCCGCTGGTGCTGAAGCGGCCGCGAAGCGACTGGCGGGGGAACGGGGGGACAATGGCATGACTGGTATCCTCCTGGTATTGTGACGTTCGGACAATTATCGTTCAAACAATTGTCAGGATCGGCCCGGAGGCGGGCGGCCGACAGGCAGGGCGGGCATGAATTCGGCCGATTGGACCGTGCTGTCGTTGCATCTCGCGGCCATGCTGCTGGTCGCGATCGGGCTCGGCGCCGTGGCTCGCCGGCTCGGCATCCCGGCCGTCGTCGGCGAGATCACCGGCGGTCTCCTCCTCGGCCCGACGATCCTGGGCCGGTTCGCCCCCGACCTGTTCGCCTGGCTGTTTCCTGCGGCCGGGCCGATTCCCGCCGCGCGATCGGCGCTGGCGCGGGTCGGAATGCTGTTCTTCATCGTCACGATCGGACTCGACATCAGCGTCGGCGAACTGCGGCGGACCGGCCGCCGCGCCCTGGCGGTCGGAAGCGTCGGCACGTTCGTGCCGCTCGTGCTCGGGTTCCTCATGTGCTACGCGTTCCCGGCCGTGATCGGCGTGACGCCCAAGGACCTGTTCGCGACGGCCCTGTTCATGGGCTCGATTCTGTCGCTCTCGGCCAATCCGGTGATCGCCCGCATCCTCATGGACATGGGCCTCTTCAGGAGCGACATCGGCAAGACGATCATGTCGGCCACGCTCGTCGACGATCTCGTCGGCTGGGGGCTGTTTGCCGTCCTGCTGGCGGAGTTTGGGCCGCATGCCGGCGGCTCGGGCCAGGCTGCGGCGATCCTCGGGCGGGTGGTGCTGTTTCTCGGCGGCATCCTCCTCGTCGGCCGGCTCGTGCTGCCGAGAATTCTGCGCTGGGCCCGGGCCCGGCTCCCGTACCCGTCCGGCGTCATCTCCTGCGCCGTTCTCTTCGGCCTCGTGGGGGCGGCCGGATCGGAGCACCTCGGCCTGCATTCGTTTCTCGGCGCGTTCGTCGTGGGCATCGCTCTGGCCGACGCCTTCGCCGCGGATCCACGGCCGTTCGAGATCATCGGGGAATTCTCCTACGCCGTGTTCACGCCGATTTTCTTCGTCTCGATGGCGATCTCCGCCGACTTCATCGCGGGCTTCGATGCCTGGCTCGTCGCCCTGATCACCGCGGTGGCGTTTCTGGGAAAAATCTCCGGTGTCTACCTGGGGGGCAAGATGGTCGGCATGGACAACCGCCAGGCCCTCGCCGTGGGCTGTGGCCTGAATGCCCGGGGCATCCTCGGGATCGTGATGGCCGCGGCCGCGTTCGACGCCGGACTGATCGACCTGCGGCTGTTCGTGGCCTGCGTGCTGATGTGCGTGATCACGACCATGGCCGCCGGACCGGCCCTCGGCGCCATTCTCGGCCGCCGGCATGACGCCATCACTCCGGCGTGAGCGGCACGAAATCGCCCGCGGGGCTGCAAGCAAAGCCCTGGTCTCCGGCGACGGCCGGGGGCAGCCTTCTTCGTACGCCCGTGGCGCGTGCGGCAGGCCAGTGGATTCAGGCCGCGGTGCAGATCCACCACAGTGCCATCCCCAGGCATATCAGTGCCGTGACGATCACCCATGCCGGCTTTCCCGTCCCGACATCGTCCGCAGTTGACGGATAGTGACCACATGCCGGGCAGCGCGGCGAGTCTTCGAGCATCTCTTGCCGGCAGGCGGGGCAGCGTACGGTCGGTTCCTCGTACGCATCGTCGTCGACTTCCCACGGGTCGTCGGTCCAGTCGTCGTCGCCGTCGTCGCCCCGATCGTGATCACGGCCGCGGTGCATGTGCGACCTCCGTGCTGCCGGCCGCATGCCGCGGTTCGTAGGGACAGTGCCTGCAGCCCGATCCGCAGCACGAACCCCGGTTCAGGTGATAGGCCGCCGTGAACACCAGGCAGCCATTCTCCAGGTAGGCATCGGGGCTTCGGCCGGAGGCCGGCTGACGCGGGTGGGTGTCGTCTCTGACGTGGTTCGGAACCGGCATCGGTGGCTGCGACAGAAAACGGGGTCGACGGAATCGGGGTCGGCGGTTTCGCAAGCACGAGTATGACCGACGCGAAAAAATACGTTCTCCGGTGCCGCCGCCGCACCCGGTCACGGCCGCTCCGCTTGCGGCCGGCGGCTGTCTGGGGAAAAATCGGGTCATTCCCGGGCCCGGTTCCCGAGACGGCCGCTGCCGATGGCGGCCCCCGCACGACGTCGCGACCGAGTCGACAAGTGGAAGCCCCGACATGAACGCCAATCCGTACGCTCCCCCCTCGGCCGCGCCGACACTGGCGGGGCTGCCCGCCGATGCCGATTTCGCGACGATCGCCAAGAGCGTGTTCCTCGCCTGGGAAAAACTTCGCCTCGCCTATCTGGCGGTGCTCGCAGCGGCGACTCTGCCCCTGGTCTGGCTCTGCGGGGCACCGTGGCCTGCGGCGATCAAGGTCTTGCTCGAGGGGGCGGTCGCGGCGAACGTCCTGTACTTCGCCGGTCCGGCCCTGGAAACCTACGTCTGCTGGCTCGGCGTCCGGGGAACGTGGCTGCGCTGGGTACTGTTTTTGGGGGGCACGCTCCTGTCGCTCGTACTCGCCGGCGTCGTCATCACATCCGCGTTCCCTGCGGCATTCTGAGCCTCGTTCAGCGTGCGCTGGCGGCCGGTTTCGGAGGCTGCTCGCACCTGCTATCGTACGCGGGCGCGGCACGATCCGATGCGATGCGTCGGTCGGCGAGCGACTGGCCGTTCGGTCCACTTCATTCTTCACAGGATGCGTTCATGTCCGACTCGCTCTCCGAAATCGAAGGCTGTGACCTGCTGGCGAAACTGTTCGCGGCCCGTGGTTACCGCCTGGCCCGCAACATCGTCTTCCGCGAGTATGGAGTGACGTTTCACATCGACGCCTGGGACGCGGCCGCACGCGTCGGCTTCGAGTTTCTGACGAGCGAGGATGACGACCACGACGACCTGACGCTGGAGGGCTACAAGACGCTGATGGCGGCACAGCAGCGCGGCGAACTGTCGCTGTTCATCATCGACGAGGTCGAGACGCTGTCGGCGGCAGAACTGACGGCGACGGCCCACGATTTTCTCGACGAGGTCGCGGCAGCCGCCAGAGCCCGCACGCGGCGCGGCAAGCGCTCCCGACCCGCGACTGCGACGGGGCGAAAGGCAGCCGCTGCGAATCAGCCGGCAGGAAAAAAGTCGGCCGAAAAAAAGCCGGCGGGAAGAAGGCTCACAGTCAAGAAAGCCCGAGCGGCGCAGGCCAGCGCCAGCCAGGCGGCAGGCAAAAGCAAGGCCGGCAAAAAAATCGGGGCGGGCGTCAAGGGCAAGGCCGTCGCCCGGCCAGCCCGAAAGAAGAGGAAGCGGGTCGCGAAGGCATCGAAAGCCCCGACGCGACGGTAGGCCATGAGCGACCATGTGGCATGGCCGGAGCCGCCGTCACTCGGGCACGATGGCGGGCACACTGGCCGGCGTGCAGGAATCGGGGCGGGGTGTCCCGGCAGCAGTCCGGACCAGCATCTCATTGCGGGCGACGATGATGGTCGCGATCAACGACCTGCGTAGGTCCGATTCGCTGCCGGCAGCGGCTCGGATCCGGTCGATCCTCAGAGCGGCGGCCTGCATGATCAGGAGCGGATCGGTCTCGGCGACGCCGACGCCGATCAGTTCGTGCGGGTTGTCGAAACCGCAAGGACGAAGCGGCGGGCGTGGACTGCATGAATAGGATTGCATGGTGTTCTCCTGACCATGAAAGCGAGAGCAACCGGCCCGAGGGGCAAAAAAATTTTTTTGGCCCGTGAAACCTGGGCGACAGCGTGGCATGGGCCGCGGACAACCTTGGTCCGCCGGGGAGCCGCGGGCTGGACCCCGGCGGGCGGGCTGCGGCGGCGAACGCCACCTTCAGGGGGTGCGATGTACGCGGTTTTCGAGCACACGGCAGACCTTGGCATCAAGGTGTCTGCCCCGACGCTGGACATGCTCCTGGCCGATGCTGCCCGGGGGCTGACCGCCGTCATCGGCGGGGGTGCTCTGGACATCGAGCCCCGTCAGGAGGACACGTTTCACGTTACCGGGACCGACCCCGTCTGGCTGCTCGCCGACTGGGTCGGTGAGGTGCTCGCCGCATTCGACACGCGGCGCATGCTGTACCGGGACTTCGTCGTGGTGGTGGGCCCGACGGGGCTCGAAGCCCGAGCCCGGGGGGAGCCCTACGACCCGGTCCGTCACGTCCTCGCCCACGAGGTCAAGGCGGTCACGCAGCACCTGCTCGACGTCCACCGGACGGCCGACGGCTGGCAGGCCACGTTCGTCGTCGATATCTGACGAAACGTGGCCGAGACCGTACGATTCGCCGCGGCGGTGCGTGCAACGGCCGCCGAGCAACGAGCGGACAGCGTGCGGAGAAAAATTGCATGGGCAGTGAAGGAAGCAGCGGCCGCGGGGCGGAGGAGCGGGGCTATACGGGGCCCTTGGAGCGGCTCGACGACTGCACGTGGCGAATTCCGCGGAGTTCCCGGGCCGGGATGCGGGTCGACGGCCTCATCTATGCAGACGAGCGGCTCATTCCCCAGATTCGCGATGACCGGGCCGCCGAGCAGGTGGCCAACGTCGCCTTCCTGCCGGGCATCCAGCGGGCGAGCCTGGCCATGCCCGACATCCATTGGGGCTACGGATTCTGCATCGGCGGCGTCTGCGCCACCGATCCCGCCGCGGGCGGTGTCGTCTCACCGGGCGGTGTCGGCTACGACATCAACTGCGGGGTCCGGCTCGTGCGGACGTCGCTCTCGGCGGCCGAGGTGCGGCCGCACCTGACCAGGCTCATCGACCAGCTCATGCGGGACATCCCCGTTGGCGTGGGGCAGGGGGGGCGGCACGTGTTCTCGGCCGCCGAACTCCGGCAACTCATGCTGGAGGGAGTGCCGTTCCTCCGCGACCGTGGCCTGGCGACCGACGATGACGTGGCCTGCGCCGAAGCCGAGGGGCGGATTCCCGACGCGGAGCCGGGCCTGGTGAGCGACCGGGCCCTGGCCCGCGGTGCCGACCAGTGCGGCACGGTCGGCGCCGGCAACCATTTCATCGAGGTCCAGGAGGTTGACCGGGTGGAGAACGACGCCGTGGCCGCGGTCTTCGGCCTGCGGCCTGGTCAGATCTGCGTGCTCATCCACTCCGGCTCGCGCGGCCTCGGCTACCAGGTCTGCGACGACGCCGTCCGCTCCCTCCGCGACGCACCGGCGAAGTACGGCTTCGATCTGCCCGACCGACAGCTCGTCTGCGCGCCCGTGGAAAGCCCCGAGGGCCGTCACTACCTGGGCGCGATGCGGGCCGCCGCCAACTATGCATTCTGCAACCGCCAGCTCCTCATGTGGCAGGTGCGCGAGGTCTTCGCGCGGGTCTTTGGCCGCTCCTGGGATGCGCTCGGCATGACGCTGCTCTACGACGTGGCCCACAACATGGCGAAGCTCGAGGAGCATGCCGTGGACGGAACGCGAAAACCGGTCTGCGTCCATCGCAAGGGAGCGACGCGGGCGTTTCCGGCGGGCCACCCCGACGTCCCCGAGCGGTACCGCGACGTCGGCCAGCCTGTGATCATCCCCGGCGACATGGGGCGGGCGAGCTGGGTGCTCGTCGGCGGGCCGCAGTCTCTGGAACGCTCCTTCGGCACGACCTGCCACGGAGCGGGCCGCTGCCTGAGCCGCACCGCGGCCACGCGGGCGGCCCGGGGCCGCGACATCCGGCGGGAACTCGCCGGCGCGGGCGTCGTGGCCCGCTGCCGGAGCCGCGACGGGCTCGCCGAGGAGCAGCCGGCGGCCTACAAGGACGTCGACGTGGTCGTGGACGTCGTCCACAAGGCCGGGCTGTCGCTCAAGGTCGCGCGGCTCCGGCCGCTGGGCGTGATCAAGGGCTGAGCACGCCCCCGGTCGGATTCATGGTCGTCGCCCGGGGTGCCCCCTCGCGGGCCCGGTTCGCCTCTCAAACGCGAGCCAGGTCCGCGGGCTGCCACTTCGTCGTCGGCATGCCGTAGTCGCGGAGCAGTTCGACGACGCGATCGTCCTCCACCTGCTCGAAGTCGCGGTAGAACTGGCCGATCGCAAAGAACGCCGCCGACTCGATCAGGCAGACGATGCGGTCGCAGAGCGGCCGGATCGCGTCGAGCCGGTCCGGCGCGGCGACCGGCACCGCCACGACGATCTCGCGGGGTGCGGCGGCCCGAACCGTGCGGGCGGCCGCGATCATCGTGGCACCGGTCGCGATCCCGTCGTCGGTGAGGATCACCGTTCGGCCCCGGATCGGCGCCTGAGGCCGGACGGCGCGCACCAGGGCCCGGCGGCGGTCGATCTCACGCATCTGCCGGGCCCGCTCGGCCTCGATGTAGGCGTCGCCGGCGTCGGTCATCGCGGCCGCGAAGTGGTTGAGGTGGACGACGCCGGTTTCGGAGATGGCGCCAAGCGCCAGCTCCGGCTGGTGCGGGGCGCGGAGCTTCCGCGACAACACGACGTCGAGCTCGGCACCGAGACCGCGGGCCAGCACCGCGCCGACCTCCACGCCGCCGCGCGGGATGGCGAGGATCAACGGCTTGTCGAGCTGCGTCCCGCGGAGCCGCTCCACGAGCATCCAGCCCGCCTCGGCGCGGTTCTTGAAAAGCTGGTATTCCACGGTGGTCACTCCTCCTTCAGGGCGTGGGAAACGATCGGCGTCAGGGATGGAGGTGGCGGGCGAACCACTCCGCGGCCAGCCGGGCCGCCTCCTCGAGCGTGCCCGGCTCCTCGAAGAGGTGGGTGGCGCCGGGGATCACCGCCAGCTGCTTCTCGCCGGCAAGCTCTCCGAGGGCACGCTGGTTGAGCGCCAGCACCTGCGTGTCGTCGCCGCCGACGACGAGGAGCGTCGGCGCGTGCACGGCGGCGAGCCGGCGGCCGGCGAGGTCGGGCCGGCCGCCCCGTGACACGACCGCGGCCACCCGCGGCTCGCGGGCGGCCGCCAGGAGCGCGGCCGCGGCACCGGTGCTCGCGCCGACCAGGCCGAGCGGCAGGTGCCGCGTCTGCTCGAGTTCCGTCACGAACCGGATCGCCGCCAGCAGCCGCTCGGAGAGAAACGGGATGTCGAAGACGTTGACGCGGTCGGTCGCCTCCTGCTCGGTGAGCAGGTCGAAGAGCAGCGTGCCGATCCAGCTCTCCTGGATGACGCCGGCGACGAAGGCGTTGCGCGGGCTCAGTCGGCTCGACCCGCTGCCGTGGGCGAAGAGCACGAGGCCGGTCGGCGGCGCCGGCAGGCAGAGCCGGCCGGGAAGCGTGAAGGCCGCGCCCCGGGTGCCGTTGATCGGAATGGCGACGTCGAACGACTCGACGGCATGCGTGACGGTCATGATCGGCCCTCCGCTGCGCCCGGACCGTGCCGGCCGCGGGCATGGGGATGGATCAGCTGCACGGCCGCGGCCTGTGGTCCCTTCTCCCCCTCCTCCTCGCTGAACGAGACGGCGCTGCCCACGTCGGCAGCCTTGAACTCGAGGTCGGAGATGGCGTTGCGATGGAAGTAGACCTCGCGGCCGTCCGGGGTCTCGATGAAGCCGTAGCCCTCGAGGGGGAAGATCTGGGCGATCCGCCCCCGGGCCCGGGGGGCGTGCGTCTTTTCCACCCCGCGCCTGCGGCGCACGTGGTCCTCCAGCCGGCGCCGCGCCGCCAGAAATGCGTCGCGGAGCGCCACGAACACGTCCTCGTGGGCGTGGTCGAGATGCTGGTCGCGATTGACCACGATCTCGCCGCCGGGCACGCCGACGTCGACCCGCACGGAGTAGAGCCGCCCCTCGCGGTGGTGGCGATGCGGCTGGGCGATGACGACATGACAGCCGGTGATGCGGTCGGAAAGCCGCTCGAGCTGGGCGACGTGCTCGAGCGCCGCCGCCCGCACCTGCTCGTCAACCGGAACGTCGTTGAAGGAAACCTGGGGCTGCGTCTGCACGGAAGCGGTCCTCGAAAGGAACGCCGCGGCCTGCACGCGTCGGCAAACGATACGCCGGCTGACCGTGGCGGGACCGCCGCCCGGGGCCGGGACCGGCTGGAACTGGCCGGCTCGAACGGCGGACAGTTGGCCGTTTCCAACTGCCGGGGCCGCGCCGACTGCCCCGCTTGCCACGACTCACGCGTCTGCCACTGCCGATTGGAGCGGGTGTGCCGGAAATGACGATCACCACATTCGAGGCGGTCCCGTCCCCGCGAGCAGCGAACCACCATGACCAGCGCCACCATGAACCTCAGCCGCCGCGCTGCCCGCGCCGTGCTCTGTTCGAGCCTGATCGGGGGCTTTTTCGGCGGCCCGTGCTACGCCCCGATCGTGGCCCATGCGCAGGACGTCTCGCAGGACGTCGGGCCGGCACGCGGCGCGGAGCGATCGCAGCCGTCGCGGGCAGGGGTCTGGCCCGATCCGGGCGGGGCGTTGCGGCTTCCCGAACCGGGGCTCCCCCTCGTCGACGACCGCTTCGGGGCTGCCGCCAGCCCGGTTCCCCCGCCCGACGCAGGCCCCGGCCCGACGACGCTCGCCGAGTTCGTGGCCCTTGCCGAGCAGAATCATCCGAAGATCAGGGCGGCGCGGGCGGCGGTCGAGGCCGCCCGGGGCAAGGCCGTGCAAGCCAGGCTCTATCCCAATCCCATGCTCGCCGGCGCATCGCCCCAGGCTGCGGGCCGCTACAGCCAGTGGAACGGGTTCGTCCAGCAGGACATCGTCACCGCCGGCAAGCTCCGCCTTTCCCAGCAGGCGGCGCTCCGCGAGGTGCAGAAGGCGGAATACGAACTGATCCGGGCACGCTTCGACGTCCTGCGGGACGTGCGGCAGAGCTATTACACGCTCCTCGTCGCCCAACGCCGGATGGAAATCTTCAAGCTCTTGCTCGACATCGCCAAGCGGTCCTACGACATCGGCCGACAGCTCGCCGAGGCCGGGGAGGGTACGAAGGCCGACGTGCTCTTCTGGAGCATCGAGCGCGACCGCGCCGACGTGCGACTCCTCAACGCCGCGGTCTACATCGAGACCGGACGCCGGGAACTCGCCACCGCGATCGGCCTGCCACGAGCCGACGTCGGCACGATCGAGGCCGACCTGTTCGCGAAGCTGCCCAACTTCGACCTCAAGGAATTGCAGGAGGCGGTCGTGCGCCGTCACGCCGCGCCACGGGCGGCGGCCGCCGCCGTCGCCGGCAACCAGTGGGCGCTGGAGCGGGCGGTCGTCGAGCCGATTCCGAACGTCAACCTGCTCGGCGGCTACCAGCGGCAGGTCGACTTTCCGGCCCAGGATCAGGGCATCATGCAGGTGATGGTGGAGGTGCCGATCTTCGATCGCAACCAGGGAAACATCCGTGCGGCACGGGCCGACATCGCCTCCTCCCGCGCGGCCCTGCGGATGACCGAGATCGATCTCGCCACCCGGACGGCGGAGGTGATCGCCACCTACCGCACGTCCCAGCGGCTCGTCGCCTGGTACGAAGAGTTCATCCTCCCCAAGGCGCGGGAGACGCTGCAGCTGACGCAGCAGCTCTACGCCCGCGGCGAGGTGACGTTTCTCTCGCTCCTGCAGGCCCAGCGCACGTTGACGGAGACCGAACTCGCCTTCGTCGATGCCCAGGCCGACCGCTGGACCGCGGCGGTGGCGATCGCCGACCTGCTGCAGTTGGAGGCGTTTCCGCTCCAGGCCGACGCGCCGGCCACTACGGTCGGCGTCGAACCGGGCGAACCGGGCGCACCGGGCGCACCGGGCGCACCGGGCGCACCGGGCGCACCGGGCGCACCGAAACCGCCAGCCGCCATGCCGCCGGCCGTCGAAGCCGTTCCCGCCCCGCGGCCCGCACTGCCACCGGCCCAGTGACCGATCGGTCAGGCCGTCCCTCAGCGGGGGCTCTGGGCGGCGACGATGTTCAGCGGCAGCGTCGCCCCTGCCGAACTTGCGGCGACGGCATCGCTGACGCTCACTTCGAGCCGGCAGCGACCGGTCGCTGCCGGAGGGAGAACGACCAGGTAGCGGGCGAAGTAGTCGCGGCGCCGCTGCTTGCAGGTCTCCTCCAGCGGATCGAACCGCCAGGTGTGCAGCCGCGTGCCGTCCGGGCCGAGCAGCGTGAGCACCGTGTCGACGCGGGTGGTGCAGCCGGCGGGCGTTTCGCTGGCGGCGAGGCCGTCGAGCTCGAAGTAGACGATCACCTCCTGGCCGGCCTCGAATCGGGGGGCGGCGAACTTGTCGACGTCGCCCCAACCCCGCACCCGCGAGGCGAAGCAGGGGGGTTGGAGCGTGAGTGCGGGGCGGGCTGCGCTGTTGGCGGGCTCCTCGGCGGC
>JBKDUV010000351.1:0-7338 GCA_046339335.1 Planctomycetia bacterium | reverse complement strand
CCTGCTCTCGCCTTACTTCATCACCGACAGCGAACGACAGCAGGCCGTTCTCGAGCACCCCTTGATCCTGCTCCACGAGGGCAAGATCGCCGGTCTCAAGGAGTTCCTGCCCTTTCTCGAGGCGGTTGTGCCGCTCCGCCGTCCGCTGGTCGTCATCGCGGAGAGCGTCGAGGCCGAGGCCCTTGCCACGCTGGTCGTCAACCGACTGCGCGGCATTCTCGAGTGCGTCGCCGTCAAGGCGCCGGGCTACGGCGACCGGCGCCGGGCCCTGATGGAGGACATGGCGATCCTCACCGGCGGCAAGTTCCTTTCGGCCGACCTCGGTGTGTCGCTGGAGTCTGTGCAGCCCGCCGACCTCGGATCGGCGACCCGCGTCACGGTCGATCGCGACGCCACCACCATCATCGGCGGCCAGGGGGACAAGGCCGCGATCCAGGGGCGGTGCGTGGAGATTCGCCGGCTCGTCGCCGCGGCCACGGGGGACTACGACCGGGAAAAACTCGAGGAGCGGCTCGCCAAGTTGGCCGGCGGCGTGGCGATCATCCGCGTCGGCGCCCCGACCGAGGCCGAGCTCAAGAGTCGGAAGGAGGCACTCGCCGACGCGATCAGCGCCACACGGGCGGCGATCGCTGAGGGGATCGTGCCTGGCGGCGGGCTCACGCTCCTGCGGGCCATCGAACCCGTCGAGGAGGAGGAACAGCGGTGCGGCGGGGACGAGCGGACCGGCATCCGGATTCTCCGCCAGGCACTGGAAGTTCCGACGCGGACGATCGCCGAGAACTCGGCCGTGGACGGGGGCGTGGTGGTGGGGGAAATGCGTCGCGGCACCGCCAACCACGGCTTCGACGCCGCGCGGGGAACGTTCTGCGACCTGCTCGAGGCCGGCATCGTCGACCCCACCAAGGTGGTCCGCGTGGCCCTCGAGAACGCCGTCAGCGTGGCGGGCACACTGCTGCTCACCGAGGCGACGCTGACGGAGGTCCGGGAGCCGGAGGGGGCGAAACCGGCGGGCGAACTCGCCGAGATCTGAGCCGGGCGGAGTCGCGACGAAAAGCGGACGTGCCCATGCTCTTCCGGCTCAACCTACCGGGAGCAGGTTCCTGTTGACACGCCTCTTCGCTGAATCCGTGAGGGGTTGCCCATGCCCCGAGAGGCGGCGTTGCCGGGACGTGAAGGAGGGCATCGATCCGCCATGCGGCGGATTGGTCTGGCGAAAACGCAGCCAGCATCGAGTGAACGGAGGCCTGGACGGCCCTGAAGGGCCGAAGGGAACGGCCGACGAGCAGGGCATGGCAACCCCGAACCGTCGGAGCGTTCTGTTACCTCGTGGATGCTTCCGGTAGTACGAGGCTGGGCTGCGGCATGGTTTCAGGTCTCTTGCCGCCGGTCTCGTCGCCGGCGCGATCCTACTTGCCATCGGCGGGATCGTCGTCGCCCGGCTCTTGGTCGTAGCGGGCCAGCACCCACTGTCGCGTCTGTCCATTTTCGTAATGCACCGACACCGGCCCCGAGGGCTCGGTAAGTACTGCCAGCGCCGTCTGGAAGGTCGTCCTGCCGTGCGGGCCGAACGTCCAGGCGACGCGATGTGTCCCCTTGTCGACCGCCCCGCGGAGCGGATGATCGGCGTTGCCGAGCAGATCGTGGTACGTGCCGCGCAGCGTTCCATCCTTGCCGAGGGCCAGTTGCAGCAGCGCCGTCGCCTCGGTCTGATTTTCCGGTGCGAGCGTGAACACGCCGAGCGGCAGGAATGCCGCGTCCTGCGCCGGTTCTGCCAGGCCCTTCGCGGCGAGCTCCCGAGCCCCCTTCGTTTCGGTCGCCAGTTCCTCGACCGTGGCATTCCGCCCTTCCGTGAACCGGGCCTCGGGAGCGTCGAGGTCCTCGTTGTCGGTGTCGTAGATCGTGGTGCTGGTCGCACCGTAGCCGTGCCACACCGGCGTCGCCGCCGCACCCAGGCCGAGCCATTCGGCGGCGTTGCCCCAGCCGGCGGTCCGCCAGGGATTGCCCCAGCCCCAGCCGCCACCCCAGGCACCGGCATGGCGTCCGTACCAGCCGCGGGAGAAGGGACGATCGTGATTCCCCCAGTGAGCATGGTGGTGGGCGTGATGGCTGGAGTGCCGATGGGCCGAGTGGTGATGGTGGCCGGCATGGCCGTGGTGACCGCTGTGGTGGCCGCCGTGATGTCCGCCGTGCCCGCCGCCATGGCCGCCCCGCCCCCAGGCCAGCGTCACGACACCGATGATCGCCACGCCCACAACGCCGCAGACAATCGATCCCTTCGTCGTCGTATGCACGATCTGCTCCTCGATCAGGTCTTGTCGCTGGTTCCCGCCACGTGCCGGGATTCTACCGCACGAGCGTGCTTTCGCATGTCGCCCCGCAGTTTTCCTCTCCGCGTGCCTTCGCTGCGCGACCTGGCCGTGTCCGTTACAGGCCGACCTGCTTCCACGCATCGCGGCAGGCCTTGCCGGTCGCCGCCGAGAACCGCTTCGTCGCGATCCGCTCGGTCGTCTTCGCCAAGGTGTCGAACGTCGCTGTTCGCGGCAGCCGCATCATCGTCTCGTACCAGACGCCAGCCGGCGTCTCCCAGGCGGGCCCGCCGATGGCCTGCGCGAAGAGCACGAACGCCCGGTTCGGGATCCCCGAGTTGATGTGGACGCCTCCTGAATCAGCCGCGCCCGTGTAGATCTTGTCCATGTGGTCCGGCTGCGGGTCGGACCCGAGCACCGGGTCGGCGATGTAGGCCGTTCCCGGCCGCTCCATGTCGCGGATCGCCCGCCGCGTGCGCGCCGGCACGAGCACCTCAGCGCCGACGAGCCAGCTTGCCCGCGGCCCGATCTGCCGCCCGCGCCACTGCCGCACCAGCACGCCGAAGACGTCGGCGAAGTGCTCGTTGATCGCCCCGGATTGGCCCCGGTATACAAGGTCGCTCGCGAACGACTGCACGCCGTGCGTCAACTCGTGGGCGACCACGTCGAGCGACCGTGTGAAGCACTGGAAGACCTCGCCGTCGCCGTCGCCGTAGGCCATCTGGGCGCCGTCCCAAAATGCGTTGTTCATCGGCTGGTAGCGATCCTGGCCGTCCGCCTCGCCGACGTGGACGCTGGAGATGAGCTTCATGCCGGCGTCATCGATCGAGTTGCGGCCGAAGCGTTGCAGGTAGAAGTCAAACGTGTCGCCGGAGTAGTCGTAGGCCTCGTTGACGCACTGGTCGGCGGTTGGGGGCTCGCCCTCGCTGCGGACCAGCTTTCCGGGGAGCATGTCCTTCTGGCCGGCGTCGTAGATGAGCCGCTGCCGACCCGGTGGGGACGGCGTGGCGAACGCATGCCGCCCGACCTGTCGGGCGACGCCCCGGGCGGCCCGGACCGCGGCTGCATGGGCGAGGGAGACCCGCGCCCGCTCTCGAATTCGCGGGTCGGCCGCACGGGTCATCTGCTCCGCCATGTAGGGCGGGACGATGCACTGCAGCGGTGCGCGGACCGGCCGGGGGGACCGGCCGGGAGAAACGGCGCTCATGGGGAATCCTGCGAAGGTGCGAAGCCTGGTGAGAGCGATCCGCGTGCGCCGGAGGAGGTCAGACCTGCCGCCGGCGGCGCCGATTGATGGGGGGGTGTTATCCCCTTTTAAAACCACCTCTGCAAGGGAGGGCCTCGTGGCTTTCGGTTCTTTCAGTCGCCGGCCGGCGATCCGCGCCCTCGCGCTGGCCATTCCGGGCTGGTTTCTCGGGGCAGAGCACGCGTCGGCCGGCGAAGTCGGCCGCATGCTGCGCGGCCTGACCGCCCCACTGCACCACGCACGGCACCCGCCGTCGCCGCCCGCCGATCCCTGCGTGGAGGATCTCGCTGCCCGGATCGCCTGGGTCCAGCGTCGCCTCGAACGCGACGGCTCGATCGTCGCCAAGCAGCCCGACGTCTGGGGCCAGAACCGGCTCACCGCGCATCGCCTCGAATACGAGGAGGAGATGCGCCGGCAGCTCGGCCAGTTCGCCCTCCGATCGAGCGCGGCACTGCGCCGCAGCGACCAGGCTTTTCTCGGCATGGCGCTGGCCGTGCAGTCGGCCGCGGGCCGACGGCGATCGGCTGCCGAGGCGGCGGTTCCCGACATTCCCGCACCGAGCGTCGTGAACACGATTCAGGGGCTGATCCCCACCACGAACGAGGGCCAGGGACGGGCCGACTCCGTGGTCATCGCCCGGACCGCTCCGCTGGCGTTCCCGCCGGCACCGGCCGATTTCCAGTTCGGCGACGAACCACCGGCCCTCGAGCCCACGATTCACATCGACCAACTCAGCCGTTATCTCAATCACCTTCAGCAGCTGCGGCGCGTCAACGAAGGAGACGATTCGGCCGATGCCCCTGGCTATTCCCTGAACCTCGTCCGCATCCCGGTGTCGATCCAGCCCGGCACGCGGACCAGGAAGGGACACGGCGCCGAGATCACGCTTATTGACCGATGAAAAGTAGATTCATGAGCAGTAGCGATACATCCCCGTCGCGATGCGACGGCAGGCCATGAATGATTTATTCACGACTCAATAGCGTCGAGCCCTGCCTTGGAGACGCCCTCCTGCCGACCACGTTTCGCAACCTCGTGCTCAACGACGTCGTCGACCTCGTCGCCCCGGGGTTGACCTGGTGCGTCAACGACCCCCAGTGCGTCGGCTGGGCGGCGACCATCGCCGCGGCGACCGACAACGGCGTCCCGCCGGCCGCGGCGGGGGCGAATCGTCAGGGGGTGCTGGCGGCGACGCGATCGCTGCGGGCGCAGCTGCCGGCGGCGATCCCCGCGGCGGCACCGGCGATCAATTCCCGCCGTGCCCGGCTCCCCATCCCGTTCACGCAGCTCGCGGACGTCGCCGGCATCGAGCAGATCGCGGTCCTCGTCCGCGACACCCGCGCGGCCCTCGGCAATCATCCGGCCAATCCTCCCTGCATCGGCTACCTCGACGTTCGCAGCCATCTGGCCGAGGAGCTGCGGGCCGCCTGGGACTTCCTCGCGGTCGACACGCGGCGTCACGTGTGGCAGGAACTTGCCGGCTGGAACCTCGCGGGGCTCGTTCGCGGCCGCCAGGTCGCCGCCCTGGCGGCCGTCAGGAGCCGTTTTTTCGCTTCGCTCGGCGCCGGATCCGAAACGGAGCCGGTCCTCCGGCTCCCCGGGGACGATGTCCCACACCCGGAGCCGGTCGAGCCTGCTCCCGGGTGTGCCGAGACGGAACATGCGGTGCGGCCTCTCTGTCGCACGACGACCGCGGTGCTCGCCTGGGCGATCCTCGTCGAGAGCGCGCTGCTCAACGAGCGCCTCGTCGAGGACGTCCGCGATGCGCCGGGTGCCAGGGGCCGGGGACGGCCGGCGACCGCCTGCGTCGGCCCTTTCTTCGGTCCCGATCCTGCGCCGGAGGCCCGGGCCACGTTCAACGACTACGTCCGCTGCCGCTGGCCGATCCGCGTGTTCGCCCTCGACCCGGCGAGCGACGACCAGAACGTCGAGGATTCCTATGCCCGGCGCCGAGAGCTGCAGATCGCGCTGGCGACGGCGGCGGCATCGGGCCGGCTCAATGCCCAGGCTCTCGCCCGGCACACCCGCCGGCTGGAGACCGACATGGCCGTGGTGGCCCTCAACCGCACGGCCGTCGGCTTTGCACACGGCGCGAACACGTTCGGCTGGCGGTTCTATCCGCGCATGCAGTCGCCCCCCGTCCGGGGCACGCTGGCGGCGCTCGGCGAGACGATCCGCGGCGGACCGACCACTGCCGGCGATCGCGCCCAGCGGGAACTGGAGCCCGGGATCCGCGAATGCACCGCGATCGTCGTCATGCCTTCGTTCGTTCCCTGGATCACGCTCGACGTCCGCACCACCTGGTTCGCACTGGCTCATCCGCGGCACGCCCCGCCCGACATCCAGGAGACGCTGGCACTCTCCCGAGCGGTGAAGCAGATGCACGACGCGGCGCTCGCCTGCGGTCGCTGCGCCCATGGCTATCGCGCCGGCGAGGTCCCCCGGCTCCTGCGGATCGTCGAGCAACTCGACGGATCGCTGCCCCTGCAGACCGTCCAGGCGCAGATCCCCTACGAGAACACCGCCGGAGGCTTCGAACTGTTCAACGCCGGCGTCACCGATCTGGCACCGGAGCTGATCGGCTGGTATGGCGGACCGGGCATCGACCCCCAGGGCCCGACGACGCTGTTCCTCGTCGGCAAGGGCTTCAGCATCCATGACACCGCCGTCATCGCCGGGGGCCGGCCGGCCCGCTTCGAACTCGTTTCCCGCGAGGTCATCAAGATCGAGGTGCCCGCCGGAGTGGCGACGGTCACGACCGTGACCGCCCCCGACGGTTTCGGCACGCGCCGGGCCGAAGGGCTGCTGCGGCTCACCGCCGCCAGCGAACCACTCCCGGCCCCCGCCGGTTTCCCCGCTGCCTCATCCACGTCATCCGCCTCTGCCGCAGCGGACACGCCGGGACTGTCGCCCGTTCGCCCCGCCGATACCGCTGCGGCTCCCCCGTGTGCCGGCTGCGACCCGCCCGCGTGCGGTGCCTGCGGCAGCGTTGCCTGCAATCACCGGGAGTCGGTCGCCATCCACCTCGTCACCCCCTACGGGGTCAGCAGCCAGCTGTTCGTGCCGGTCGCCCGCCGGTCGGCGGCCCAGGCCGGGGGGCTCACGTTCGCCCCCGCCTGCACCATCGCCCTCACCTTCACCGTCTCGAAGACGACGGCGGCGCGAAGCGAGGCGGCCCGGGTGGACGAGTTCTTCGCCGCGGACTGTGACGCGGTGACCATTGTCGCGCCGGAATCGTTCGTGCCCCCCGCCAAGGGATCGCTGCGGCTGCTGCTCCGTGACCAGCGGACGGCGGCGGTCGCGGCGACGCTCTCCCTCGACGACCCATTCTTCGACGCGGGCCATGCGCGGTACACGATCGCGGGAGCCGATCTGCGGAACTTCGTCGGCGACACGTCGCGCCCGGCCACCGACAAAACGCTCCGCGGTGCCGTCAAGCCCTACCTCGACGCGCTGCTCCGGCAGGGGACGATCGGCGCGGACGGTGACGCCGTCTCCCTGTCCCTCACGGCCGAGCTGGTCGCCGGCCAGCAGGTGCTGCCCGTCGGCGGCGCGATCGGCGTCACCGCGACCCGCCGTGGCCGGACGGCCGTCGAAACGTCCCCCGATCCGTCCCTGCAGGCGCCGTGAACCGAAGCCTGGATGGCTTTTCCCCGCCCCGGCTTTAGACTCGACTTCCGCTGCCGGATATGGCAGCACGCATGCCGTTTGGTACTGCCAGCCGTCTGCTCGGTGCCCTCGGCATCGTCTCGCATGCAGAACCGTGGCGGCCACGGCATCGCGGCC
>JBKDUV010000350.1:0-3832 GCA_046339335.1 Planctomycetia bacterium | reverse complement strand
GCTCGAGTTGAACGTCAAAAACACCGCCGGCGACGTGGTCGCCTCGTTCGACGTGCCCCACCCCGCGCCGACGCCGTTTCCCGAGTGGACGGCCGAACCACTGCCGCAGACGTTCACCGCGGGCGACCTCACCGTGACCGTGACCGGCATCCGCACCGGCGTGGATGGCGGCACGTACTGGGCCCGGCCCGACGCGGAGTTTCGCTGGCAGGGCAGGCCGACGACCGACTGGGAGGTGTCCGCGGTCCGGTTTGAATCGCCTCTCGGCACGACGGTGAGCTCGGAGCCGACGAACCTGCTGCGCTCCGGCACGGCTGCCGCCCGGGCGACGTCCGAGGATTCATCCCTCCTCCGCGAGCGCGTGTGGCGGATGTCGCTGATCTGCGTTCGCAATGAGGAGGCGCCGTTCACCGCCGACGAGCGGGGCCGGCTGGCGGGCGTGACCATTCCGGCGGCGCATGCAGGCCGTGACGTCGAACACTCACTGGCCGCCGGCGACTGCGAACTGCAACTCGTCGCAGCCGGCGGCTCGGGGACGTCAACTGTTACGTTGCCTGCACCTCGATTCGGAATCCTGCCCGGTAGTTCGACGTTTGGCATGGGCCCCTTCGATCAACACGCCTCCGTGAAGGTCACTGCGTCGTCTTCGGGCGGTGTCGAGCGGGTCTCCTTCTCATCGCCGGTTCCCTGGCTGCTCATCGACCGCGCCGGCGTCGCGGCCGACAAGGCGGTCAGCGTCCGCATCCACGACGACCAGGGCCGCCTCGTCCCCACGCACGAAGAGAAGCCGTGGGACCTTTCCCGCGACCTTTTCGTCCTGTTCTTCCGACCGGAGCCCGACGCGACGTCGCTCATGCTCTACGCCACGGCCCAAAAGCCGGTCGTGTTCGAGGCCCTCGTCGAACTGCCCCGACCGGCTGCCCCGTCGCCGACGGCGCCGGGCAAGCAGCCGGCTACGCCCCCAGCCCCGGCTCCGTGACGCACGCGGCGGCAACCGCCGCGCAAGCCACGAGCACGCGGGCACCGAGAAGCCGGTCGGAGGCACGCGCAGGAGCCGGGTCGCTTTGCCTGCACCGCAAGACGAACCATGCCGCAAAAGGAGATGGCGGCACAGTCCCCCGGCGACGAGCATGCCTCCGACCGGCGGCCTCCCTGCCAGCAGCCGCGGTGATCGCTTCTTGCACCCCGTGCCGAAAAGGTTTTCGGCACGGCGCGGCCGGGCCGGCCGGACCTCAGCGGCGGACCGTGTCGGAGACGATGTGGCCGAAGAGCGTCTCGCGGCCGCGGAGCACGTAGAACTTGATCGGGTTGAGGTGCTCCTCCTCCGCCTTGTCGAGGATGTAGCTCACGTTCTCGGTGGTGATCGTCTCCCAGATGTGCAGGCCGACGAGGATGTCCCCCTCGCGGATCCCCTGCTCGCCGGCCGGCCCGCCGGGGCGGACCTCGATGACGAGCATCCCGCCCCGATACCGCGACTGCATCTTCTGCACCTTCGCCGCCTCCAGCGGTTGAAGCCGGAAGCCGAAATCCCGCCAGCACCGCTCCTCGACCGAGCCCTGGTCACGCTTCATGGCCGCCAGCGGCAGCTCGAGCCGCTCCTCGGCCCCGGCCCGGAGCACGGTCACGGACACGCTGTCGCCGGCCTTGCGTCCGAGCAGGGCTCGCTCGATATCGAGCTGACGGACGACCGGCGTGTCGGCAACCCGAGTGATCAGATCGCCCGCCTTCATGCCCACCGTGGCCGCCGGACTTTCCCGGTGCACCACCTCGACCACCGCCCCACGCCGGCCGTCGGGCCGGGCCACGATCCCGTGCCAGGTGCGATCGACCCGCTCCACCGACAGGAGTTTCGTCACCACCTCGAGTACTTCGTCGATCGGGATCGCGAAACCGATCCCCTGGGCGCCGGCCCGGACGGCGACGTTGATGCCGATCACCTGCCCGTCGGCGTTGAGCAGCGGGCCGCCGGAGTTGCCCGGGTTGATGCTGGCGTCGGTCTGGATCAAGTCGTCATACCGCTGCGTCCGGCTCACCTCGACGCTGCGATGCAAGGCCGAGATGATCCCGCGGGTCACTGTGTGCTCGTAGCCGTACGCGTTGCCGAGGGCGAGCACGTCCTCGCCGATCATCAGGTCGGAGGACGTGCCGATCGTGACCACCGGCAGCGGGCCGTCGGCGGCGAGCTTGATCACGGCCAGATCGGTCCGCGGATCGTGCGACACGAGCGTCGCCGCCAGCGTCTTCCCCGAGGACAGGGTGACCTCGATCCGACGCACCCCTTCGACGACGTGGAAGTTGGTTACGACGTAGCCGCGGGCGTCGATCACGACTCCCGTGCCCATCCCGTTGACACGCTTCAGCTCGCCGTTCTCCTCGCCCGGTGCCCCGACCAGCTTCTGGCCGTGGATGTTGACGACGGCGTCACGCTGCGACTCGATGGCGCGGACGATCGCCGACCGCCGGGCCTCCGACGCGGTCACGGGGCGGCCGGCCGCGGCCGCGATGATCGCGACGGCCAACGGCAGAACGATCCACGAGCACCGCATGTCGGCCTGGCTCCCCCGGGCGGCGGCGCACCGGGCCCCGCCGGTACGCCGCACGAAAGGGGGAATCGGCCCACGCCCGTACCGCGATTCAGCCCGGATTGACCAGGCCGGCACGGTCTGCCCAGTTTCCGGCCGGTTTTCCCGACCGTCCGACCGTGCCGATCAGGCAAGTTCGGGAAGTCGGTCAGCGGCCGTCGTCGTCACGGCCGAGCCCGGTGAGGACCGGCAGGAACTGGATCAGGAGAAAAACCACCATCACCGCCAGGACCGCGACCGGCCACGCTCCGATGAGCTGCCGCAGAAAAGCCCGCTGCGGCTCCTGGTCGTCGTTCTTCAACTGGCTGGCGACCACGCCGAGCAACGCCGCCAGAAGAAGGACGACCAGCGCGCCGAGCACGATGCCGCAGCCGGCCGAGGCCATCGTGCCCTTGAACGTGCCGATCTCGGAAAACTCCTCCCGGTGCAGATCGATCGCCCGGCCCCTGCGGAGGCTTCGCGGCACCGTCTCGGCAAGCTCGATCGCCCGCGCAGCATCCGCCCAGGCCGCCGGCGGGAGGGCGTCTTCCGCCCGCTGCGGGCCGGCCTCGGCCCCCGTGCCGACGGCTGCGTGAACGACGTCCACCAGGGCGGCGGCCCGATCAAACGCCATCCGGTGCTCGTCACCGCCGTCGCCACGCCACGTCCAAGGCTCATCCGCCGCGTCCGGAATCCAGACCACGATCGTGCCCGCCGCGTGCTGGAGAGTGATCGTGAGTCCCGGCCGGGAGCGGCCCGTCACCTGCCAGCGCACGGGCATCTGCCCGCTGCCGGTGAGCCCGACCGCGAGCGTCGGCCAGGCGGCGTCGGGGTCGCCATCGGCGAGCGTCGAGAGCCGGGCCGGATCCCCCGCCAATACGCGAACGAGGTCCGCGTCGCGGGCCAACTGGGCGAGCACCTGATCGCGGCTTCGATCCGCCATGCCGCGCACCAGCGTCAGCGACTCAGGACCGCCCAGACCGGCGACTCCGGCCCGGCCCGCTTCGATGACGCCGCGCAGCCGGGCGATGAACGGGTGCAACCGGTCGACGAGCGCCGGCACGTGCCGGGCGCCGGTGTCGCGCCGGATCATGTCGAGCTCGTACGCCCAGAGCATGGACAGTTCGGCCGGCTGGGCGACGAGCAGCGTGCGGCCGGCCTGGACGAGCGTCCGCACGCCCTCTGCCCGGGCCTCGTTCCAGCCAGCGGCCGCCCCGAGCACGGCCGGGCGGGGCTGCGCGTCGAGGCGCGCCGGCGCGGAGTCGCGCCGC
>JBKDUV010000349.1:0-8331 GCA_046339335.1 Planctomycetia bacterium | reverse complement strand
GTATCCGCGTCTTTCCTCTCTCCAACTGGACCGAGCTCGACGTCTGGCAGTACATCCACCTGGAAAACATCCCCATCGTCCCCCTGTACTTCGCCGCCGAGCGGCCGATCGTCCGCCGGGACGGGGTGATGATCATGCGCGACGACGACCGCCTGCCGCTCGAGCCGGGCGAGGTGCCCGAGATGCGGCGGGTGCGGTTTCGCACGCTCGGCTGCTATCCGCTCTCAGGCGCGGTCGATTCCAACGCCACCACGCTCCCCGAGATCATCCAGGAGATGCTCCTGACGACGTTCTCCGAGCGGCAGGGCCGGCTCATCGACACCGACGAGGCGTGCAGCATGGAAAAGAAAAAGAAAGATGGCTACTTTTGAAGCAACCCCTTCGCCTCGGCTGTCGCTTGGGAGGGTGTTTTCACGGGCGCCGCAAGGGCCGTTCAGCGGCCGGAGGTCCGCTGCAACGGCTGGCGCGAACGCCGCCTCAGAAATACCCCTCCTTCTTCTTCTTTTCCATCGAGCCCGCCTCGTCGGTGTCGATGAGCCGGCCCTGCCGCTCCGAGAACGTGGTCAGGAGCATCTCCTGGATGATCTCGGGGAGCGTGGTGGCGGCGGAGTCGACGGCGCCCGACAGCGGGTAGCAGCCGAGCGTGCGGAAGCGGACGCGGCGCATCTCCGGTCGTTCGCCCGGCCGGAGCGGCAGCCGGTGGTCGTCCACCATGATCATGACGCCGTCCCGCCGGACGATCGGCCGTTCGGCGGCGAAGTACAGGGGGACGATGGGGATGTTTTCCAGGTGGATGTACTGCCAGACGTCGAGTTCGGTCCAGTTGGAGAGCGGGAAGACGCGGATGCTCTCCCCCTTGCGGACCTTGGTGTTGTAGAGGTTCCAGAGCTCGGGCCGCTGGTTCTTCGGGTCCCAGCGATGGGACTCGTCGCGAAAGGAAAACACCCGCTCCTTGGCCCGGCTCTTCTCCTCGTCGCGGCGGGCGCCGCCGAAGGCGGCGTCGAAGCGGTGCTTGTCGAGCGCCTGCCGCAGGGCCTGCGTCTTCATGACGTCGGTGTGGACCTTGCTGCCGTGGGTGATGGGGTTGATGCCCGCGGCCCGCCCTTCCTCGTTGACGTGGACGATGAGCCTGAAGCCCAGTTCCTTGGCGACGTACTCGTCCCGCAGCCGGTACATGTCGCGGAACTTCCACGTCGTGTCGATGTGCATCAGCGGGAAGGGGGGCTTTCCGGGATGAAATGCCTTCTCCGCGAGCCGGACCATCACTGCCGAGTCCTTGCCGATCGAATAGAGCATCACCGGGTTTTCGAACTCGGCCGCCACCTCGCGGATGATGTGGATGCTCTCGGCTTCCAGCTGGCGGAGATGGGTGAGCGAGTAGGAGCTCATCGCGGATTCGGGAGGCAGAGCGGAGGTTTTTGGTACTGTAGGGCATCGTCCGCGGGGGGACAATTCCGGTTCGGGCCCGGGTTCACGGCCGCATTACCGCGAATCCTGCCGCCCGTCAGCCGAGCGCGTCGCGGAGGTCGTCGGCCTGGCGGCGGATGGCGCGAAGGTCGGTGGCCGGCTTGCGGTCGAGATTCTTGAGCTGCATCGTCATGCGCTGATTCCTGCCGAGCAGTTTTCGGTGCCGCGCGAGGAAGTCCCAGTACAGCGTGGTGAACGGGCAGGCGTCGGGACCGGTGGCCTGCGTGGGGCGGAACCGGCAGCCCTTGCAGGCGTTGCTCATCCGGTCGATGTACGCGCCGGTGGCGCAATACGGCTTCGAAGCCATGACGCCGCCATCGGCGAACTGGCTCATGCCGAGGGTGTTGGGCAGCTCGACCCACTCGACCGCGTCGACGTAGACGGCGAGGTACCACTCGTGGACCCGGCGCGGCTCGACGCCGAAGAGGAGCGCGAACAGGCCCGTGACCATGAGCCGCTGGATGTGGTGGGCATAGCCGTGGGCGAGCGTCTGGCCGATCGCGTCGCGGAGGCAGTTCATCTCGGTGACGCCGCTCCAGTACAGGTTTGGCAGCGGCCGGTCGGCGCCGAGGGCGTTGCGATCGAGGTACTGCGGCATGAACTGCCAGTAGACGCCGCGGACGTACTCCCGCCAGCCGATCACCTGGCGGATGAAGCCCTCGGCGGCCTCGAGCGGCGCCCGCCCCTCCCGCCACGCCCGCTCGGCGCCGGCGACGACATCGCGCGGGTCGAGGAGCTTCATGTTCATGGCCTGTGCGAGTCGTGAGTGGTAGAGCCACGGCTCGCCGGTCCAGATCGCGTCCTGGTAGCGGCCGAAGTTCGCGAGGCGATGTGCGAGAAAATCGTCGAGCGCCCGCCGGGCGTCGGCGGGCGTGACCGGCCAGTCGAACGAGTCCAGGCTGCCTGGATGGGAAGCGAACCGGGCGTTGACGAGATCGATGACCTGCCGGGTCGTGGCATCGGGCTCGAACCGCACCGGCGCGGGAAGCGCTCCCGGGCCCGACTTGGGAAAAGCGCCGCGGTTCTCGGCATCGTAGTTCCAGCGGCCGCCGGCCGGCTCGCCGCCGTCCATGAGGACGCCGCACTTTTCCCGCAGCGGCCGGTAGAAGTACTCCAGGCGAAGCTGCTTGCGGCCGGCGGCGTGCGCGGCGAAGTCGTCCCGCGAGGAAAAAAAATGTCGGTCCGTACGGATCTCGAGCCGAATGTCGGCCGCGCGGGCGGCGCCGCGCAGGGCCTCCTGCACCCGCCACTCGCCTGGTTCGACGACAACGAGGCGGTCGGGTTTTTGTCCGGCTTTCGTCAACCGGGCGAGGCTAGCCTGGACCGCGGCCGCGAGCGACGCGGGCTGCTTGGGGCCCGGCTTGGCGGCGAGTTCCGTGTAGTCGACACGGATTCCGCGGGCGGCGAGCCGATCGCGGAAGTGCCGCATCCCGGCCAAAAAAACCGCGATCCGGGCCTTGTGGGTCCAGACGTGGGTCGACTCCTCGGCCACCTCGGCCATCCAGACAACGTCCCGGGTGGCGTCGAACCCGTCGAAGGCGGCGCTCCGGTCGTCGAGCTGGTCGCCGAGCACGATGACGAGATTGCGCGGCATGGAAAAATCGAGCGGGGCCGGACGAGCGGAGTCGAGCCGAATCGCGATCATGCTACCGCCGGCGGCCTCCGGCGACCGTGAGGCCGGGCGGCAGGCGGGCGAAACCGGGGAAATCGCCGGAAAATCGTGTGGAATTCACGGGCGCACGAATCCTTCGTTTTTTTCACGCCCCGGGCTTGCCTTCGGTTTTCCGGTTGATAGAGTATGTGCAACAGCGATGCACGTGGCGTGCTTCGCCGCTCAGTCAGTGTTCTGGTCCCCCAGGAACTGCTCGTGACCGCGTCGTGATCCCGGGTTCAGGCAGGCTGCCGGAAGCTTTCCGGCAGTGGCCATGAACGGCCCCATGCGGGGCTGAGGATCCGTCTTCTCGCGGCGCGTTTGCCTTCGGCCCCTGTGTGGGCTGCGGCACGTCTTCGCCAGACACTTTCTCCCGGCTGGGCCTTGACGCGGTTTCGGCGGTTATTATAAACGCAAAAAAGTTGCACATGCAAATCAAGTGCATAACGCGGCAGGTTGGCGGTCCGGCCCCGCGAGGGTTCACGCTGGTGGAGTTGCTCGTCGTGATCGCGATTCTCGCCGTGCTGATCTCGCTGCTGCTTCCCGCCGTGCAGGGGGTGCGTGCCGCGAGTCGGCGGTCGCAGTGTGCCAGCAACATGCGGCAGGTTGGGCTCGCGGTCAGGCAGTTTGCCGAGGCGCATCGGGGATCGATGCCGCTGTCGACCCACAATCTCGGCGTCGGCGAAGAGAAGCGGGCCTGGATTCACACGGTTGCGCCTTTCATGGAGAGCGTCGACCAGTTGCGCATCTGCCCCGACGACCCGAACGGTCCGGCCCGATTCAAGGCGGACCTGACGAGTTACATCCTCAATTCCTACGTCTGCGTCCGCGAGGATGCCGGCGCGGTGACCAACCTGAACAAGATGCCGGCGACATCGAAGACCATCGTCGCCTTCGAGGCTTCCGACCAGATCGGCACCAGCCATGCCGATCACACCCATGGCACGAACTGGTTCAAGTATGGGCTCACGAGGCCCAATCGCGTGAAGCTGATCTGGGACCGCATCAAGGAAGACGTCCAGACCAATCGGCACGGTGACCACGCCAACTACCTCTACGCCGATGGCCGCGTACAGCAAGTGGCGGAATCGGAAATAGATGTCTGGGTCCATGAAAACTTCAATTTCGCCCTCCCGGCGCGGTGAAAGAACAAACATGAAAGGAACAAACATGAGCAACAGTCGCTCGGTGGCTCGTCTATCGTCTTTTTCGGGCTTTGCGCGGATCGTCGCGGCCGCCGTTGCCGTGTCGGTTTCAGGTGTGAGCGCTGTCCTTGCAACGCCCTATGAACTCGACCTGCATCTCCATTCGAACGAGGTGACCCCAAGCGAGTTCGCCGCGAGCGACGCGCTCCTTCCGGTCAAGGCCTCGGCGAAGGGAACCCGCCCAGCTGGCAGCCAGTGGGACTTCATCGGCGTTTCGGCCGGGCAATCGGTGTGGAGGCTGCCAAAAACCCAAAACACCGATTTGCTGTGGTTAAGTCTGGGTACCGAGGAACTCCGCCCTGCGGACTTTTCCTCAACGATCACCTGGTCACTGCTCGGGGTCACGGGAAGCGGCGGCGGAGCCGCTCCGGGCGTGTTTTCGATGTGGAACGTCGACGATTTCGGCGGCATTATTCCCCTGATGTCGACCGCGCCTGGAGCGGGCGTGCCGAACAGTCTCTTAGTCGCCGCCGGTGGCCACTACCATTACAACTACGCCTTCACGCAACCGGGCCTCTACAACGTCACGTTTCTGGCCAGCGGAAACCTCTCGGCTGGTCTTGGCGGAGGAACTGTTTCGGGCAGCGCTACGTACTCGTTCGGCGTGTTCGATACTGGGGCGGATTACGTGGAACCCACGTCGTTGCCCTGGACCTACCAAGGGCAGCAGTTCAGCGTGGCGCTGTTCGGAGACGAGCACATCGACATGGGCGTGGCGTTGGTGGCGGTCCCCGAGCCCTCGAGCCTGGCGCTGGCCGGCCTCGGGGCGGTCGGGGCCGGCTTGGCGGCGCTCCGGTCACGGCGCCGGCGGGCCGGGCGAAGGGCGTCCTCAATCGCCGCCTAAAACGGCCGTATCGGCCTAAACCGGTTTCTGCCGGCTTTTTCGACGCGGCCGGTTAGCCCGGCTGGTCGGCTGCGGTTTCTCCTCCGTCGCCATGGCGGCCACAAACGGCCGATGGGGATAAGGAGAATTGCCATGATTGCACGAGCCAAAAAAGCCCCGCGAATTCCCGGATTGGGGCGGCAGTTGTCGCGGGGCGGCCTGTCAGATCGCCGTGCTGCCGATGGACGGGAGCCCCGGCGGGCCGATTCCGCGGCGTTCGCCGCCCGACAGGCCCTCGCCACACGCCGCGAAGATTTTTTCAGCCGCGCGATCGACTTCATCCCCTGTGCCGAGTTCCGGCGGAAATCCGCCGAGGCACTTGCCTCCACTCCTCCGGCCGAGGCGTCCGTTCCCCTCGACCAGCGGCCCAGCGACCCATCCGCCCTCAAGGGTCTGACACCGTATCTGGCCAGCCTCTATCAAAACCGCCTGCTCACTCCGGCCGAGGAGCAGTATTACTTTCGGCGGATGAATTGGCTCAAATACAGAGCCTCCGCCACCCGTCGGCGGCTCGACCGGCGGCGGGCCACCGCCCGGCAGATGGATGCCGTCGAAGGCCTGCTCGCCGAGGCGGAGACCGTCAAGGCGATCCTCATCACGGGCAATCTGCGACTGGTCGTATCGATCGCGAAGAAGTTCGTCGATCCGACATGGTCGTTCGACGAACTCGTCAGCGAGGGCAATCTCGCTCTGATGCGGGCCGTGGAGAAGTTCAATTTCGCGCTCGGAAATCGGTTCAGCACCTACGCGACCTACGCGATTCAGCGGCACTTCTTTCGGCTGTCGCACCGCGGCCGCCAGTTCCGCAAGCGGTTCGTCAGCGACGATGCGGCCCTCCGCGACAGGGCCGAGGTGGTTCCCGACACGGCCTACCGTCCAGCCGAGCAGATTGGCGTCCTCGAGGACATGTTCGCCGGCTTTCTCGGCGATCTGGAACCGCGGGAGCGGAGGGTCGTAGTCGCCCGGTTCGGCTTCGACGGCCGTCCGCCACGAACGTTCCGGGAACTCGGCAGTCAGATGGGCGTCTGCAAGGAACGGATCCGGCAAATCCAGAGCAGGGCCCTGGAAAAGCTGCGCGGCATGGCGGCGGAGGCGGGGCTCGAGCAGATCGTGGGCAACTGGTTGTGACGGGTGCGGGCGCTCGCCGGGGCATCGAGGTCGATGGGATCGCTTCGCGAATCTCTCGCTGCGCTCGATCTTCACGCTCCGCGAGCTTCCATTGGGCTGGTTGTCGCGCCGTCGCCGCCGACCCAACGTCGGCTCCGGCTTCCGGTCGCCGGGCGAAGCCCGGCTCCCCGCCGGGGCGTTCTGTCAACTATCGAATGCTCCCGGTAGTATCCTGCCTCAGCGAGGAGACTTCTGCCGTCCACCGGCGGGTTGGGCTTCGCCCGGTTGGACAGCAGCCCCCATTCCGAACGACGTGAATGGCGACATCATGGCAACACCACAACGCATCCTCGTCATCGGCGCCGGCGGCGGCATCGGATCGGCCGTCACGCGATTGATCGCCGCCGCGGGCGGCAGCGCCTACCTCGCCGGCCGCGACGCCGACAAACTCGCGCCACTCGCCGCCGAACTCGGGCTGCCCCACGGCACCCTCGATGCCACCGACCCCGACGCGGTCGACGCCTGCGCCGATGCCGCCGCCGCGGCCCTCGGCGGCCTCGACGGGATCGTCAACTGCGCCGGCTCGCTGCTTCTCAAGCCCGCCCACCTGACGACGCCGGCCGAATGGCAGGCGACGCTGGCCGCCAACCTGACGACCGCCTTTGGATGCGTCCGTGCGGCCGGCCGGCTGCTCCGCGCAGGTGGCGGCTCGGTCGTGCTCGTCTCCAGCGCCGCCGCCCGCGTCGGCATCGCCAACCATGAGGCGATCGCGGCCGCCAAGGCGGGCGTCATCGGCCTCGTGCTCTCCGCCGCCGCCACCTACGCCAAGCAGCGTATCCGCTTCAATGCCGTCGCCCCGGGGCTCGTCCGCACGCCGCTCACAAAGGGGCTCGTTGCCAGCGAGCCGGCCGAAAAAGCCTCGATCGGCATGCATCCCCTCGGCCGGCTCGGCGAACCGGGGGACGTCGCCCGGGCGATCGCGTTCCTCCTCGATCCGGCCCAGGAATGGATCACCGGGCAGGTGCTCGGCGTGGACGGCGGGCTCGCCGATCTCCGCGGCCGGTAGAACGGCTCCTCGCGGCGGTGCTATGCTCCGCGGCATGAATACCGACCCCACGCCCGCCCCGACGTTCCGCTTGTGGCTGATGATGGTCCTCCAGTTCGCCATCTGGGGAGCGTGGCTGCCGCTGATCTGGGGCTACATGGGCAAGGACGGCCTCGCCTTCAGCGACGAACAGACGGCATGGGTCGGCAGCGCCTTCGCGATCGCCTCGATCGTCGGCATCGTCTTCTCCAGCCAGTTCGCCGACCGGACGTTCGCGGCCGAGAAGTTCATGGCGGTGAGCCACCTCGTGGGCGGGCTGGCGATCCTCGCGATGTATTGGTCGCAAGAAATCGCCGCCGCGGCGGGGCTCGGTGTCTTTCCCGTGTTCTTTGGCCTCATGCTCGTCCATGCCCTGCTGTACGTGCCCACGATCTCGGTCGCGAACTCGATCGCCTTTACCCACATGCAAAATGCCCAGAAGGAGTTCGGCCTGGTGCGGATGGGGGGCACGATCGGCTGGATCCTCGCCGCCTGGCCGCTGTACGTCGTGCTCCAGGGAAAGGTTGGAGCGGAGGCGGTCGCCGCCAGCCGCAATATTTTTCTCGTCGCCGGGATCGCGTCGCTTGCGCTCTCCGCGTTCAGCCTGTTCCTGCCGCACACACCGCCGAAGCGGGAAACGGGGGGCGGCATCGGCGGCATCGCCTGGCTCAAGGCGACCGGTCACCTCTCGTACGCCTACCTGCTCGTGCTGTTCGTGGTCACGTTCATCGACGCCGTGATCCACAACGGCTATTTCGTCCTCGCCGGGGCGTTCCTCGGCAGCCCGACGGTGGGCATCAAGCCGGAGTGGATCATGCCGGTGATGAGCATCGGCCAGGTGGCCGAGATCCTCACGATGGCCGTCCTCGGTGGCGTGCTCGCGAAACTCGGCTGGAAGACGACGATGATTCTCGGCGTCCTCGGCCATGCGGCC
>JBKDUV010000348.1:0-25506 GCA_046339335.1 Planctomycetia bacterium | reverse complement strand
GTTCCACACGGCCTGCACCGGCCGCGGTTGGTCGCGGGCAACCTGCTGCTTTTTCTGCAACGTCGTCGCGTCGAACACGTCCAGCCCGGACTTCGTCCGGAGGATGATTCCGGCGACGCCGCGTTCGATGCCCTCGATCGGCGCCGTCGCCACCAGCGTCCGCACCCGCTCCAGCGTCACCAGGTCGTGGACATCGCAGCGTTCGGAGTCCGGGGCGACGAGGAACGCCCGGCCCTCCGTCGCCAGCGCCCGCTGTACCTGGTCGGGCGTCCTCTTCTCGGCCCGTACGGTGCCCGTGACGAGATCGATCGTCGCCATCTGCCGGAAGCCGAGGTCGGCCGGCCGCGGCTGGTTCTGGGCCGCGGGGGAGTTCCCGTCCCAGATGAACGCCGTCCGGCCATCATCCGTGACCGTGATGCCGACCGGTTCGAAGGGGAGGAGCACGCTCGGTCGCCGCACCACCAGCTCGAACGTCTGCGTCCGCTCGATATCACCGTGCGCCAGGCTGACCACCACCTTGGTCGGCCCGACCTGCTCGACCGTCGGTTTCCAGCGGAGTTCGCTGCCCGATGCCCGCATGCCATCCGGCAGCCATTCGATCCGCAGCCTGACCCGCGGGTCGGCCGTACCCAGTTTCAACACCGCCTCCCGGCCCACGAGCAGCGCATCGCCTCCCGTCAGGGTAGCCGTCAGGAAAGGCTCGTCGGCGATGCGGAAGTCCGCCAGCGGCACGAGGGCCAGCACCGACCGCCGCGCGTACAGCACGCGTGCGCCGGTTTCGTGGGCGAACATCCGCACGCGGTCCGCCTTGCCGACGGCATGGATCGCCACGGCCGGAGCGACGGGGGGCTGCCCGCGCGGGCCGGGCTCGAAGGCGACGAGGCCCCCTGCCGGCCGGAAGGTGTTGGAGGATGCCGCCCGCAACACGACCCGTTCGGCCACCGCGGGCCCTGACCGTCGCGGCTCGTCGGCCCCGATGCCGACGACGAGCGGCCGGGTGCGAAACCAGCACAGTGGCTTGAAATCGACCTGAGCCACCTCCTCCTCCAGGCTGCGGACATAGATCCGGCTGCCGGTCGCCGTATGGCGGTCGAACGGATCGGGAACGTAGCGTTCGGCGTCGGCGTGGTCTTCGAAGAGCGAAACGAAGACCGGCTTGTCTGCGGTCAGGCTGCTCGTACGCAGCAGTGACGCGAAGCCGGTGGGGGAGAGGCCGGGCCTGCGGCTGTAGGCCACCGCACCCGACGCCGAGATCGCACAATCCCGGCTGCGCGGAATGACCGGTCCGAGATCCTGCATGGTCCGGAGGCTGACGGCGGCCACGTTCTCATCGCGTCCCGGGACGGGGATGCAGTAGACGAACGGATCGTCGGGATTGAGCGCGGTGGCCAGATCGCCCGCCCCATCGGCGGCGATCGGGATCTTTCTGGTCAGCGCACCGGTGTCGGCGTTGAGCAGATAGATGTGCGGATCCTGCTCGCAGGCGATCACGAACACGCGGGTGTCGCGAAAGCGCTTGAAGACGACGGCTGCGGGGCCCTTGCCGACGGCTAGCCTGGCAGCCGGCTCCATGTCCCCCTGCTGCCAGGCGGCCGCCCGGAAAAATTGGGCGGTGTTGCCCGTCTCGGAGAGTGCCAGCAGGTTTCCGCTGTCAGGATCGAGGGCGACGTCGACACAGCCCTCCGGCAGCCGCCGGATCGTGACCTCGGCACGAACGGCGACGGTCATGCCCAGCAGGCATCCCATGGCGGCGAACAGGCGGCATCGATGTCGCATCGAACCCTCCACGCGGCAACGCAGTCCCAGAGCCTGCGTTCTTCCCCAGCAGGGCTACTTCTTCTTGTCCATTCGCTCGAGAACCTGGTTGAGCTGGCGGGTGATGAGGTCGAGCCGCTGCTCGAGGGCCTCGACCCGCCGAGGCAACTCGCCCGCCTCCGCCGGCTGCCGACCGAGCTGCTCGAGGCCGTTCGGCACGCCGGCCTGCGCAGGGGGAGGCGGCCGGTCCTCATCGAGCTTCTGCAGCTTCGGCATGAGCAGCGTCTCCGGTATCTCGGCCACGACGTGGTACCGGAGGCTGTCCTGCCGGCCTTCGGCATCGGTGACGGCCACGTGAATCGGCACCAGCACCGGAAGGCCCGGCAGCTTGCCGCCGATGACCATGGCCACACGCTCCCCGACCTCCGCGACCAGACGCCTGTAGGCCTCGACGTGCGAAGCATTCCCCGACCGGACCGCCAGTTGCCTCTCGATCTCGCGGGCGGCTTCCGCCACGACTTTGTCCCGGTCGATCGTCACACTTCCGGTCGCCGCGTCGATCGTCAGGCCAGGACTGGCCGTCACGAGGGAGAATGCCAGTGGCTGCCGGCCTCCCTCCACGGAATGCCGGAGCACGGTCGGCTCCCGGGCCGCGAGCGCGAGGGCCGATTGACGGGGCGTCAGCGACGGCGGGGGGTGCGTCGTGTTGCCGCCGGCCGGCGGCAGCGGCACGGAATACATGCGGCTGCCGAACGTCGCGAGCACGACCTCGCTCGAGCCGCCGACGGCGGCCCGCAGGGGCTCCCGCCTGGCAGGATGGACGGCCGCCTTCACCTGCTTGTCGAGCAGGGCGGTCAGCGGCCGATCGCCGTCAACCGTCAGCCTGAGTTCGGAATCCCATCCGGGGCTCCACCGGCTTCCGGGCCGGGGCCGCTCGCGCAGCAGCAGCGTCAGGCTCGCGGTGAAATTGGCGGGCGGTATCGCCGCACTGGCAAGCTGCAAGGTCCCGCTGCGGTCCGACAGGGCCGCGCGAAGCCGCCAATCCATCGTCTGGATCGTGGACCGGAGAAACGCCGGTTCGTGAAGGCGATCTCCCCACGGCAGCGCCGTCGCGATGGCGGGGCGGACAAGCAGCGCGGGCTTGCCGCCGGCATCGAGCAACACACCCTGGACGACGAGCCCGCGGCTGGTCAGCAGCGTCGGCGCGGCAGGCTTGACCGCCGCCTGATCCGCCCTCGGTCGCCCCGGCTGCGGTGACTCGACGGCATGCCGCCCGCGGTGCTCCAGCGTCGTCTCGTCGAACACGTCCAGCGCGGACGGCGACTCGAAGACGATCGCCCCGTCGCAGCGGCCGACTCCCGCGATCGGCCCCGCTGTCCGCAGCGTTGTCCGCCGATCCAGCGTCGGCAGGTCGAGAACCTCGCAACGGTCCGCACCGGGAACGAGGAGGAATACCCGCTCGCCGAGGATGACGGCCCGGCGGACGTCGCCGGGAATGCGCTTCTCCGCCCGCACGGCGGCCGTGGCGATGTCGAGAGAAGCCATGCGCGGGATGAACTCCTGCGCCGGGGCCACCACCCGCGGGGGCCACGCCACAGCATCGGCGACGTCCCAGATGACCGCCGTACGTCCGCTTGCCGTGAGCCCACAGCCGACCGGGGCGAAGGGCAGTTTCAGGCTCGCGCGGTGCACCGGGATGCTGAACGTCTGCGTCTGCTCGAGGCCTTCATGGGACAGGCTGACGACGAGCTGGTTGGGGCCGACCTGGTCGGCGGCCGGCCGCCAACGAAGTTCGGTGCCCGAGACCCGCATGCCGTCCGGCATCAGTTCGATCCGGGCCGTCACCCGCGGGTCGGCGGGCGTCAGCCTGAGCACGGCATCTCCGCCCACGGGCAGCGGCCCGCCACCACTCAGGGTCGCGGTCAGGAACGGCTCGTCACCGGCGTGAAAATCAGCCAGCGGCACGACCGCCAGGTACGACCGTCGGGCGTAGAGCACACACTCTCCCGGATCGTAGGCGAACATCCGCAGCCGGGCCACCTTGTTCGCGGCTGTCCTCGTGGCACCGGCCGCATCCGGCTGGCCGGGCCTGGCTTCCTGACGCAGGTCGAAGGCGATCACGTCACCCACCGGCCGAAAGCTGTTGGCGGAAGCCGCCCGCATCGTGACCCGCGACGGCGGCTCCGGCAGGGTGTCGGCCTCGACCCGATTCGGTTCGTCCGGGGTGACGCCGACGAGCAGCGGCCGCGTGCGAAACCAGCAGCGGGGCACGAAGTCGAACTTCGCCAGCGGTCGCTCCAGACTGCGGGTGTAGATACGCATGCCGGTCGCCGTGTAGCGATCGAAAGGGTCCGGGACGTACGTGCCGACGGCGACGCTTTCGGAAAACAACGGCACGAATTCAGGCTTGTCGGCGGCACCGTCGCTCACGCGCAGGCTGCTCTGCAGTCCGGCCGACAAACCGGAGTCCTCGCCGCCGTAGCCCACTTCTCCCGAAGCGGAGACCGTGAACTCCCCGCACCGATCCATCACTGTCCCGACATCGTCGAGGGTCCCCAGGCTGATGGCATTGAGCGTCGATTTCTGGTGCCCTGGCCTGGTGATGGTGTAGTACACGAACGGGTCATCTGGATTGGTGGATGCGGCGACTTGCCACACTCCCAGGGACGGCACCGGGATTTTCTTCACCACCGCCCCGTCGTCCGCACCGAAGACGTAGAGGTGCGAGTCTTCCCGGCAGCCGACGATGAACACGCGGCGGTCCTGGAACCGCTTGAAGGCAATCGTCACCGGCGCGGCCCCGACGGTAATCGTGGCAGCCGGCTTCGTGCTGCCCGCCTGCCAGGCGGCCGCCCGGATCAGTTGCACGCTGCTGGTCTCGGCGACGACCACGGCGAGGGTCCCCGTGTCGGGATCGAGGGCGAAATCGCTGCCATCGGCGAGCAGTCGGAGAACCTTGACCTCGGCGTGCGCGGGAGTGGCGACTCCCGGGACGAGGGCCATCGCGAGAAGAAGGCGGAACACGATCCGCATGGAATGGAGAACCTTTCGACACGGGCACTCGGCATGCGGTCCGTGGCGGGGCCGGCAGACCGCGAATCGGTGAGGCTAAAGAACCGCCGCGGCCGCCGTCAACCGGCGTCCGCTGCTACCATACGTTCCGAGGTGGCGGGCCTAGTTCCGACCGCCTTGACTTGTTCCGCCAGGCGCGGCGAGTCGCCCGCGTTGCCTCGTTGCGGAGCCGCCATCGTGATTCTTCCTTCCGGGCAGGGGTCGATCGTGGATGTGTCGAGTTTCGCGTCACGGGCAGCGGGGCGTCCGGCCCTGCCTGGAGCGTTGCCGCGCCCGCGGCGACGTGTCGTGCCCGGTCCGCAGTCCCTGACCTGTGTCGTCTTCCTGTCAGTCTTCCTGGTGCCGTGCGGCTTTGCAGCACCGGAAGGTGAGCTGCCGGCCGACCCCAGCCGGATCGAGCGGCTGACGCCGGAGCAGGCCGCCGTGCTGGTGAAGAAGCCGGGGCTGGATGTCCTGCCCCTCACCCGCCTCGCCACGCTCGACGCCGACACCGCGCGGTGGCTGGCGAGGTTCAAAGGGCGCGGTGTGTGGCTCACGCGCCTGACCGCGATCGATGCCGCGACCGCCAAGGATCTCGCCGACTTCAAGGGAACGGTGCTGGACCTCGGCGGGCTGAGTACGATCGACGCCGCGGTGGCCGAACCGCTCGCGACCTGCAACTGCCAACATCTGTATCTCGACGGACTGACCGCGGTCACTGCGGACACGGCCAGGACACTGGCGTCATTCCAGGGGGCACAGTTGGCGTTCAATGGCCTGCAGAGGATCGATGCCCCGACCGCGAAGGCGGTCGCAACGTTCCGGGGTCGGACTCTGTGGCTCAATGGCCTGACCGCGGTGGACGCCGAGACTGCCGGCGCGATCGCCGCGTCAAGTTGCGACTCTCTCATGCTGTCCGGCCTGCGGACGCTCGACGCCGCCGCCGCCAGGAGCCTGGGACGGTTCGGTGGCAACGGCCTCGCGCTCGCCGGCCTGACGCGGCTCGACGCGGAGACGGCCGCGGCACTCGGGGTGTTCGCGGGCCAGAGGCTCGACCTGTCCGGCGTGACCGCGATCGACGCCGCGGCCGCGCTGGAACTGGCGCGATTCAAGGGGCAGCAGCTGGACCTCTCCGGCCTGACCGCGCTCGATGCGGCCACCGCCGCCGCGGTCGCCCAGATCAAGGCCGCGGGGCTGGACCTCAATGGCCTGACGGCGCTCGACGCCGACACGGCCACCGCCCTCGGCGGCTACAAGGGCTTCTGGCTCAGGCTTCGTGGCCTGGCCGCGCTCGATCCCGCGGTCGCCAGGCGGCTGGTGCACTACAAGGGGGACGCGCTCGATCTCTCCGGCCTGCCCCTGCTGGACGTCGCCACCGCCAAGGTGCTCGCCGAATACCCGGGCAAGATGCTCGCACTGGAAGGCCTGGTGCAGATCGACGCCGCGACCGTGAACGCACTCGGGGCGTTCAGCGGCCAGATGGTGACGCTGGGTTGGATGTCGAAGCTCGACGCAGAGACCGAGAAAGCGCTGGCGGTTCACGGCAAGATTCGCCGCTGAGCGGGCCGGCGGCCAGCCGGCACGCGCCGCACCGACAACGCGGATCGGCTGCAGCCCGCTACGGGTCGAGACGCTTGCGGATCTCGTTGATCTGGCGAAGGACGAGGGCGATACGCTGCTCCAAAGCCTCGATCCGCCGGACGAGCTTCTCGTCATCCGCCGGCATCCGGCCCGGCTGCGGTGTCGCGGGCTGGGGAAGCCGCGGTGGGAAGGGGGCGGTAGCCGGCTGCGGGAAGGCATCCTGCGCGGCCTTGAGCCGCCGGAGTTCGTCGAACTGCTGCAGGCGGGGAAGGAGCCGCGGCTCCGGAATCTCGGCGACAACGTGGTATCGCAGGCTGTCCTTCGCGCCATCGGCGTCGGTGACGGCGACGTGAACCGGCAGCAGCACGGGAAGGCCTGTCGTCCGGCGACCGATGATCTCGGCCACCTCCCTGCCGGTCACCTCGACCACACGGCGAAACTCCGCCACGGCCGGCCGATCCGCCGGCTGGGCGACGAGCGTCTTCTCGATCACCCGGGCGGCCGCCTCCACGACCGCCTCGCGGTCCACGGTCACGGTGCCGGTGGCCGCGTCGATCGCCATCCCCTCCGGCAGGCCGACGAGCGAGAAGGTGAGCGGCGGTCGCCCTCCCAGCGCCATATGGGCGAGTGTCGTGGGACCTTCAGGAGAGAGGACGAGGGCCGACTGCCGCGGCGTCAGCAGCGGTGGCCCGGCCTGCTCGCCACCGGCTGCCGCCGGCAGTGGCACGTGGTGGAGCCGGTCCCTGAACGTCGCGACCAGTGCGTCCTGCGTCACCCACAGGGCGGCCCTGATGGGCGCCGTCGTCAGCGGGGACGAGGGCAGATCCCTCTGCCTGTCGAGGATGGCGTTGAGCGGCCGATCGCCGGTCATCGTGGCCACGAGGTCGTAATCCCAGCGCGGCACCCGGGACGCATCGGAGAGCATGCGATGCTGCATCCGGAACTCGAGTTTTCCGACGGCATTGTTCGGCGGAAGAACCGCGCCGGCGAGGTGGATCGTGCCACTTTCCTGGAGGGACCCGACAACCGGCTGGGTCGGCCGTGTCACCGGCCTGATCGTCGACCGGCACCAGGCGGGCAACTGTGCCGGCTGATCCCCGGGCAGCACGGAGGACACGAACGGGCGCAGGATCAACGCGGGCTTTCCGGCGGCGTCGAGCAGGACTCCGCGCACGATCAGACCCCGGGAGGTGAGCATTGTCGGCACCTCGATACCGGCCGCTGCCGGGGCCTGGGCCGATTCCAACACCGGCAGACTGGCGTACCGGCCGCGGTTCTCCAGGGTGGCGGCGTCGAATACATCGAGCCCGCCCGGCGACGCGAGGACGATCGCTCCCGGACAACTCCCGAAGCCCTCGATTGGCCCCCTGGCCAGCAGCATCCGCTTCCGCTCCAGCGTCTGGATGTCATGCGCGTCGCAGCGATCCGACTCCGCCCCGATGAGCAGGACCCAGTCACCGATCACGACGGCCTGCTGCAGTTCGTCGGGCAGCCGCCTCTCCGCCTTCACCGCGCCTGTCGAAATGTCGATCGTCGCCAGCCGCGGCATGCCCGGGCCATCCAGGTCGTGCATCGCCCCAGGAGACGGCATGGCGATCCCGTCCCAGATCACCGCCGTCCGGCCGTCTTCGGCCAGGGCGCAGCCGAGGGCCGCGAACGGCAGGGTGACGCTCGGGCGGCGCACGGACAGTTCGAACGTCTGCTCGCGCTCGATGCCGGCATGCATCAGCCGCACGGTCAGCCTGGCCGGGCCGATCTGTGCGGCCGTCGGCTGCCAGCGCAGTTCATCGCCCGCCGCCCGCATGCCCTCCGGAAGCGCGGTGCACTCCACCCGGACCCGCGGGTCGGCCGGCTGCAGTTTGAGCACCGATTCCCGTCCCAGGAGCAGGTCGCCGCCCCCGGTCAGCCGCGCTGCCAGGAACGGTTCATCGACACCGCCGAACCCCGCCACCGGCACGACCGCAAGGCGGTCCCGCCGGGCGTAGATCACGGACTGCCCGCGGTCGTAGACGAACATCCGCAGCTGCCAGAACCGCTCGGCTGCGGCGGCCGCCCCGGCGCCGGCCGCGGAATCCGGCGGCGTCAGCGGGCCCTTCAACGGCCCGCTCGCATCGACCATCACCGTGCCGCCGGTGGGTCGGAAACTGTTTGACGATGCCGCCCGCAGCACGGCCCAGCGCGGATTCTTTGCCTCGGCGGCCGCCGCGATGCGGTTGGGATTGTCGGCCACCACTCCCACGAGCAGCGGCCGCGCACGGGACCAGCACATGGGCACGAACGGCAGTTCGGCCACCGCCTTCTCCAGGCTGCGGGTGAAGATCTGCCGGCCGCTCGCCGTGAACCGGTCGAACGGGTCGGGCACATAGGGATCCGATGCAACGCCCGCGTAGAACCAGGCTGCGAACGCGGGCCTGTCGGTGGCCCCGTCGCTCGTGCGCAGCAGCGACTGGAGGCCCGACGGTGTCGAGCCGGGCGACCGCTGATAGGCCATCTCGCCGGACGCGGAAATCGCGATTTCTTTGCTGTGGGCCACGACACCGAGATCCCCGAGCCGGGCGAGGCTGACGGCGCCGAGTCGCGGCGAAGCGGACTGTGGATCGCGCTCGATGTACGTGTAGTACACGAATGGGTCATCGGGGTTGACCGATGCCGCCACGCCGGTCACGCCGACCGACGGGAGCGGGATCTTTCTGACCAGCGTTCCGCGGTCCGCGTCGCAGACGAAGAGACTCGCGTCGCCGGCGCAGCCGACCACGAACACCCGGCGGTCCTTGTACTGCTTGAAGGCGATCACCACGGGTGCCGGGCCGACGGCGAGCGTGGCCGACGGAACCAGCTTTCCGGACTGCCAGGCGTCGGCCTTGAAGAACAGCACGGTGTCGTGGTCGGTGACGACCGCCGCCAGGGTGCCGGTGTCGGGATCGAGGGCGAAGTCGGCACACGCGGCCGGGAGAAGGAAGGGGTTGACAGGGGCGGCGGTTGCGGCGTCGGAGCCGGCGAACAGAACCAGACCGAGGAGGAACCGGACGGCCTGTCGCATGCAGATCCCCTCCAGTGCCGGGCGGTATCGCCCCAGCGGCCGCACGGTCGCGGCGGCGGGCCGAGGCCGAAGAACGCTGTTCAAGAACGTAAGCCGTCGCTGTCGGCGGCGTCAATGACCGGCGGGGCGGAGGGCACCAAAGCCGCGACGACGGCGGCGGGCACCGCAGCCGCCGCGGGCCGTCACTCGGCCGGGGCGGCGATCGCCCAGAGGTTCTTCTGCGAGGCGACGAACAGCGTGCCGTTGGCAGCGGAGGGCACCGACCAGACGGGCGTGCCGAGCTTGATGTCGGCGACATGCTGGCGTTCCCGTCCTGCCCGGAGGATCGTCAGCCCCTTGCGCGTGCCGACGAACACCTTGCCGTCGGCGACGAACGTGCTCGACCAGATCTCGTCCCGCGTGTCGTGCACCCAGAGCAGGCTGCCGGTGTCGGCGTCGAGGCAGTGGATCTTGCCGGCATGCTCGGCCGCGTAGACGAGGCCGTCCACGATCGACACCGTGGACAGCGAGCGGCCGATGCCGAGGTATTGCCAGACGCGGTTGCGCGTGGTCACGTCGCCCCGGTCGTCGTCGAGGGCGATGCAGGACAGGGCCCCGCGGCCTGGACCATGCACCGGATCCTGGCCGATGCCGACGTAGATCCGGCCGTCGTGGATCACCGGCGTGCCGATCACCTCGCAGGGACTGACGAGCATGCCGTCCTTGTCGAGTTCCTTCGCCGCGCCGCGGACGAGGGCCCAATAGTCGATCGGCACGCCCCCCCGCGCCCGATAGCCGGCCGGATTGCAGTCGAACTTCCACAACTCCGCGAGGATCGCCGGCTCCGTGCTCCTGGCAGCGGTCGCCGGCAGGGGCTCGAAGGCGTGACAGATGCCGTCGCCGGCGGCGTAGATCACCTGCGGCCGCCCCGCCACGCTTGCCAGGGCCGGGCTCGACCACTGCCCATGGAACACGTCGGCGCTGATCCGGCCGTCGTCCCGGGCGAGCAGCCGGCCGGTCCGCTTGTCGAGGACGATCAGCGATGGTGCGGTGGGGAGCACGACCTTGCCGTCGTAGACGCCGTTGGCGGTGCCCACGTAGAGGTGCTCGCCGACGACGAGGATCGAGCAGTTGGCGGCATCGTGGGGAAACACCGGCAGGTCGCGGAGCATGTCGAACTGCCAGACGATGTCGGCATCGCCCGGGCCGAGCTCGAGCGGTGCGGCCCCTTCGGGCACCGAGAACCTTCCCTCGTCGGTGAACGGGCCCTCGTTGCCGTCGGCCAGGCCGCCGACGTCGAGGCACACCACCTCGCAGCGGTTGGTCACGAGATACACGCGGTTGCCCTCGACCGTGGCCGTCGAGCAGATGCCGAGGTTCATGTCGTCGAAGTCCTCGCTCACCTTGGAGCGGTCGATCTCCAGCCGCGGCACGACCAGCCGCCAGACGAGATCGCCGGTTTTCTCGTCGAGGCACATGAGCACGCCGCCGCGGGTCGGGGTGATCCGCGGATCGTCGATGTCCTCGTCGTTGGTGCCGATGTAGATCCGGCCGGCGGCGATCACCGGCGCCGAGTAGTTCTCGCTGCCGAGCCGGGCGATGAAGCGGACGTTGCGGGCCGTCGCCGGGTCGAACCCGAGCCGGGTGCGGGTCTTCTTGCCGGGATGGAAGGTGTCGGGCAGGCCGGTCTCGTCCGCCGCCATGTTCCGTGTGGCCGTGCCTCCCCATTGCGTCCAGTCGTCGGCCCGAATCGGCGCGGCGGCGAGCGAGAGCACGAGAAGGGACAGGCTCGTCGGCAGCGAACGCATGGTTTTCCTCGTCACGTGGAGCGGATCGCGAGTATTGTGAGAGGCCGGCGGATGCCGGTCCAGCGTTCGGCGGCCCGGTTGCCGCCGCCGGCCATCCGCGACCATGCCCGAGCCCGCACGACCCTCACAATCGCTCTCCGGGGACCGGCGGGTCGCCGTCCTCGTCGTCGGCGCCGGTGCGGCGGGGCTGTTCGCGGCGACGTGGGCCGGGCGGACCGCCCGGCGGGCCGGCCGGCAGGTTTCCGTGCGCGCCGTGGACGGGGCCCGCCGGCTCGGCGCCAAGATCCTCGTCGCGGGGGGCGGGCGGTGCAACGTGACGCACGAACGCGTTTCGGCCGACGACTACGCCGGGTCGACGGCACCGGCCATCCGCAAGGTGCTGCGCCGCTTTGACGTCGCGGAGACGGTGGCGTTCTTCGCCGCGGCCGGCGTGGCCCTGAAGCGAGAGGAGACCGGCAAACTCTTCCCGGTCACCGATTCGGCCCGCACCGTCCTCGACGCGCTCGTGGCCGAAGCGCGGGCCGCCGGCACGGAGATCGTGCATCCCGTGCGGATCGACGCCCTGGCCCGCACCGCCGACGGCTTTATCGCCACAAGCGCCGCGGAAACGATCCGCGCCGACCGCGTGATCCTCGCCACGGGGGGCAAGTCGCTGCCCAAGTCGGGCTCCGACGGCGGCGGTTTCGCGCTGGCCACGGGACTCGGCCACACGCTCACGGCGCCGATCGTGCCCGCGCTGGTGCCGCTGCTCTTGCCGGCCGGCCACTGGATCACGGCGCTCTCCGGGCTGACGCTCGAGGCCGAAGTCGTGCTGCGCACCGCCACGGGCCGACGCCTGCGGGCCGTCCGCGGGAGCACGCTCTGCACCCATCAGGGCCTTTCCGGCCCGGCCGTGCTCGACATCAGCCGCCACTGGCTCGTCGCCCGGCATGCCGAACCGGGCGTAACGCTCACGCTCAACTGGCTGCCGGGGCTCGACGAAGCGGCGCTGGACGCTCTGCTCGTCGCCGGCCAGGCGCGCGGACCGCTGCCCCTGCTCCGGGAACGGCTGTCCGAGCGGCTGGCGCGGTCGCTGTGCGCCGCTGCCGGCGTGCCCGCTGCCGGCGACCTGCCCCGTGACATCCGCCGTCGGCTCGCGGCGCTCGTCGTGGCGACGCCCCTGCCGATCAGCGGCGACCGCGGCTTCGCCGTCGCCGAAGCGACCGCCGGCGGCGTGCCGCTTGCCGAGGTGCGGCTGGAGACGATGGAAAGCCGGATCTGTCCGGGCCTGCACTTCGCCGGCGAGCTGCTCGACGTCGACGGCCGCATCGGCGGCTTCAACTTTCAGTGGGCCTGGGCCAGCGGCTTCGTCGCCGGCTCGTCCGCGGCATCCGCGGGCAGCGTCGCCGTCACCTCGTAGCGGAACGAGCCGCTCCGCAGATCGAGCGTACGGAGTTCCGGCCGCGGTGCGGGCTCCGGGAGCAGGCCGGCGATGCGGGCCATGACGTCCGCGACCGGGATCTCATCCATCCGCCCGCGGCCCTGCGGCCAGCGCAGCGCAGGGGGGCGACGCCCCGGCATCCAGGCCCGCAGCCGGGCGAGCGGCGTGCGGACGAGATGCTCCGCCCGCACGACCTCGTGCCGTGTCCCCCACGGCGCCCACTGGTTGGGGTCCGTGGGACCGACGAGCACGACGACGGGCACGGCGAAGGAGGCCGCCAGGTGCACGAGGCCCGTGTCGATGCCGACGCAGAGATCCATGCGGGCGGCGACCGCTGCGGCCTGACGGAGCGAGAGTCTGAGCGAGAAATCATGGATGTGCGCCGACACGTGCGCGGGAACGGCGGCCCGGACCGCGGCATGGGCGTCGGCGTCGTGGGGAGCGCCACAGAACACGATCTCGGCGTCACGTTCGGTCACGAGCCAGGTCACGAGCCGGGCCCAGGCGGCGTCAGGCCAGAACCGGCGGCCGTCGGTGCCGCGGATCGCCAGCAGCACCCGCGGTCGATCCGCCGGCAGCGTGGCGAGGAGCGGCGCGACCGTGCGGTCGCTCTCGGCATCGACCCAGTTCTCGTTGTGGCCGTCGTCGATCGCATGCCCCTCGGCCCGCAGCAGGTCGAGGTAGCGTTCCGCCTGGTGGCGGCCGCGGGGCACGGCGACCGCGCGGGACAGCAAGGGGCCGGCACACTCCGTGGCGAACCCGATCCGTTGCGGGATGCCGGCCAGGCCGCCGATCAGGGCCGCGGAGAGCGACCGCTTGAGCAGATAGCACCGCGCGTACCGTCGCGACCGCAGCCACGCCGCCCGGCGGACGATGCCGGCGGATTCCGGCCAGGCCAGCAGGGCGTCGATGTAGGGGCAGTCCGCCAGCGACTGGAACGCCGCACCGCTGGCGACGGCCTCGATCACGGCCCCGGGGTGGGCGGCGCGGAGGTTTCGCAGGACGGGGATCGCCAGCAGCGTGTCGCCGAGATACCGGGTGCAGATCACCACGATCCGCTCCCGTTCCGGGCACCGTCCGCTGCTTCCGTGGCCGTTCATATTTTGAGAATAGCCCACGCGTCCCTCCCGGGCTGCGCCGGATTCTCGGGAACGCAGCCGCCCGCTCGCTGGTCAGCGGGCGAAGCCGACGAAGAAGCTGAAGATCTGCTTGCTGTCGTAAGGTGCGTAGACGACGGGGAATGCGAAGTCGAGGGCGATCGGGGCCGGCCCCATCGCCGGCAGCGTGATCCGCATGCCGACGCCCGGGGCGACGCGCATGTTGTTGATCGAGACGTTGGACTCGACCGTGCCGAAGTCGGTGAACACGACGCCGCGGAGCGTGTCGTCGGCCGTGATCGGAAACATGTACTCGACCGTGTTGAGCCACTGGAACGGGCCGCCGACGACGGCCAGCTGGCCGTCGGAGCCCGCCTCCCGCGGGCTCGCCCCGCGGAACGTGAAGCCGCGGAGGGTGTTGTAGCCGCCGGCGAAGAAGTTGTCGTAGGCGGGGGTGTCGGGGCCCGACATGCCGAGCACCGAGCCGACCGAGAGCACGTGACGTCCCGAGCCGTCCGGCCGCTCGTTGAGGAGGAAGTACTGCCGCCCCTCGAGGATGCCGCGCGGATAGAGAAACGTGCCGATCACTTGCTCGAACTCGAACGTCGCCAGATGCCCCTGCGTGGGCATGAACGGGCTGTCGCGGGTGTCGTGGATCAGGCCCGCGCTGAAACCGTAGAGCGAATTGGTGCCGAGCATCCGCTGGATCTCCGGCACGCCCGGCACGCGGGGGTTAAAGACGTCGACGCTCTCGCCGCGGAAGGCGGCGTTGACGGAGAGGTCGGGGGCGAAGGCAAACTGGTAGCCGAGGCCGATGCGACCCCCGGTCCGCGACTCGGCCCAGTCGAAGAAGGCCCGCGTGTAGTAGGAAGCCGACAGCGAGAGGCCGATCCGGGTGTCGAACAGGTAGGGCTCCTGGAAGGTCGCCATGTACCGCTGCAGCTGGGTGCCCGGCGACGCCTCCAGCCGGAATCGCTGGCCGGCTCCGCGGAAGGCGACGCCGTTCTTGACGTCGTCCCAGCTGCGCGGGAGGCGGAGGATGTCGAAGTTCTGCTCGTCGACGACGATGTTGCCGACGAGGCCGGCGTTGGAATTGACGCCGGCGCCGATCATCAACCTGCCGGTCTGCGTCTCCGTCGCCTCGACGTCGAGCATCACGAACGGATCGTTGCCGGGGAAGACGGGCAATGGGCTGCCGCCGAAGTCGGGCAGCGCGGGGGGCTGGAAGCCGGGGGGCTGGTTGGGGTCGTACTGGGCCACCGGCTGGACGGGGAACTGCTGCTGGCCCGCGCAGCCGCCCGGCTGTGCCGGCTGGCCGGGGAAGCCACCGATCTGGCCCGGGATGGCGGGCGCGACCGGCTGCTGCACGGTGTAGACCGGCGGCAGGGGCTGGGCAACGCCGGGGGCCGCGGCGACGCCCCCCCATGCCTGGGGCGGCTGGGCCCATCCCGCCTGCGGCTGCATCGGCACGCCCTGCTGGGGGAAAGGCTGAGGCAAGACGCCCTGTTGCGGATATGGCTGCTGTACCTGTGCGGCCTGCTGGGGGTACTGCTGCTGGGGGTACTGCTGTGGCATCGGGTTTTGGCCGCGCCACACGGTCGGTGTCGTCGGGCTCTCCTCGCGGACCGGCGCGTCGTGCCAGTCACCGGCGACGTCGATGTCGAGGGTGCGCGGGGCATCTCCGTCGGGGCTCTGGCCGCGAAAGCCGGGGCGATCGGGATCGCGGGCCATCCGCCGGTCGTCGTTCTCAGGCTTCGAGAACGCGATCTTCGGTCCTTCCCCCTTTGCCGCATCGGCGAGGAACAGGCCGCTCGACTTCAGCCGGCGCTCGTCGTCACGGAGCTTGCGGATGTCGAGGATGTCGCCGGGGCGGAGCGAGAGCCGGTTCATGACGACGCTGTGCCGCGTGTGGGGGTCGGTCGTGCCGCCGCGGATCCGGACGTTGATCGCGCCGACCCGATACTGCTGCCCCTCCTCGATGCTGTAGACGAGGTCGAGCTGGCCAGGCTGCTCGAGGAACCGCGGGTCCGCCTTGACGTCGGCGAAGACGAACCCGCGGCCGCCATAGATGTCGCGGATCGTGTTGAGGTCGGTGTCCATCTTCGACTGGTTGAAGTGTTCGCCGCTCCGCATCTTCAGATCCTGCTCCAGGAACTCCGTCTTGAACTTGCTGTTGCCGACGAACGACACGTTGCGGACCGTGTATCGCGGTCCCTCGTGGATGACGTAGGTGAGATGCACCCAGTCCTTGTTCCCCTCGTGCAGGACCTCGATCTCGCGGCCGACGCGGGCCTGGAAGAAGCCCAGACTGCGGTAGTAGGCGGTGAGCCGGTCGACGTCCTCGTCGACGACCGAGCGGTCGACGTCGCCGCCGATCAGCCAGAGGATGCCCGGCTTCGACTTGATCTGGGTCAGCAGGCGGGCGTCGCTGGCGATCGTGTTCCCGACGAACCCCGTCCAGGCAACCTTCCTGTTGCGGCCCTCGTCGACGAGGAACACGGCCCCGGTGTCGCCGGGCTTGTTGCCTTCCACCGTCGTCACGCGGGCGGCGTCGTATCCCTTCTCGTGGTAGTGCGACTCGATGCGGCGCCGGGCCTCCTCGACGATGTAGGGATCCATTGCGTCGCCGACGTCGATCTCGCTCTTCTTGCGGAGCACGCGGGTCGTGATCTGCCGGTTGCCGACGTACTTGACGTGCCGGAGCATCGGCCGCTCCACGACCTGGAAGATGACCACGACCCCTTCGCGGATGCGGACATACTTTGGCTTGACGTCGACGAACTTCCGGCTCCGGTGGAGCGTGCGGACGTCCTGTTCGATCGCCTGCGGGTCGAAGATCTGGCCGGCCCGCGTGACGAGCTGCGGCAGTTTGGCCGTCTCGGTGGCGTGATTGCCCTCGATGCGCACCTCGACGATCCGGTCGGCGGGGTCGGCGGCGGCCGGTGCGGAGGCTCCTGGGAGCGGGCCGGGCTGTGGCCGGGTGGCGGTGGGAGCCGGACTGCCGGCCGCGTTGACCGGCGGCAAGGGCGTGACCATCGGCGGCGCGGCCGGTTGGGCCAGCGCGATGCCGGCCAGGCAGGCGCCGGCGAGGGCTGCCAAGAAGCACCGCAGCATCGCGGGTTGGTTGCGGCGGCGGGCGGAGGTAATTGTCATGCGGAAGACCGGCGTCCGGCGGGCGGCACGAAAGCCGCGGAGAAATAGCGGACCCTCGCCGCCGTCACAAGCCGAAAAGTCTCGCGTCCGGGACACGTCCGCACCCGGGCACCACGAGCCGAGGCGGCGACCTACCCAGCCGCCGATCCTTGACTAGGCCCCGCGAACGGCGGTACTTTTGCAGGGGTTTCCCGGCCCGCTCGACCGCGTTTCCGGCCGCGCTCCCCTCGGCTTCCGGCCGCAGCACGCCGGCTCATCGCATGGCTCCACTGGTGATCGACCTGCGCCGGACCGACGATCCGCGGGACGTCGTGCATCGGGCGGTGCAGGCGCTCGCCGAGGGACGGCTGGTGGCGTTTCCGACCGAGACCGACTACGTGGTCGCTGCCAGCGCCCGCGAGGCCGACGCCACTGTCCGCCTGCTGCAGACGGCCGGTGACCGCGACGGTGAGCCGCCGCTCGCGCTCGTCCTGCGGAGTGCGGCCGAGGCGCTCGACTGGGCCCCGCGCATGCCGCCGATCGCCCGTCGGCTCTCGCGCCGCTGCTGGCCCGGCCCGGTGGCGATGATCGTTCCCGACGACCATCCCGAGAGCCTGGTGCATCGGCTGCCGGCGGAAGCACGTTGCTCGATCGTCAGCGGCGGGCGGCTGCGGCTGCGGATCCCCGGTCACGCGATGCTCGCCGACTGCCTGCGGATGCTGGCCGGCCCCGTGGTGCTCGCGGAACCGGGCCGCCCGAACGATCCGCCCGCGGTCACGGCGGCCGAGTTGATCAGTCGCGCGGGCTCAGGCCTGGCGCTCGTCATCGACGACGGTCCGGCACGCTACGCCCAGGCCGCCTCCACGATCGAGATCGACGGGGACTCGTTTCGCATCGTGCGGCCGGGCGTGGTGGGAGAGGAGACGCTCCGCCGGCTCTCGAGCCTGATGGTGCTCTTCGTCTGCACCGGCAACACCTGCCGGAGCCCGATGGCCGAGTCGTTGTTCCGTCTCCTCGTCGCCGAGCGGCTCGGATGCCGCCCCGACGAGGTCGAGCAGCGCGGCATCGTCGTCGCCAGCGCCGGCGTCGCCGCCTGGACCGGCGGCCATGCCAGCGACAACGCGGTCGAGGCCATGGCGCGGATGGGGGCCGACCTCTCCGGCCACGAGAGCCAGCCGCTGACCGAGTCGCTCGTGCAGCAGGCCGACGTCATCCTGACGATGACGGCCTCCCATCGGGCCGCGGTCCTCGCCCAGTTCCCCGAGGCCGGTGGTCGCGTGGCCGTGCTCGATCCGGAGCGGCGCGACGTCGTCGACCCGATCGGCGGCACGCTGGAAACCTACCTGGACTGCGCCCGGCAGATTCGCGGGCACGTCGTGGCGAGACTCGATACACTGGGAATCGGCGTGGACCGGAAGTGAGGCCCGGTCGCCCGGTAACGACCGATCGTTCCCTCGGCAGGACTGGCGGAATTCCATGCGGATTGCCATCGGCAGCGACCATCGCGGCGTGTCGGCGCGGAAGCGGCTCATCGGACTGCTCGAACGCCTGGGCAACGAAGTGGTCGATTGCGGATCCCAGGGGGACGAGCCGGTCGACTATCCAGACATCGCCGCCGAGGTGGCCAGGCGGGTGAGCGCGGGCGGGGTCGATCGCGGCATCCTGCTCTGCTGCACCGGCGTCGGCATGGCGATCGCCGCCAACAAACTCGCCGGCGTCCGGGCCGCGACCTGCCACGACGAGGTCACCGCCGAGATGAGCCGGCGGCACAACGACCTCAACGTCCTCTGCCTGTCGGCGGAAATGATCGGGCCCGAAGTGCAGGAAAAGATCATCCGCACCTGGCTGACGACGCCGTTCGAGGGGGGGCGGCACGCCCGCCGTGTCGCCAAGATCACCGCCCTCGAGCCGGGCTGCGGCTGACGGGGGCATTTTGGCGGCCGCGGGAAGCCGGGCAGCCGTGGCGGACCGCGAAAAGTCGTCATGTCGTAGCGGTCGTGCGGGCGTCGATCCGGGAAAACTGGCCGCCGGCATGTTCCGTTGCGTTGAACCGCATGCGTCCGTTGGTATCGTCGCTCGAGGAAGGCGGTGGTCCGCAGCCGTCGGCATGGCGCCGGCGGACGGCCCGCAAGTCGCGAGAGCGAGCCCGGCATGCACAGCGTTCGGCATCCCGATCCGGAAGAAGTTGACTGCCTGATCCGCAACGGCGAACTGCGGACGGCGATCGAACCGTTTCTCGACGAGTCGATCTGGGAGATCGACTTCCGCAGCCTGACCACGGGGGCCGAGAACCGGTTCCTGGAATCGATGCTGGCCTGGGAACTGGCCCCCCTGGCTCCGATCGCCCGCTGGTTCGAGCCCGTGCTCGCCCTGCAGCCCGCCTGCAAGCTCGACGACGAGCAGGTCCGCGAGCGGCTCTGGGAAACGATCGAGCGATTGTATTCGAAGCGGATCGTGCTCGACTACACCGATCACCTCTCCGATCGGGAACTCTACGCGCTCATCCGGCGCGACATCCTTCCGGCCACCGTGAAGCACGTCGATCTCCCCGACAACTACTTCCACTGGGACTGCAGCGCGACGTCGGGGGGGGACGTGTCGGCATGGCTCACCTACTACGCCAGTGACGAGGAGCGTGAGTCCTGGGCGTTGGAGGAAGGCCGCGAGCCGCCGCCGCGCCGCGTGCCTCCGTTTCCCCGCGCCCTGCCGGTGGCCCCGGTCTGACGGCCTCGTCGTCGGCCGTGTCCGAGCCCGGGCCGGCCGCCGGGGGTGGTGAATCGTTCCGCGGCCGGGAGGAAAATTTCACCTCGTCCGGCCCGGCTGGAGACGGGGCCCGCGTGTCCCGGGCCCGCTACGCTTGCAGCGTCGACCGCGTGTCACGGGACCGTAGTCACGTCAGCACCGCATCACGAAAGGGAACCCATGCTTCGGCTCTCGCGTCTTCACCGTCCGCTGCTTCCGGTCCTGCTCGCCTGCCTCGTGATGCCCGCCGCGACCGCGGCCGACCCGGCCGCCATCCGGGCCGCGATCGCCAAGGGGGCGACGTTTCTCGTCGACAAGGGGCAGGCAGCCGACGGCAGCTTCGCGGCCGAGGCGGGCCCGGCGGTCACGGCCCTGGCGGTGCTCGCCCTGGCGAAGGCCGACCGGCCGGAGGACGCGGCCGCCATCGACAAGGGGATCAAGTACATCCTCTCCTTCAAGCAGCCCGACGGCGGCATCCATGGCAAGGAGTCGCCGGTGAGCAACTACGAGACGGGTCTCGCGCTGCTCGTCCTCGCGGCCCGCAACAAGGACGGCCGATTCGACGCGGAGATCAAGGACGCGCAGGCATACATCCGTGAACTGCAGTGGGACGACGGCGAGGGCAAGGGGCGGGCCGACCCGGCCTTCGGCGGTGCCGGGTACGGCAAGAAGGGGCGTCCCGATCTCTCCAACACGCAGTTCATGATCGAGGCCCTGAAGAGCGTCGGAGCGAGCGACACCGATCCCGCGATCCAAAAGGCGCTGGTCTTCGTGTCGCGGACGCAGAACCTCGTCGGCCCCGACAACGACCAGCCGTTTCCCGCCAAGGCCAGCGGAGAGGATCAGCGGGGTGGCTTCTACTACACGCCCGCCGCCGGCGGTGAGAGCCAGGCCGGGCAGACGCCTGACGGGGGCCTGCGGAGCTACGGCTCGATGACCTACGCGGGACTCAAGAGCATGATCTACGCCGGATTGAAGAAGGACGACCCGCGGGTCAAGGCGGCCGTCACCTGGCTGGGAAAGCACTACACGTTCAAGGAGAACCCCGGCATGGGCCAGGCCGGGCTGTTTTACTACTACCACACGGCTGCCAAGTCGCTCGCCGTGCTCGGCGAGGACACGTTCACGGACGCGGCGGGGAAAGCGCACGACTGGCGCAGCGAACTCTCCGACGTCGTGATCGGGAAGCAGCGGCCCGACGGCTCGTGGGTCAACGAGGACCGCCGCTGGATGGAGGACAATCCGAAGCTCGTCACGGGCTACGCGATCCTGTCGCTCGTCTACTGCCTGCCGGCCGCGGCGAAGTGAGCCGCGCAGAATGGCCTGACCGTGGGCCGCTGGGTCGTCAGGACCCGCGGTCCGCTCACTCCTTGAGGTCGAAGAGCCGGCGGAGCGCGTCGAGCAGGCCGTGGGGCGGGCCCGAGCGGCTCTCGTTGCGGAGCGAGGCCAGCGGCGGATGGAGGAGCTTGGCCGCGTACCGCTCGAAGGCCTGGCGGATCTCGGCCCGCTCGTTCTCGGCGAGCCCCGGGAGCCGACGGAAGAGCCGGTCGAGTTCCGCCTCGCCGGTCTCGTTCCAGCCCGCCCGCAGCTGCTCGATGACCGGTGCCGTCGAGCGGTGGTGCAGGTCCCCCATGAAGCGGCGCGTCTCCTCCTCGACGATCGCCACCGCGGCCGGCAATTCCCGCTGCCGGCTGCGCCGGTTGGTGGCGCAGGCCGTGGCCAGGTCGTCCACCGAATAGAGCCAGACTCCGGGCCGGCCGCCGATCCGCGGGTCGAAATCCCGCGGCACGGCCAGGTCGAGGACGACGAGCGGCCGGCCGCCGCGGGCCGGCTCGATCGCCGCGAACAGCGCCTCCGTGACGACCGGCTCGGTCGCGGCAGTGGTGCTCACGACGACGTCCGCGGCGGCCAGTTCGGCCGCGAGTTCGGCGAAGTTGCCCGGCCGGGCGCCGAGCCGGGCGGCGAGTTCGACCGCGCGTGTCGCCGTGCGGTTGACCACGGTCACGTCGCGGGCGCCGGCCTCGCGCAGGTAGCGGAGCGTCTCGCCGGCCATCTTGCCGGCGCCAAGGAGCAGGACACGCTTGTCGTCGAACCGCTCGAAGACGCCGGCGGCGAAGTCGGCCACCGCGACGCTCGGGATCGACACCCGTTCGCGGCCCAGGGCCGTCTCGGTAGCCACACGCTTGGCCGTCCGCAGCGCGGCCTGGAACATCTCGCCGGTCAACGGCCCGGTGGTGTGGCTGTCCTGCGCGAGCGACCAGGCCTGCTTGACCTGCGACACGATCTGCGGCTCGCCGAGGACCATGCTGTCGAGCCCCGAGGCGACCGCGAACAGGTGGCGGACGACCGCCTCGTCGCGTTCGCTGGCGAGCACGGGCTGCAGGAGCCCGGCATCGATGCCCCGGCAGTCGGCGAGAAAAGAGACGAGTTCGGTGCCGGGGGGCGGAGCCGCGACCGCGCTGCCGGCGGCATAGAATTCGACCCGGTTGCAGGTCGAGAGCAGCACCGCCTCGCGGCCCGGAAAGCGGTCTCGGAACCGGGCCAGTGCCGCGGCCGCCTGTTCGGCGGAGAACGCCAGCCGCTCGCGCAGGTCGAGCGGGACGGTGCGGTGCGTGCCGCCGACGAACGCCAACTGCATCGGGCCGTCGTTCGTCATGGCTGCGGCCCTCCGACTGGGGCGACGACCGCGGGCGGCACGGGGGCCGGCGCGACGGCGGCGGGCCGCGGCGGCGGGATGCCGTGCCGCGTCGCGCCGAACAGCCCCCAGAGGATCGATGCCGCGAGCACGGCGAGGCTCGCTACCGAGAGCCAGGCCGTCACGCGGCCGCCGCCGGGCCGCTGCCGAGCGGCGGTCGAGAGCCAGTCGGCCACGATCAGCCAGGCGACGACCGCGGCCATCCGCAGCACCACCGGATCGGTCCAGGGGACCGTCTCGAGCAGACCGCGGCTGTGATTGACCGCGTTGAGCACGATGCCCGACACGAAGCCGGCCGCGGCGGTCCAGGCGGCGATCGCCAGGCCGCGGTCGGTGATGGACGCGAGCCGCTCCAGGCTCGGCATGCGAAAGCCGCGCAGCGGCGGCTGCTTGCGGGCCAGCCGCGAGGCCTGGATGAGCCACATCAGTCCGGCAGTCGCGGCGATCGCCACGCTCACGCTGGCCGCCAGGTTGAAGCTGCCGTGGATCGCACCCCAGACCTGTGTGGCCGGGCTCTGTGGAAACGGCTCGCGGCTGGAGAGCTGCGCCGCCCCGACGAGGGCGAGCACGACCGGGAGCATGAACAGGCCGACCGGCGTCCGCGGGTTGGCGACGGAGAAGTACAGGTAGCCGGCCGCGAGGATCCAGGCGGCCAGCAGGTACCAGTCGAACGGGCTCGACAGCGGCACGGCCGAGGCGGTGGCGGCCCGCCAGCCGAGGAACAGCGTGTGGGCGGCGAGCCCGGCCGCGGCGAAGCCGATCAGGGTGAAGCCGCGGACGGCGGAGCGAAACACCGGCCGCGACGCCTCGCAGCCGAGCGCCACCGCATAGCTCGCCGCGAAGCAGACGATCGAGATCCGGGAAATGAAATCGGACATGCTGGCTCCTGCCGACATCATTGTAGTTTGGCACGCCCGTTTCGGCCGTCCGCTGCGCCGCCCGAGGGGCGCGGGCGTATACTCCGCCCGCCGGCGGGCTGGAACCCGCTTCCCGCGTCCCGAGGACCCGTCCGTGGATCCCCTGCCGAGCGACCCCTCTCCCGTTTCGCCGGGCGATGCCCGGAGACGATCGCTGATGATGCGTGCCTGCCGCGGCGAGCCCGTGGAGCGGACGCCGGTCTGGCTGATGCGACAGGCTGGCCGGTATCTCCCCGAGTACCGGGCCGTCCGCGAGAAGGTCGGCTTCATGGAACTCTGCAAGAACCCGCGACTCTCCGCCGAGGTCATGCTGGCCACGGTGGACCGGCTCGGCGTCGACGCGGCGATCATCTTCAGCGACCTGTTGCCGATCCTCGAGCCGATGGGCTTCGAGCTCGAGTTCGCCGCCGGTGAGGGGCCGGTGATCCACAATCCCGTCCGCGAGCCGGGGGACATCGGCCGGGTCCGCGAGCTCAGCGACGTCGGCCGGCTCGGCTACGTGATGGACGTCGTCCGGGCGACGCGGGCCGGACTCGACGACTCGATTCCCGTGATCGGCTTCGCCGGGGCGCCGTTCACGCTCGCCAGCTACTGCATCGAGGGGGGCACGAGCCGGGCCTGGCTGCACACGAAGTCGCTCATGTATCGCAGCGAGTCGGCATGGCACGACCTGATGGGGCGGCTGGCCCGGGCGGTGAGCCGCTATCTCGTCGCCCAACTCGACGCCGGCGCCCAGATCGTGCAGCTCTTCGACAGCTGGGTCGGCTGCCTCGGGCCGGACGACTACCGGCGGTACGTCCTCCCTCACAGCCGCGCGGCGATCGCCGCCGCCGCCGCGCGGGCGCCGGTGATCCACTTCGCCACCGGCAACCCGGCGCTTTTGCCGCTCTTGCGCGAGGCGGGGGGCTCGGTGATCGGCATCGACTGGCGGATCGACCTCGACCGTGGCTGGGAGATGGTGGGGCACGACCGCGCGGTGCAGGGCAACCTCGATCCCGCCGTGCTCCTCGCCGACCGTGACACCGTGCGTTCGCGCACCCGCGAGGTGCTCGCCCGGGCGGCGGGCCGTCCCGGTCACATATTCAACCTCGGCCACGGCGTGCTCCCGCAGACGCCGGTCGAGAACGTCCTCGAACTGATCGCCACCGTGAAGGGTTTTTGACCGCGGGGGGCGCCGGGCACAAACTGTGCAGGGAACATGCACAACGCGGGTTGGCGGACGGACGCGATGAATCCATCGATCGGCCGGACGAAACGTGCGGCCGGTTTCTCCGGCCGGCCCGCCATCGTGGCCGCCCCCTCGCCATGCCGGCACCCGGCGGAGTACAACAGCGTGTTGCGCCGCCGCGATTCCGTCGGTCGATCCGCGCACGCCCACCCTCACCGCGCGGCAGCATGAAGACATTCGAACAGCGGCTCTTTCATCGGTTCTCGTCGGCGGACGTCGCCCGGGCCCGCACGATCACGCCGACGACGGTCTCGTGCCCGCGGGTCGGCCATGTCCGGGCCACCGTCCGGGACGAGACCGGCGCGGATCACGAGGTAACGCTCGAACTCTCCGCCCAACGCCGCGGCGGGATGATGCTCGAAACCCGCTGCTCGTCACCGTCCGGACAGGCGGGGGAGCCATGCGCGATCCTCGCTGCCGTGCTCCTCGAAGTCGATCGTCGCGGCCTGCTCTCCGGAGTCCACGATCAGACGCCGGTGGTGCTCGAGGTCGTCCCGAGCGCCGAGGCGGCCGCGTCCGCGGCTCCGCAGGTCGGCCCCCGGCCCGTGCCCCGACCGGTCGCCGCGACGGTGCCGCCGGTGGTCACGGCTGCGAGCGCTGGCCCGACTGATCCGCCGGCGCGGACGGGCTCCGGCCGGCTGCCGACCTGGGCGACCGAGCTCGAGGAACGGCGCCGGCTCGTCGAGCCGGCCGTCAGGGCGGGTGAACTCGTCATTCCCGAAGGCCGTCGGGGCGCCGGCACGCTCCTCTTTCTGCTCGACATCGCCGCGTCGGCCGATGCCCGGGCGGTCGTCCTCGTCCCCTGCCTGATGTCGAGCGATGGCGGGGCGTTCGTCGGCCGGCCGCGGCCGATCGTCATCGGTCCCGGCGAGATCGAGTACGCCGAACTGCCCGCCGACGACCGCCGGATCATCGAGCAGCTCGACGGGGCCACGCCGCACCATGTGGAGATCGCCCGCAATCGGCTCGACGGCTCCGTGGCCCAGCTCGCTGCCGCCGGCTGGGCGGTCGAGGTGGCGGGCCGCCGGTATCGCCCGGCGGGCAGCGTGTCGTGGAACGTG
>JBKDUV010000347.1:0-2694 GCA_046339335.1 Planctomycetia bacterium | reverse complement strand
AGGGCGTGAAGCTTTGGTTCCGCGGTGCGGGCGACGGAGAGGATCTTCTCGACCGTCGCCACTTTCAGCGCGTCGGGGAGGCACCTGTCGGTGATCACCGAAATCCCGAGCAACTTGAGGCCGGCGTGGACGGCGACGATCACCTCGGGCACGGTCGACATGCCGACCACGTCGGCGCCGATCCCGCGGAGGAACCTGTATTCCGCCCGCGTCTCCAGATTCGGGCCCGTCACCGCCACGTACACACCGCGGTGCGCGGCGAAGTCGCCGCGTCTCGCCGCGGCCAGGGCGGTGTCGATGAGCCGCGGGTCGTAGGGGGCCGACATGTCGGGAAACCGCGGGCCGAGACGCTCGTCGTTGATTCCGATGAGCGGGTTGTCGCTCATGAGGTTGATGTGGTCGTCGATGACCATCAGGTCGCCGGTGCGAAACATCGGGTTGAGGCCGCCGCAGGCATTGGTGACCACGAGCAGTCCCGCCCCGAGCCGGCGCAGCACGCGAACGGGGACGGTGATCTGGGCGAGCGGATAGCCCTCGTAGGCGTGCTGCCGCCCCTCCCTGACGATCACCGGCACGCTCCGGTCCCCGCTCGTTGCCTGCAGGAGACCGCAGACCAGTTGGCCGGCGTGGCCGTGTGCCGTGGAGCGGGCGAAGTGCGGGATCTCGTCGTAGGGAATCGTCACCCGGTCGCTGAGCGTTGCAGCGATGCCGCCCAGGCCGCTGCCGAGGATGATGCCCGCCACCGGTGCGTGGGGCCAGCGGTCGGCGATGCAGGCTGCGGCCGCGGTGATCTTGTCGTACTGGTCGAGCATGCCTGCTCCGGTGCGGGCCGCAGCCGGAGCGATCACTCGCTTCCCAGCAGCGCCTGGAAATCGGGATGGTCTTTCAGCGACTCCAGGTCGGGGTCGCTCTCCATGTGCGCCAGGTCGTCATATCCGAGAAGGATCGCCCGTGACAGCGAGTCGATGGCTTCGTCGGAATGGCCGGCCCGGGCCAGGGAGCAGGCAAGATTGTAGCGGGCGAGGAAATCCTCGGGCAGCAGTTCGACCAGCCGGCGGTCGAGTTGGACGGCCCGATTCACGAGGCCGCGTTTGGATACCAGTTCGGCGAGGATTCTGAGCACTTCGACCGAATCCCCTTTCCGGGCCAGCAGACGCTCGAAGAAATCGATGTCGAAGTCGAGCTGCGAGAGCGTGCCGAACCAGGGGCCGGCGGGGGAACGCTTCCGCTGCCGGCCGCCGGCAGGCTTGCCGACGGGCAACGCGTTCCCGCTGGCATCTGGTTCCTCGGGTCCGGATTGGGGGGTGTCACGGCCTGCCATGGGATCTCCGGTGCGACGCCGGTGCGCGTGCCGCCTACTTCTTCCCCCCCGAACCCTTCCCCGGAGGCGGCTCTTCGTCGCCCTCGTCGGGATGGTCCCAGTCGGGATCGTTCTCGTCCTCCTCGAAGTCGTCGTCGAAGTCGTCATCGAAGTCGTCGAAGTTTGACTCCTCGTCGGCGAGGGGCTGGCTGACCGCGAGATCCTCCTCGTCGCCGATGTCATCTTCTTCGTCGGGATCGATCGAGCACACCGGGGCCGTACGGCTCTGGCGGCCGGGCCGTTGGGGCGGGAGTGTCGGGGGGCTGTGCATCGGTGGGACCTGCCGCGGCTGAAATCCGAACTGTTGCGAGAGCAAACTGTTTCCGGACGACCGCGTCAAGACATGGATCGGCGGCCGGGCCGGACCGGGAAATATACGCCCGACGCCGGGAATTTCCCACCGTGGCGTCTGGGCCACCGGCCGGATTCAGGTGTGGTAGTCGGCGTTGAGGTGCACGTAGTCGGCCGTGAGGTCGCTGGAGTAGAAGCGGATCTGGCCCGGCCCCGGTCCGACGTCCAGTTCGATGAGCGTCTCCCGGGCCGACTTGATCGAAGCCGAAACAGCATCGGCGTCGAAGCGGACGGGCGTACCGGCCTCGAAGAGCAGCGTGCCATTGAGCCGTAACCGCACCTGTGCCGGGTCGAAGCGGACGCCCGAATACCCGGCGGCGGAGACGATCCGGCCCCAGTTCGGGTCGGCGCCGTGGACGGCGGTCTTGACCAGCGGGCTGTCGGCGAGCGCCCGGGCGATCGTCCGGGCCTGGTCCCGGTCGGCGCAGCCTCGGACCTCGATCCGCAGGACGTGCGTCGCCCCTTCACCGTCGTCGGCGATCTCGCGGGCGAGCGTTTCGCAGGCCGTGGTCAGGGCCCGGCCGAAGGCCTCCAGGCCGGCTCCCGAGAGCGGGCTGCCCCCGGCGGCCCCGTTGGCAAGGAGCAGCACGGTGTCGTTTGTGCTCATGTGGCCGTCGACGCTGACGCAGTTGAACGACGTCTCGGCCGCCTCGCGCAGAAGCCGCTGGGCGTCGGCCGGTTCGACGGCCGCATCGGTGAGCACCACGCCGAGCATCGTCGCCAGCCGGGGGCCGATCATCGCCGCACCCTTGGCCATGCCGAACAGCGCGTACGTGGTGCCGGCCGCGGCGAAGGTCGTGCCGGCGAGTTTGGGCCGGGTGTCGGTCGTCATCATGCCGCGGGCGGCACGGACGGCCGCAGCGTCGTCGCTGCCGAGCTCCGCCGCGGCCCGCTCCAGACAGCGACCAAGTTTCTCCAGCGGCAGAAACTCGCCGATGATCCCGGTCGAGAGCACGAGCACCTCGTCGGCCGTCGCGTTGATG
>JBKDUV010000346.1:0-3007 GCA_046339335.1 Planctomycetia bacterium | reverse complement strand
CACCCCGCCGATCACTTCCTCGTTGGCAAGCACCGTGCCCAGTGCCGGGCACCAGTTGACCGGTGCCTCCGTCTGGTAGGCGAGGCGGTGAGCGTCACGGTACCTGGCCACGGCCGCCGGCCCCTGCGCCTCCACCTCCGCCGGGATCGGCAGGTCGGCGATCGGCCGGCTGCGCTGCCGCTCGGCGTCGAACCAGGTGTCGAAGAGGACGAGAAAGATCCACTGCGTCCAGCGGACGTATCCCTGGTCGGTGGTCGCCAGGACCCGGGTCCAGTCGTAACTGAAGCCGAGCATCTTCAACTGCCGGGTGAAGTTGGCGATGTTCCGTTCGGTGCTTTCTCGCGGCGGCGTGCCGGTGCGGATCGCGTGCTCCTCGGCCGGCAGCCCGAAGGCGTCGAAGCCCATCGGATGCATGACCGTCGTCCCCTGCATCCGCTCGAACCGGGCCACGATGTCGGTGGCGGTGTAGCCCTCCGGATGCCCCACGTGCAGTCCGTCGCCGCTCGGATAGGGGAACATGTCGAGCACGTACGCCTTGCGGCTGCCCGGCAGCCGCGGGCAGGTGAAGGTTCCATCGGCCTCCCACCAGGCCTGCCACTTGGGCTCGATTCGCGACGGCTGGTAGCGGGGCATGGGTGTCGGCGGCGCGGGGACGGTGCGGGCGGAGTTGGGGACGATGCGGGCGGCGGGCCGCCGGAACCGGATCGTGCGACTGTGCAGTTCGGAAGGGAAAAGATTCTAATGGTGCGGCGAGAACCGGCAACGAGCGAGTCTTCCCACGCCCCGCAGCGAATACCAGACCTCATGAACAGCAACGCGTCTCCGGCCGCCGCGGGGCCCGTTCTCCAGCGGCTCATGCTCCGGGCCTGCCGTTCGGCGGGCCGGCGCATGAAGATGGCCGACTCGCTGGGGACGCGGCTCACGGGGCGGGAACTGTTGACGCGGATCCTCGTCGCCCGGCGCGTGCTGGACCGCGTGCTCGCTCCCGACGAGAAGATGGTCGGCGTGCTCCTCCCGCCGACCGCAGGGGCGGCGATCGTCAACGCGGCCCTCGCGGTTTCCGGCCGGGTCGCGGTCAACCTCAACTACACGGCGTCGCAGGCCATCGTCGACCTGTGCGCGGAGCGGGCCGGCCTGCGTCGCGTGATCTCCAGCCCGGCCTTCCTGACCCGTGTCCGGCTCGATGCCGGCAGCCGGCTGCTCGACGCCGGCGACCTGCGAAAGCTGGCCACCCCCGTCGACAAGGCGCTGAGTTTTCTGCACGCCACCCTGACGCCGCTGCCGCTGCTGGAGAAATTGCTGGGCCTCGACCGGATCCGGCCCGACGACGTCCTGACCGTGATCTTCACCTCGGGATCGACCGGCGATCCCAAGGGGGTCGTGCTGACGCAGGAGAACGTCGGTTCGAACGTCCGTGCGATCGACAACCTGCTCCACCTCTCCGCCTCCGACGTGGCGCTCGGCGTGCTTCCCTTCTTTCATTCCTACGGCTACACGACCACGCTGTGGACGCCGCTCACGCTGGAGCCGGCGGTCGTCTACCACACCGACCCGCGCGACGCGCAGGTGGTGGGCCGGCTGGCGCGGGAACACCACGCCACGATCCTCATGGCCACGCCGACCTTCCTGCGGATCTACACGCGGCGGACGCCGGCGGAGGATTTTTCCACGCTGGAGGTGGCGTTTGGCGCCGCGGAGAAGCTTCCGCGCGACGTCAGCGACGCCTTCGAGCGAAAGTTCGGTGTGCGGCCCAGCGAGGCCTACGGCGCGACGGAACTCTCGCCGCTGGTGGCGGCCAACGTGCCCGCGTCGCGGCATGTTCCGGGGCGGCCACCCGCCGCCCGCGAGGGTACCGTCGGCCGGCCGATCCTCGGCAGCCGGGCCCGGATCACCGACCGCGAGGGGCTGCGCGAACTGCCGGTCGGAGCCGAGGGCCTGCTCTGGATCGCCGGTCCGAATGTCATGCAGGGCTATCTCGACCGGCCCGACCTGACCGCGAAGGTCGTCCGCGACGGCTGGTACTGCACGGGCGACATCGCCCATCTCGACGCGGACGGCTTCATCACGATCACCGGCCGCGAAAGCCGGTTCTCCAAGATCGGCGGCGAGATGGTGCCGCACCTGACGATCGAGGAGGCGGTGAACGCCGAACTCGGGGCGGCGGACGGCGAACTGCTGGCCGTGGTCACGGCAGTGCCCGATCGGGCGAAGGGGGAGCGATTGATCGTCTTCCACCTGCCGACCGACCGGGACCCGCGGGAGATCGTCCGCCGGCTCGGCGAACAGGGCCTGCCGAACCTGTGGATCCCTGCGGTCGACAGTTTCGCGGTTCTGGAGGAGATTCCAGTGCTCGGCTCCGGCAAGCTGGATTTGCGGAAGCTGCAGACGCTGGCGGCGGAACGGTTCGGTGCGGGCCGGGAAGCATGACCGCGCCGCGGCTGGCCGTCGTGCTCGGGCCCTGCGACGACATGCGGGCCGAGGTCTTCTTCCGCGTGCCGCTGCCCGACGGGACGGCGACGGCGCGGGTGGGGGGCGTGCTCGTCGGGCCGGAGTGTCGCCGGGCCGTGACGCTGCCCGCGACCGCCCGGGTGGTCGATCTCGGTCCGACGCGAGCGACCGCCGGGCCGTTGGCCACGGCCGTCGGCAAGGCGATCGTCACGGAGCCGGCCTACTGGACTCCGGACCTGCCCGCCCTCTATCGGCTCGATCTGCACGTCGAGGGCGTCGACGCCGCCTGGCAGGTACCGCAGATGGTGATCGGCCTGCGCCGGTTCGGCCCACGGCGGCGGTCGCTCTGGCTCGACGGCCGGCGCTGGGTGCCACGGGGCGTGGCCTGTTCGGCCGCGGAGCTCCACGTGCCGACGCTGCGGGACGCGGGTTCGACGAGCGTGCTCGTCGAACCCGACGACCCTCTGCTCGCCACGCGGCTCGCCGCGGTCGGCGCCGTCACCGCCAACGCCTGGATGGTCCGTGCCGAGGTCGAGCCCGGGCTCCCGCTCTCGGTGGT
>JBKDUV010000345.1:0-5936 GCA_046339335.1 Planctomycetia bacterium | reverse complement strand
GCCTGCATGAACCTGACTGAGCAGCAGAAGCAGATCGGCAAGGAGAACTTCTCCGACGCCGTGTCCATCACCCGTCGCGACTTCCTCGGCGGCGCGGTCGCGGCCGGCCTCGCCTCCGGCGTCGGGCTGGGGTCGATCTATTTCGGCTACGGCCGGGCCGTCGGCGACCCGCTGCGGGTTGGTGTACTCGGCACCGGCGACGAGGGGAGCGTGCTCATCGGGGCCCACAACCCCGACTATCTCAACGTCGTCGCCATCGCCGACATCCGTCCCTACAACGTCTTTCGGGCCTTTCACGGCGACGTCTCCAGCCCCAGTGCCAACACGGCCCGGCCGGGCCTGATGAGGAAGTATCAATGGTCCACCGAGGACGTCGCCCGCAGCCACGTCAAGGTATACCGGGCCTACGAGGATCTGCTCGCCGACAAGGACGTCGAGGCGGTGATCATCGCCCTGCCGCTGCACCTGCACGCCGCGGCGTCGATCAAGGCGATGCGGGCCGGCAAGCACGTGCTCACCGAAAAACTCATGGGCCACAGCATCCACGAGTGCAAGGAGATGGGCCGCGTCTCCCGTGAGACCGGCAAGATCCTCGCCACGGGCCACCAGCGGCATTACAGCGTCCTCTACGACAACGCGGTGCACACGATCGGCACGGCCCGCTTGCTCGGCGACCTGCACTCGATCCGCGCCCAGTGGCACCGGGGCAATCTGCCCGGCAAGGACTCATGGAAGCCCCCCATGCCCGATGACCAGTCGCTCGCCAAGCGGCTCGCCGGCTGGAAGAAGGATCTGGAGAACGCCAGGCCGGCCGACATCGACAAGCTCGTGAAGCAGATCGCACAACTCGAGGCCCAGATCGCCGATCAGGCAGTCGATGCCGCCGCCCACGGTTACACCCCGCTGACGCTCCCCGGCGGTGCGGCGCGGACGCCGCTGGAGGAATTGATCCGCTGGCGTCTCTGGAACCGCACCGGCGGCGGGCTCATGGCCGAACTCGGCAGCCACCAGCTCGATGCCGCCGGGATTTTCGTCTCGGCCATGCATGGTGCCGGAAAGAAGGTCAAGCCGCTGACGGTCACCGCGGTCGGCAACCGGAGCATCTTCCCGGCGGATCGGGAGATCGACGACCACGTCTACTGCATGTACGAGTACCCGGCACCGGGTTACTTCGACGAGGCGGGCAAGGTGGCCGATCCCAACAAGAAGATCGTCGTCACCTACTCCTCGATCAACGGCAACGGATTCGGCGAGTATGGCGAGGTGGTGATGGGCACGAAGGGAACGCTCGTGCTCGAACGGGAGCAGGACGTGATGCTCTACAAGGATTCCGCCAAGGACACCCGGGTCTCCGTCGCCAAGGCGAAGGACGGCACGCCGACGCTCGACACCACCGAAAGTGGCGGGGGTGGCTATGCCGCCGGCGGCAAGGGGGGCGATGCAAAGCCCCCGTCCCGCGGATACCAGGAGGAGATGGAGCACTGGGCGTGGTGCATCCGCAATCCCGCTCCCGAGAATCAGCCGCGGTGCAAGCCCGAGGTGGCGATCGCCGACGCGGTGATCGCGCTGGTCAGCAACATCGCCCTGGCGAATCCCACCACGCAGGCCAGGACCGAGTTCAGGCCGGAGTGGTTCGACATCGCAAGTGACGAGACGCCCGAGGGCGTGAAGCCGGACACCGACCGCGATCGCTACCAGGTGTAGTCGCCGCCGGCACGAGCCGTCGGTCCCGCGGTCCGGTCACTCCGCCGGGCGGGACTGGGTTGGAGGCATCGGCAGGCGAAGCAGGCCGCCCCGGCCCGTTCGCGGCAGGGCCTTTCGGGAGTCGTCGCTCGTGCCGCTGCGGGCGTCGACGAGTGTCAGGACCAGGATGCGGTCGCGGCTCGTCGCACGGGCGTCGTCCGTCGACTCGATCGCGGCCAGGAGCAGGTAATCGATCTCCTGCCCCTGCTGCTCCATGAAGGTGGTGAACCCGCGACGGTTGTCCGCCAGGCGCAGATCGGCGGGCCGAACCCGGGCGGCTTCGAGCCCCGAGGCGACGAACCGGGGCGCGACCGCCTCGAAGACGTCCGACTCGTCGATCCGCTGCTGGATGATCGCGCCGAGCCGCGGCCCGATCTCGTCCCGGTCCATGCCCGCGGGAGGCATCGGCACGATGCAGATCCGCTTGGCCGCCGGCCGCCCGCTGTCGGCGGTTTCCAGCGATGCCTGGACCACCGTCGACGGGACGTGCCGGGACAACAGGGTGGCGACGGCCTCGCGAACCGGACCCCGCAGTGCCTCCGTCTCTGCGGCGTCTGCGGCTTGGCCGCCCGGGAGCACGATGCCGGTGGCGAATCCGCGGCCGACGTCCGCGAGCCGACAGCCGCCTCCGAGCAGGATGGCAGCCGCTGCGGTGCAACCGGGCAGGAGGCGGGGCGTGGTGCGGGGCGGCATCGGCGTGTCCGGGACGATCGCGACCTGGCGGGGGACGTGAGTGGTAGCAGATTGTCTCCGCAACTCCGAGAGCAGTCCCGAGGCCGCGCGGGGGCCGTGAGAGGTGCGCACGGCGGGATGCGGCGGCCGGGGTTCAGCCGATGTCGAGCCAGCCGGGAAGCGGGGCCGTGGCCGGAAGGCCGAGGATCGCCCGCAGTTCGTCGCGGGCCGCGGCGTCGAGCGGCACGAACGTCACCGGGTCCTGCACGGCCGCGGGATCGATCAGTCGCCAGCCCGTCACCTTCGTCCCTTCGAAGATCGGCGCCCGGCCGTAGCCGTACATCATGTGGTCGACGTTCTCGAAGACGTTCTGCAGCACCAGCGCCGCGGGCCGCGGCCGGCGGATGAAATACAGTTCCACCACGTCCTTCCAGAAATGGGGCACGAACGCCCCTCTGGCGTCGGCGAATCCGAAGCGGCCGCGATTGGTGCCGGCGATGCAGGCGGGAAGCGCGACGGCCGACAGGCCGTGATCCCGGCTGCGGAGTTCGACGGCATTCTGAAGATTGATGAGGAAGTCTGCGCTGTAGCAGTCGTCGCAGACGAGCACGAGCTTGCCCAGGTCCGGGGGCGATGCGGCGCCGCCGGCGGCGGCCTGGTCGCCGAGCAGCGCGTCGGCGAGCCGTTCGAAGCGAATGCCGTAGCTTTGGATCTCGGTCGGCAGTCCGTGGCCGAGGACCACGATCGTCGTGGGGCGGCCGCTGGTGGCGGCGGCACGGACGGCGGCGAGGAATTCGTCGGCCACGCCGGCGATCGTCTCGTCGGCCGTGTCGCGCTTGAAGACCGTGGCGGCGCCGCCGTAGGCGGCGGCGATGGCGGTGATCGCATTGGGATCGAGGCCGCGGTCGGGGTCGAGAAGTCCGATCACGTCGCGGCCCGGTGCGAACACGGGCCGCTGCCCGGCTGCGGTTCGTTGCCGGTCGATGAACCGGGCCAGGGCCGCGAGGGTGCGGGGCACGTCGGCCGCGGGCAAGGCCGAGAGCCGGTCGGCATGCTGCAGGGCGAGGTGGTGCAGGGCCGGCTCGATCTGGAGGAACGTTTTTGCTGGGATGTCGAGCTGTGCCGTCTCCAGCTGCGCCTTCACGAGCGGCGAAACATCCCGCTGGAAGACCCCGAACTCCTCCGGCACGACCAGCCGGTCCGCGGCGCGGGCTGCCAGGCCGGTCGTGCCGCCGGTCAGACAGGTGACGGTGACCGCCACGGCGAGTGGGCCGGCAATCCGGATCGCGTGCATCGTGGTCGGTCCTCCTCGGGGCATCGGCGGGTCGTCGTCGGCCGGACCGTGCGCGGCCATCTGTGGCGTCAGGATACCGCGCCCCGCGGCCGCATCTGCCGCGCCGGCCCGGCTATGACAGGGGAGTTGACAGCCGCAGTCCGATCAAATACTGTACATGAGTACATACATTGAATCGGAGGTGTTGCGATGGTGACGTTCGGGCTCGCGCAATCGGTGCTGGTCGATGCCGGGAGCCTTCAGGTCCGCGAGGCGTCGCGGGAGGTGGTGCCGAGCGGATTTCAGCCACTCGATTCCTTGCTGCCGGCCGGCGGCATTCGTCGGGGCAGCCTGATCGAATGGCTCGCCGGCGGGGATGCCGCGGGTGGAGCGGCGACGCTCGCCGCTGCGCTGGCCTGCCGTTTGGCCAGGGCCGACCGCCGGTCGGAGCTGGGCGACATCCGGCCGCGAACGATCCTCGTCGTGGATCGGTCGGGCTGGTTTCATCCTCCCGCCGTGCTCCCCTGGCTCGGCAGGGACGTCGGCGGGCCACAGTTGGTCGTGGCTCGTCCCGCACGCGACGAGGATGAGATCTGGGCGATCGACCAGGCGCTGCGTTGCTCCGGCGTTGCGGCAGTGCTGGCCTGGCCGCGGATCGAGGCCGGCAGCGGTGCTCCGTGGCCGGCCGTGCCGCGGCGATCGCCGCCACATGCGCGGCAACAGTGGGCGATCGCGATGCGTCGCTGGCAGTTGGCGGCCCGGTCGAGCGGCGCCGTGGGCCTTTTCGTCCGGTCGGCTGTCGCGTGCCGTGAGCCATCCTGGGCCGAGGCGCGGATCGCCGTCGCGCCGCTGGCCGGTGGCACGCTCCTCGAACGTCGGCTGCGGCTCGAGCGGGTCGGCGGTGCCTGGCCGGGAGCGGCCTGTGCCCGGCCGGGAGCGGCTGGTGACCGGACTGTGGAGATCGTGCTCGATCTGGAGCGGGGCGGCGCGGCCGTCGATCGCGCCGTCGATCGCGCCGTTGGCCGGGCCGCGCGATGTGCCGATGACGGCCGTGATGCCCCGGCACGAACGGCTGGCCCGAACAGTCTGACCGTGCCGGCGCCCGGCTTCCCCGAGCGAGGTGCGTCATGCCGCGCATCATGACGATCTGGCTGCCGCGGTGGCCGGTGCAACGGCGGTTGCTGGAGCGGCCCGAGTGGCGCGCAGTGCCGGTGTTCGTCTGCCGCCGCGAGCGTCGTGGCGTGATGGCGGTGGTTTCGTGGGCCTGGGCGGAGCCACCCCGGGCGGCGGGGCGGCGTTCGGCAGGGCGGCGGCCCCGGATTCCGCAGGGGATGTCGCTCGCCGAGGCGATGGCGGTGCTGTCGCTGGCGCACGGCTCCCGTGCATGCCACGTCGCCGAGGTCGTGCATGACGATCCGGTCGCGGACCGGGCCGCGCTCGATCAGTTGGGCCGTTGGTGTCGCCGGTTCTCGCCGACGGTGGGCATCCTGGACGACGCCGACTGGGGAGCGGCCGAGTGCATTCACCTGGACGTGACCGGAACGGCGAATTTTTTCGGCGGCGAGTCGGCCCTGGTCCGCACGGCCGTCTGGACGCTCGCGTCCCGCGGGGTCCATGCGCGGGCCGCCATCGCCGACACCTGTGCCGCCGCGTGGGCGGCCGCGCGGCATACCGACCTGCTTCCCGATCCGGTCGACATGACGACCTGGCGGGCATCGCAGCCGCCACGCAAGCGGCGCTGGGCCGTCGTGCCCGCCGGTGCCCAGCGGCTGAAAAGCGGCCCGACGGCGCCGTTGTCCGGGCTGCCACTGCCGGCTTTGCGGCTCGACCAGGCCACGCTCGGGATGCTCGGTGAACTGGGCATCGACACGATCGGCGGGGCGCTGCGGCTGCCGGCGGCGGCGCTCGCCTCACGATTTCCGCCGTTGCTCGCCCGCCGGCTCGCCCAGTTCACCGGCGCCGTCGCCGAGCCGCTGGCGGCGCCGCGCGGCGAGGAGCTGCCGCAGGCGACGCAGGCGTTCGACGTGCCGCTGGCGGGGCGTGACGAGATCAGGCAGACGCTCGAAGACGTGATCGACCGCCTGGTGACGGCATGCGTCGCTCCGCTGGCAGCACAGGGCAAGGGCGTGCAGGCGTTGCAGGTGCGGCTGGAGCAGGCGGCCGTCGCCTCGGCGGCGACGGCCGCACCGATCGTCATCGACGTCGGGCTCTTTCGGCCGAGCATCTCGGTTCGGCATCTCGTCGATCT
>JBKDUV010000344.1:0-2816 GCA_046339335.1 Planctomycetia bacterium | reverse complement strand
CTTCGACCCCGAGTTCTTGATCTCGAACACCTTCTTGCGGGTCGCCTTCCGGGTGACGACAAGCGTCCCCTTCACGATCTTCACCGCCAGCATCTCGTCGGCCTGCGACTGGTTCCGGGATTCACCTCCACGTCGAGGTCGATCGCGTAGCTCAGGAGCCGCTCGCTCCCCGGCGCCATGTCCTCGATCCGCGCGTCGCCGGCGTAGCCCCCCGCCTCGAACACCGTCAGCGGCCCCTGCATCAGGTTCAGCTTCGTCGAGTTCACCAGCCGCAGCCCGGCCAGCGGGTGCTTCGCCAGCACCCGCTCGTCGTAGATCGCAACCTTCTCCACCTCCACACCCTCCGCCACGATCGGCAGCATCGCCGACCGCTGCCGGTCGATCGTCACCGGCTGCTCGATCTCGTAGCGGAACAGTTCACCGAGGTTCTCGCCGGCCGCCATGCTGCGGATGCTCTCGGCGGCGTCGAACATGCGCTTGCCCGACTCATCCTTCACTTGCCCCGGCTTCCCTTCCCCCGACTTCGCTGGTGCCGCGCGATCACCAGCCTGAGGATCGAGTTGGCCATTACCCCCGCCACTCCCGCCACCCCCTTGCCCAAAACCCCTCATTCGTTTCGCCATGGTCGACGCTTTTTCGGCCTCAATGCCATTGGCGGCACGCCGAAACTCGCCATCGACGACCGCCAGGTCCTGCCCGTAGACCTGCGGCAGGAGCGACGCATACAGCTCCGGCACGACCCGCGGCCGCGGCACGTACAGCGGCTGGTAGAGGTCCATCGTGAACGAGATCGGCCGGCCGCTCACCAGCGACATCCGCACGTCCTTCCAGTCCTGGTCCGTCGTGTTCTCCACGATCGCCCAGCCCTGCAGCCGGGCCTTCGTCCGCTGCTCACCCGCCGCCGGCTCGGCGAGCACCAGCCGGTAGCTCGTCTTCCAGAGTGGCGACTCCTGCACGTAGCCCACCCGCACGTTCCGCTGCCCCTTCCCGGTGAATTGCAGCACCACCGACTTCTTGTCGTTGTCATGCCCCAGCGCCAGCACCGCGAGCGCCTTTTCCAGCTCCCCCTGCAGACGCTTGTCCACGAGCCGGATCTCGGTGATCGCGTCGAGGGCAATCGTCCGCAGGCCGCCGGCCGTGAGCAGCGTCAAGAACTCCTTCTCGACCGTCTGCTTCTCGCCCGCGGGGACCGTCCGCCGCTCCACCCCCACGATCGTCCCCGCCACCCGGTTGGCGGCGTCGAGCTCCACTTTCTCCCCGCGCAGCCGGCCGATGATCTGTCCGAGGGACGGGTTGTCGGTGAGGTTCACCGCGAACGTCCCCAGCGTCTTCGTGATCGGATCGCGGGAGGCGTAACTCACCGTCGAGACGCTCCCGCCGTCGAGATCCTCGAGCACCATGCTCTTGAGCAGGTCGTTGACGTCGGCCGCGGGTAACTTCATCTCCACCGTGGCGTCGTCGGTCACCTTGCCGGCGTGCTGGAAGAAGCCCACGCCCGACGTGAACAGCACCACCCGGTCCAGCGGCAGACCACCGGCACCCGGCTGCGGATCGGCGCCGAAGGTCATGCTGCACGCCAGCGCGAGGCCGACGGCAAGGATGCAGATCGAAGGGGACGGCATGATGAAACTCCTCGAACGGGAACGGTCACGGTTCTGGTCGGAAACAGTCTCAGGGCATCCTCTGGCTTCGCTCTCCGGCCGACGCCGGTTGCACGAAAGCGGGCCCGGACCGGACGTTTGCACGACCGCACCGGAAGCCCGACACGGCTACCCAGCCGATTGGACGCCGGGTCCAAGAAAAAAGTTCCTCGCAGAATCCGGCCCTCGTCCCCGACGCCTTGAGCCGCCACCTCCCTTGTTATGTGCGACACATGCATCTATGCTTGAAGCATGTCCAAGATGATCCAGATACGAAACGTCCCCGATGCGGTGCATGCCACGCTCAAATCGCGGGCGGCACTCGCCGGCCAGCCACTGACCGAGTTCCTGCTCGCGGAGATCCGCCGCGTCGCCGAGCGGCCAACGCCGGCCGAACTCGCCGACCGCCTGCTGCACCGCCCCGCCGTCCGCCTCGGCACGTCGCCCGCCAAGGCCGTGCGGGCGGAACGGGATAGTCGATGATCGTCCTCGACGCTTCGGCTGCCCTCGAACTCCTCCTCCGAGCCGGTGATCACCCCGGGCTCGTTGACCGGGTACTCCGGTCGGCGGAATCGATCGCCGCCCCCCACCTGCTCGACCTCGAAGTCGCCCAGGTGCTGCGGCGTTTCGTGCTGAACGGCGACCTCTCGGAGGCGCGGGCCCGGACCGCGCTCGACGACCACAGGGCGCTGGGGATCGTCCGGTATCCGCACGACGCGCTGCTCCCGCGAGTCTGGCAACTCCGCGCCAACTGCACGGCTTACGACGCGGTGTACCTGGCCCTCGCCGAGGCGTTGGAGGCGCCGCTCGTCACCTGCGACGGCCGGCTTGCCGCCGTACCAGGGCACGGTGCCGACGTCGAGGTCATGCGCCGCTGACGTGACGGCATTTCGACCGGCGAACCGCGCGAGACGCGGGCCAAAGCCGGCTCAGTCGAGCTCGAGTTTCTGGAGGAAATCGTCGAGCTCGCGGCGGGCCGCCTGCTCCTTCTGGACGAGCGCCGTGATCTCCTTCCGCAGCACGTCCACCCGGTCTTCCTGCTCCGTCATCTTGCGGACGTACTTGAGATACAGGTCGTTGGTCCGGTCCAGGTTCGCCATGTTCTGCCGGAGCCGGTTCTGCTCCTGCTCCACCACCTGGATCTCCCGCTCCTTCTCCTGCTTCGTCCGCACGATC
>JBKDUV010000343.1:0-10375 GCA_046339335.1 Planctomycetia bacterium | reverse complement strand
GTCCGATACTGTTCTGTGCCGAGCTGATGACGGGCAAGATCGTCTGGAAAAAACGGGGCAGCGGCAAAGGATCCGCCGCGACCGGCAGGTGGGCCGCAAAACTCGATTGCGTGCAGACGGCCCGCCACACGCCGCGAAACGCGTCCGCAAATTTGCCGATCCAGGTTCGTGGCGGCGGCGACCAGCCGGCGGCCGACGTGCGATCCGCCCGCGGCATGCTCACCCGACTTTCACGTAGGGATCGCCCTTCTTCCAGTTGCACGGGCAGAGTTCGTCGCTCTGCAGAGCGTCGAGGACCCGCAGCACCTCGGAGACGTTGCGGCCGACGCGGCCCTGGTTGACGTCCACCCACTGGATCGTGCCCTGGGGATCGACGATGAATGTCGCCCGCAGGCAGTAGCCTTCGGACTTCTCCAGGATGCCGAGTTCGGTGGCGAGTTTCTGGGCGGCGATCAGCGAATAACCGAGGTTCGTCAGGTCGGCGTGGGCCCGCCGCCAGGCGAGGTGCGACCACTCGTTGTCGGTGCTGCCGCCGACGACGCTCGTGTCGCGGTCTGCGAACGCCTTCAACTGCCGGTTGAACTCGGCAAGCTCGGTGGGACAGACGAAGGTGAAATCCTTGGGATAGAAGAAGTACACCCCCCACTTGCCGGCGTAATCGGCCGAGGTGACGAGCCGGATGTCGTCCTTGCCCGTGCCGACGCAGGCCTGGCAGGAGAACGATGGGAAAGAATCGCCGACGGTGAGCATGCGGCCGGGCCTCCGGGTCTGGGCGGAAAACGCTGGGCGAGAGTCTACGGCCGCATGCGCGGGGGTTCAACACGCGCTCGCGGCAGGCGGCGCGGGGCGAGCGCATACTGGAGAGCATGGCCGCCGCCGACCCTTTTTCGCCCCTGCCGCAGGGCCCGCGGATTCATCTCGACCCGCTCGCGGCGCGGCGGGTGTTCGTCGCGCCCGAGCGGGCCGGCCGGCCTGGCGCGGCAGACCTCGTCGCCATGTCTGAGACGGGAGTCTCGTGCCCGTTCTGCTCCGGCAACGAATCCGCAACGCCTCCCGACGTGCTGCGTTCCCCGGCTGATCCCTCCCGGCCGTGGCGGGCGCGGATCATCCCCAACCGCTACCCCGTCACGATCGACGCGGCGGCGCGGCGGCCGTCGGGGGATGCCAGCGGGGCGATCGTGGCTGCGGCCCATGGCGTGCACGACGTGGTCATCGAGGCGGCCTCTCACGAGCGGTCGGTCCTCGCCGTGAAGCCGGAGGCGTGGCGTGATGTCTGGCAACTCTGCCGGCAGCGGCTGGCGATGTTCGCCGATCGCGGCGACCTTGCCTGGGCCACGATCTTCAAGAACTCCGGGCCCGCCGCCGGCGCCTCGCTGGTCCACCTTCACAGCCAGATCGTGGCCATCGACTTCGTGCCACCGGCACTGGAGGCGAAGATGCTGGCCGCGGAGCGGACGTCGTTCGCCGCGGTCCTCGCCGCCGCGAAGGACGCGGGACGGATCGTCCGTGAGCAGGATGGCCTGCTGGCCTTCGTGCCCCACGCGCCCCGCCAGCCCTACGAGACCTGGATCGTGCCGCAGGCTCCGGAGTCGCATCTGCACGCCGCCCCGGCCGCCCATGTCGCGGCACTCGCCGACCTCACCCGCTGGTTCGTGGCCCGGCTCGCCGCCGTCGCGCCGGGCGCCGATTACAACTGGTGGCTCCACCAGTTGCCCTTCGCCGGCCACGCACCCGCGGTCGCGGACTGGCACTGGCACCTGGAAATCCTGCCGCGGCTGGCCCCGCTCGCCGGCTTCGAGCTCGGCACGGGCTGCCACATCAACACCATGACGCCCGCGGAATCGGCCCGCCGCCTGCGCGGCGACGCCCGCTGACGCGGGGCGAGGATTTCCCCGCTGCCCCGTTTGGCGCTGCCTGGCCGGCGCGTGACCATCCGCGTCCACCGCCCGCGGCCGCCCCGGCCGCCGTCTCCCGACCGGACCACTCGATGCCCCCCGCCGTCCGCCTCGTGTTCGTGGTCCACGACCATCAGCCCGTCGGCAACTTCGACGACGTCTTCGCGCGGACCTACGCGGACAGTTACCTGCCGTTCCTCGATCTCCTCGAGCGTCATCCGGCGATCAGGATCGCGATCCACACCAGTGGACCGCTCGCCGAATGGCTCGACCGGTGGCGGCCCGAATACCTCGACCGGCTCGCCGCCCGCGTCGCCGCGGGACAGATCGAGATCGTCGGCGGCGGCTTCTACGAACCGATCCTCGCCCTGCTCACGCCCCGCGACCGGACCGGCCAGATCGGCTCGTATCGCGACTGGCTCGAGTCGCGGCTCGAGGCACCGGTGCGCGGCATGTGGGTGGCGGAGCGGGTCTGGGACCCGGGCATGGTGGCCGACATCGCCGCCGCCGGCATGACCTGGACGATCCTCGATGACACGCACTTCAAGGCCGCCGGGCTGCGCGACGACGAACTCGACCGGCTCTGGCTCACCGAAGGGGACGGCCGGACGCTGGCCGTCTTTCCCGTGAGCGAGCGGCTGCGGTACCTGATCCCGTTCGCGCCCCCCGAGGCGACGATCGACCACCTCCGGTTCATGGCGTCGCGTCGCCCCGGCGGCCTGGCCGTGTTCGCCGACGACGGTGAAAAATTCGGCGCCTGGCCCGAGACCCACCGCACCTGCTTCACGGAAGGCTGGCTGGAGAAGTTCTTCACGCTCCTCGAAGCGAACGCCGATTGGATCCGGATGAGCCTGCCGGCGGAGGTGCTCGCCGAGGAGCCGCCGGCGGGCACGGTCTGGCTGCCCGAGTGCAGTTACCGGGAGATGACCGAGTGGGTGCTGCCCCCCGAGCTGCAACTGGCCTGCATCGAAGCCCGCAAGGCGGCGGCGAGCGATCCGCGGCTGGCCGGGGCCGCGGCCTTTCTGCGCGGCGGGTCGTGGCGGAATTTTCGGCGGCGCTATCCCGAAGCCAACGAGATGTACGCCCGAATGATGGCGGTGAGCACGCGGCTCGCCCGGCTCCGCTCCGCGGGCACGGCCGCAGCCGGGCCGCTCGCTGAGGCGGAGCGGGCCCTGTACCGTGGCCAGTGCAACTGTGCCTACTGGCACGGCGCCTTCGGCGGCATCTACCTGCCCCACCTGCGGAACGCCGTGTTCGCGGAACTTATCGCCGCCGACGCCGCCTGCGACCGGTCCGAGGACCGCACGGCCCCGTGGCTCGACACGTCGGTCGCGGACTTCGACTTCGACGGTCGTGAGGAGATCCGCATCGGCACCGACGCCCTCGAAGCCTGGGTCGCCCCGGGCCGCGGCGGCATCATCTACGAACTCGACCTGCGCACCACCCGGCACAACCTCCTCGCCACGCTCGACCGCCGCCCCGAGGCCTACCATGCACAGGTCCTCGCCGGACCGGGGGCGGCGCGGAGCATCGTCGACGAGTCGCAGCCGGCCCGGTTCAAGCACGAGGGCCTGGAGCGGATGGTCCGCTACGACGTCGCCCGGCGCAAGAGCCTCGTCGATCATTTCTGGGACCTGGACGCGACGGGCGTCGGCGTCGCCGATGGAGAAGCACAGGAACGGGGCGACTTCGCCACCGGTGCCTACGCGGCCACGCTCCAGCATGCCGTCGATCACGTCACCCTCACGCTCGCCCGCCCCGGCAACGCCTGGGGGATTCACTTCCGGCTCGAGAAGACGATCACGGTCGCCCGCGGCGGGCACGCGCTCGACATCGCCTACGTGCTCTCCGGCCTGCCCGCCGACTTCCGCCAGCACCTGGCCGTGGAGTTCATCTTCGCCGGCATGCCGGCCGAGGCCGAGGGGCGGTTTTTCCACGATGGCCGAGGCACGTCGCTCGGCGATCTCGGTGACCGGCTCGACCTTCCTGGTGCGCTGCGGCTCGGGCTCGTGGATCGCTGGCTGGGCATCGACGTGCTCCTCGAGTGCACCGTGCCGTCAGCGGGTGAACCGGGGGGCGTGTGGACGTTTCCGATCCGTTCTGTGAGCCAGTCGGAGGGTGGTTTTGAGCTCGTCCATCAGTCGGTGGTGGTCATGCCGCACTGGATCGTGACGCCCGACGCGGCCGGCCGCTGGAGCATGACCATGCGGCTGGCGATCGAGCAGCGGGCCGACGGCGGCGGCCGGGCCGGCTCCTCGTCCCCGAAAGGGTAGGCTCAAGCTCCATTTTCCGGAGCCCGGCGCGATGGCATCCCACAAGGTCGATTACGAAATCCTCGGCACGGAGATGCAGATCGTCGAGGTCGAGCTCGACCCCGGTGATACGGCCCCCATTTGAGGTCCTTCAGGGAACTTTGTGGGTCCGGAGCCCAGAAGGGGGTGTTCCTGCCGTGTCGCCGGGCTGTGGAAGCAAGCGCAGGCATGGATGCTGAAGCGCAGCGGACATGCAGTGAACAGAGGGCCGGAGGCCCGCAGAGAACGACCGGTGACATGGCAGGGACACCCCCGACCCACGGAAAAGCCCGATGGCCCCCACTTGATTCTCGCGCGCCTTTGCCTCGTTTTCCTGTCTTGCGCCCTCTGCCTTCAGGTGCCATGATTCGTCCTCCAGACAAGGAGGCCGCATGGACATTGTCGAAGGAATCGCGGAGATCGGCGCAGGCTCGCTGGCTTGATTGCCAAAGAATCGAATGTGATGCGGCGGGATCGGTTGCGTAGCGTGTTGCTGGTGCTGCAGGGGCGGGAGACGCTTGTAGTCGCCGATGCTGTAGGCCGCAGTCGACGATTCGTGCAGCGTTGGGCGTACGCCTATCGTGACGGCGGCATCGAGGCTGTGCGAAAGCGCAAGGCACCCGGCCGCGCACGAAAGTTCGCGTGTGGTTCCAAGACGAGGCCCGTTTCGGGCAGCAGGGAACGTTGACGGCGGTGTGGGCGGCCAAGGGGTCACGACCAATGGTCGTGCGACAAAACGGGCGGAAGTCGATCTGGGTCTTCGCGACATGGGTATGTCGCATGGCTATCCAGAGGCCGTATGAGCGGTGCCGGACGCGCGGTCAAACCAAAGCCCCAGGCGGCCGAACTCGAACAGACTCCGCGCCGACGGCAGAAAAACGCCACTGCAGGGGGAGGGCAGCCGTTCCGGGAGCAGCTGATCAGGTGCCGGAAAACGCGGCACCAGCCTCACCAGCCGCCCATCGGCCCGGAAATGCCTATCGACATGGTTGCGGAAGTGCCATTGGCCGGACCATCGATAGCACGCCCGCATCGGCGGCCCCTTGACGCCCCCCCCCCCCCCGATACGGTACCGTCCCGGCGGAGATGCCGTATTGCTGCTGCACGATCTTTTCGTGCGGCAGCGGTGCTCTATCTCCGTCCCGCCGATTCGTCCCGCCCGTTTCCTCCTGCCGCCGGTACACCGATGCTTCGCAACGTGCCTGCCCGTTCCCGCTCGTTCCGCGCCACGCTCTTTGGTCGCTCGGCCGTTCCGAAGCGCCGCCGCCGCTCCCGCAGCAAGCGCCCCCCGATCGGCGCCGAGCAGCTCGAGTCCCGCGCCATGCTCGCCGGCGTGGACATCAACGGCGGCCTGTCCTGGAACGGCTGGACGAATCGCGGGCTCTCGAACCAAGCCGGTCTCTACGGCTCCGGCGGCATGGCCGACACCGAACTCTACGAGGTCTACACCACCGCGTTCGCCTTCGATGCCACGAGCAACACGATCACGGACAACCCCGTTCAGGCCGTCGCACCGGCTCCCACGGGTTTCGAGACGGGCCGGACCGTCCCCACGCCCTTTGGGCCGCTGGTCGTCTCTGCCGGCGCGTTCCAGGCAGGCAATACGATCCTCGGCATCGGTGTCCGGGCCACCGGCACCGGAAGCATCACCAGCTTCAAGCCCACGCTGCGGTTCGACCTCGATAACGACAGCTATGCTCCCGCCTCGGCAACCGGTGGCACCGTCGGCCGCACCAGCTTCAGTTCGTTCTCCGAGCAGGGCGACTTCACCGTCCAGTTCGAAGGCGCGTCCTCGTGGCGCGGCTCGACGATCAGCGTCCAGGCAGGCTCGCGGACCGGTCAAGCCGCGACGTACACCGGCACCAACAATACCGTCCTCCTTCCCGGCGGCGTCGGCAGCGGCACGAGCTATGACTTCGCCTTCCGGGCCTTCGCCCAGCCCGCGGCCAAGAGCTACCAGATGTTTCTCGACATGACGGCGATCCCCAGCCTCTACGGCTCGGTCTACGCCACGTTCTTTCCGGGCAAGGCGGGCGTCGGCCCGATCGGCGACCGCGTCACCGTCTCCCTCAACGGCCTCGGCAGCAATAACGTCGTCTTCGACGCCAACCTGACGCTGCCACCCGTCGATCTCGACGTGGACAGCGACAGCGCCGACACGATTCCCGATCCCGCGAACGATCCCGTCGATCGCTCAGCGGCAGAAGAGGCGATCGAGGCCGATTCCACCATGCCGGGTGTTATCGTCCCGGTGGGCGCCGACCGCGCGAAGATGGTCGTGGATGTGCCCGCCGGGCGGACGGCCACGCTGGCGGTAACACAGGGCGCCGAGAAAGTCCGCCTCTGGACGGCGCCGACCGGCGGAACGGCCATTTCCGCCGCGGGCACCACGATCGTGGGCGGTGCCGTGCAGGCTTTCTGGATAGAGGCCTTGTCGCCGAGCGCGAGCATGGCCGACATCGCCTTCACCCTCACGCCGACCGGTTGCAGTCCGGCATCTGCCGACACGATCCGCGCCACGGCCATGGCCGTGAATCTCGAGGTCATCCCAAGCGAGGTCGACGAGGACAGCTCACAGGGCATCATCTACACCTTCGCACGGTCCGTGGCGTTGCCGACGCCGCTCACAATCGCCTACGACGTCGTTGGCGGCACTGCCACCGAAGGCATCGACTACACGGGCCTCCCGCCGGCAACCGGCGGTCGGTCGATCACGATCCCCGCCAACGCCACAACGGCATCGGTCGCAGTGTTCCCAATACTCGATACGGAGATCGAATACGACGAGACCGTCGTCCTCACCCTGCTGCCTGGCGCCGGCTACGGCCTCGGCACGAGGACCGTCGCCACTGGTACGATCCTCAACGATGATTACCTTCTCGACCTCGTCCTCGACGGACTGCCCGAAGAGACTGCGCCAGAGCCCAACGAACTCTCGCCCGGCGCCTTCCTGCCGAGCGGGGACGGCCGCAAACGCCTCGAACTCGTCGTTCATTCGCCCAGCAATGCGGGCACCATCACGCTCTCGGTACCGTCCGGAACTGCCCGAATCACGCTCTGGGATGCCGAAACGGGTGGCCAACAAGTCTTCCCAGGCCAATGGCAGGTCGGCCAACAGCCACAGACGCTTTGGGTGGAGAATGCCGGTCTTGAAGAGAGCGTCGAGTTGGTCGCCATGTTCCAGCATCGGGGGCGAGCGAAAGTCGACAAGGCGAACGTGTCGAAAGACGTGGACCTCGACGTGGACAGCGACAACAACGACGGTCTCAAAACACCCAAGCGCGACGAAGAAGAAATAGAACCCAGGAACGCCAAGAAACTCGTCGTCAATGACAATGACACCGACGGCGACCATGTTCCTGACTACGCCGACTGGAGCATTCCCGGCAAACGCTTCACGCCCCTCGTGATCGAGATTCCCACAGGTCCGCCGCTGGCCAGCATGCAGCTAACAGTGTCGTATGCCGCGTCCGATCCGGCCCTGATCGGCCCCGATCGTCGCCTCCCCGACGACAGCGCCACGAATCCGCTACGGATCTGGACTAAGAATGCCGGTGAACTTCGGAACACCGCAAGCGTGACTGCCGGAGGCACCTTTGTGCCGGCAGGCAGGATTATTGAGGATCTAAACACACTCGGCTTCAACGATGACAAGAGAATCGTCGAACTGTACGTCGAGGGCATCCATACGACCGCGGGTGTCCCGCAGCCGATCTCAATTCAGCTGACCGTGGGTGGTCGTGCCACAACACCCGACCTTGTCAACGTCGTCGTCGTCTCCAACACGCTCGTTATCGGAATCGATGGGACGGATAGTGCTGAATGGCTGGCCAAGAGGGATGCCAAGGGCAACTTGTTCAACGAGCGGACTATGCCAGATGGTAGCACTCGATGGAATTCCCACGTTCGCAATCTGGTGGCCGATTGCGAACCGTTCGCGATGACCTACTACACCGCGGGGCCTGATCAGAGAGGGCTTTTCGATGATTCCGATGCGGTCTTTCGGCGTGCACGAGACGCGGCGCGAGCGCTGATTCAGGACGCTGGCGGCGGCACGACGATCGCGCTGGTTGGCTGGAGCCGCGGTGCGATGATCGCGTCGGGCGTCGCCCACGCCCTCCTGGCGTTGGCTGATGGCGACCTTCCGCGAACCGTGGCGTTCATCGGGATGTATGATCCGGTGGACATGTCGAATGGAATTCTTCCAGCTTGGGCGACCATTCATGCCGGTGTGCAGGCTGTCGCAATCATCGGCCCGACCGCGGATCGGCAAACCGAGGACGCCTTCAATGTCGATTATCCAGTGGCTGACGGGGGACTCATCAATCCATCATTCGAGCGGATGGCACTCGAAAACCGGATCACAACCGCTCAGGGAGCGGCGGCCGTGCCGCAGAGAAAGTTCTACAACGCATCGCATGGTGCGATTGGCGGCACGCCGGGGTACAACAAGCGTCACCGGGACGGCGGGGAATTCCCGGAGAATTACGACTATGGTCTGGATGTCCAGAACAGCATCCTGGCCGACAAGGACGTGCGCGCCGGCATGCGTGCTGCTGGCCTGACGTTCGTGCCGGATCGTGATGCCGCGTGGTATGGTTTTCCTGACGACAGGCCCCCGAAGGAGCATCGGGCATGATGGCACGTTTCGGCGAGTGGCTCCACAGAGCAATTCCGATCTGTGGTCGCGCAGCGTTTTCCCTTCTCACGCGGGTAAGTTTCATGGCAGTGCTGGCCATGACCGCTTCTGCCTACGCAGACAAAGAGAAGCGTGATTACTTCGGCGACTACCGCGTCCCCGCCGGGTTCGTGTACTCCGAAGCTACGATCACCCCGGACAAGGCGCGGGAACTGGCGCGTGAGCATGTGGTGCTCACCCTCGTGAATGTCACCGAGGTGTCGCCAGCAGTCGCTGAAGCTCTGGTCATTCCCGGGAGAGACACGTTCCTGACGTTGCCCGCGCTTGCCACCCTGGATGAAGAAGCAGCGACGATCCTCGCGCAGCGGCCCGGAGTTTTGCGGCTCTGGGGGCTGAAGTCGGTCACGCCGGAGGTCGCCGCAGCGTTTGTCGCGCACGATGGCGCGAGGCTGGAATTGAACGGCATCAAAGAGCTCTCGCCCGCGGCCGCTCGGGCCCTCGCCAAGGGCAGGCGATCGTCGGGGATCGCGGTCGGGCTGATCGATCTGCCCCTGAAGATCGCCGCCATTCTTGCGGAGTTTCCCCATCACTTGGATTTTCCGTATCTCGAGACGCTCTCGCTCGAATCGGCGAAGGCGATTGCGGAGCACGGGGAGGTCGTGCAGATAGGCTCGGAGACGGTTGGCCCTACACTCGATCTTGGCAAGGCCCGGCTCACCCCCGCGATAGCCGAGGCGCTGCTCGCCCACGACGGCCCCTTGAGCCTCAACCGACTGAAGAGGCTCGAGCCCGGCGTCGGCGATATCCTGGCAAAGCACAGGTTCCCAGTGCTCCTCATGCTCGAGGAGATCGATTCGGTGGCACTCGCCAGAAAGATTTTCTCGGACGGCCATTCGTCATCGAGCGTCGCGCGACTGCGGACCATGTCGCCTGAGATCGCGAAGGAGTACGCCCGGTTGGATCCAGGGGCGATCCTGGCCCTAGAGACGCTGACGCCGGAGGCAGCAACCGCGCTTGGAAAAGTTTCAGACAGGATCACGCTTCGTGGGGTAACTCACCTCACACCGGAACTCGCCAGGGCACTGACTGATCGTCGGCCGCCGGTTTATTTGCTTGGAATCAAAACCCTTGACGGGCCCGATGCCGTTGCAGTCGCTGAAGCCCTCGCCGGCACGCCGGCGCCCGTCTACCTGGGAAACCTTGAACGCGTTTCCGCTCCGGCCTTGGCTGCCTTGCGAAAGAAGGCGACCATTACGCTTCCGCCCGACGAAGAGCTGACGATCGTTCCGTAGTGGTCGTGACCTGCCCCCCTTCAACGTCACCCCACGATGCCGCCCGGGAACGATAGGAATATGGAATTCGAGTCGCCCTCCGCGTTGCCGATGTCCCTGACGCGACTCTTCCGGGACGTCGATCCGCGCGGCCTCGGTCACGCTATGGCGACGCTGCCCTGCGTGAGTGGATCGTGCGACATGAGGGCCGTCAGCTTTCCGGGCCTCAACTTCGCTTCTGGGAGACCGTGATCGCGCTGCCGGAGGAGAGTGTGAATA